>DASPOT010000239.1:0-6183 GCA_035625875.1 Mycobacterium sp. | reverse complement strand
GCTCCACTCTCGGAGTGAGTCGGGGAAACGGAGGGGCTGATCCGGGTGAGTCTCGACGATCGCGTGCATGCCAGCCCGAAGCACCTGGTCGATCGTGTTGAAGGTGGCGAGGTCGATGCCCTCGCGGAACTGGAACGGCTGGTTGTTCGGCGCCGACCGCAAGACCCTCGGGGACGAGCTGGACGACCAGGATGGACATGGCAGCCCACGATAGAGGGCGGCGCGGCTTGCCCGCAGACTTTCCACACGTTTCCCACAAACGTCGTCACGCGACGCCAGCATGGGCAGTCTGGGAACGCGCCCAAGGCGGCGGCTGGACACGGCCGGTTCACGGCGCTCCTACGGCGACCCGCTCGGCATCGACGTCGTGATCGAAAGCGTCCAACGCCCCACTGGCCAATACAGCAGGTTCATCCTGTACCTCACAAGAATTTCCGTGCCGTCGAGTATGTGACGTTCACCTACACCGACGCGCACGGCAGATTGGCGTCTCGGAATCGCAGATAGGTGACACGGATTCGCTTGCATTAGACCAATAATTGATTTTTCCTGCGCTAACGCCGGTCCGGCTGACAGGATTTGCCTGCGACCACTTGACCCCCATCACTAGTGCGCCGACCGACTTCAGAAACGGTTTCTACCCGAACGGGCTGGCGGCGTCGACGTCACGGGACATCAGCCGGTCCAGCGTTCATCGATGATGAACCCGTCGACGCCGACCCGGTGCGACTTTCGCGTGGGTCTAGCCGGCGGCGACCTACTTGCGGCCGAACACGCGCTCCATCATTGCCGTGTCGGTGTAGATCTGCGCCCGTACGATCTTGCCGTCGCGCAGTGTGTACACGTCGGCGTCTTCGCCCATTTCATGGCCGGCCGTCACCTCCGTGAACGCGACGACCGTGTCGCCATCGGCCATGAAGCACAGCGCCCTGACCGCGATCGCCTTCTCCGCTAACCGCCCGAGGAATTCGCCGAATTCGCCCTTGCCCCGATAGATACCGCTGATCGCGCTTTCGCCCGGCTGGACCCACTCGAGGTTGTCGTCGAACTGGCTCATCACCGTCTCGACATCCCCGGCGGAGAAGGCTTCGTAACCCCGCTTGACTACCTCGATGTTCTGCTGTGACATACCGATCCCTTTCCTGGGTAACCTCATTCGGCAGCGCTCGGCCTGAACCGGTCTGGGGAGGCGCACGAGTCGGCAGGGCGGCCTTTCGTTTGACCTCTCCGATCAGTGGAGACCGTTGGACATGCCACGACGATTGTCGGCTCGTCTCGCGTTCGATGGGCGCCGATCAGCGAAAAATACCGGCACCGGTGATCGCCGACCGGTAGGGCCTTGGTACTGGACCCCACCGAAGGTGTGAAGGTGTTTCGTCGCTCCTGGGCGATCTTGGGGGGCCCGTTTTTCGGGCATGTGACGCGGTCGGCTGACACAGCGCTCATCAGCCCTATCAGCGGGTGCTTGTCAGCGCTCAACTTCCGGGCAAACGATGAGGGCAAAGGATCAGCCATATCGGGCAAATCCACCGGGAAAGTTCAACCCCATCGGGACAAACGATGAAGATTTCGTCGCCGAAGGTCTTGGACACTCGGCGAAGATTCGTGGACAGTTCCCGGCGCGCCGGCCACGACCGGACACGATCTGCAACAACTTACGAGTCAACAGGCCCCAAACGCATACGACCGCGCAGCCCAAATCTATAGGCACTCCGCCAGTCCTCACAGCCGCCGCCGGGAACTCGCCTGCGAGCGTCGCGATCGCGATTCGCTCGTGATCCGAACCGCCCCTGCTGTGCATGAGAACTATCAGCACGCGGGCCGCTCCGCACCGAGCCGCCGCCCGGTGACGGTGTGCGGCACAATCTGAAGCCACACGTTGTGGATGCCCACTGCCCACGGCGTCGGGGGATGGTCCTCCATCGCTCGCAGCAGCGCGGGAACTCGTTCCAGGTCGACCTCGGCGCCGACGCCTCGCACCAGGACGCTCCATCCGGACTTCCGGTCCTCGTCGACGTGGTCGACCTCGAAGGCGAGCATCGGTTGCTGCATCGCCGCTCGTTTCGCGCCACCCTCGACGCGGAAGACGATGTCGTGCCCGGCCATGGCGTAGTTGACGGGCACGGCGAGCGGTCCCAGGTCATCTTGGTACACGAGTCGCCCGACACGTGCGGCAGCGAGCAGCTGGAAGCATTCGTCGGGCGAGAGGTCTTCGAGCTCGCGTTGCGTCATGATGCGATTCTCGTAAGGGCGCACCGGCGGCCGCCATGGCCGAAGGCCCCATCTTTTCATGTACGCGACGGCCGCTTGAAGCGGTTACACCGGACTGCGGTCGGGAATTGAGTACGACGGCGCAGCTCCCACGGCGCGTTCTTTCAGGGTGCGGCGATCTACGCCACTAAGGACGCGGCTCGGCTAGATTGCCGATTCCGAAAGTCTTTACTGCCGCTCCGACGAAGGACCGCTGCGTGGCCGCCACCGATTCCGTTCTCGTCACCGGCGCCTACGGCCTCGTGGACAGGGCCGTGGTGGAGCAACTGGTTGCCGATGATCGTCACTTGGTCGCAACGGCGCACCGCAATTTACAACCGCCGCTGGCCGGCCGCGACGTCGAGGTGCGCTTCGTCGACTTGACCGACCCTCGTCAGGTCGACGCGCTGGTCGCCGAGGTATCTTTTTCGGCCATTGTCCATTTGGCCGCGCTCATCCCGCCCCAGTGCTACGCACACCGCGCGCTGGCCCGCGCGGTCAACGTCGACGCCACCGCGGCGCTCGTGCGTGCCGCAGCGGCCTTGCCATCGCCGTCACGTCTTGAAAGCGCAACGGGTCTGTCCGGTTAAAGCCGACTCTGGACCCGATCGCCACTCGGGCGCGGTCGACCCTCCCGCCATTGATGACAACTGGCTCACGAGCAGACGCGGGGGCCTGTACACCACTTCCCTGGGTGTAACTGGGCCCTGCGTTACGCGCAAACCTTAAGGACATTCAAGATGCCCCAATCAGCAAGGGGCGGCATGTAGAGCCGAGATGGCTGCCGGTAGACGACCCTCGTCGAGCCATGGACCGTCACCGGTGTTCTAAATCTTTAGCTCTGAGACTGCACGGTCGCGGCTGCTGACCTGATTCTTTGTGTACGGACACGCGGATACGGGTGCCCTGTGAATCAATCGGGTGGGATGGGAAGCCCCGGGCACTGGGTGACGTAGGAAACGTCGGGCGACACCCAATTGCGCCACTGCTGGCGGCTCATGTTGGCGGCGAGCTTGTCGCACAGCATTTCAGGTTTGCCGACGGCCGGCCACAACCGGATGGTGGCGTCGGCGTTGCCGCTGGCGAGGCGCTGCCCGTCAGGGCTGAACGCCACAGTGAACACCTGGCCTGCATGCCCGTTGAACGGTTGGGCGAGGGGTTGACCGGTGTCGATACTCCACAATCGCACCGTGTCGTCGCGGCTGGCGGAGGCGAGGCGATGCCCGTCGGGGCTAAATGCCACGCTGAACACCGCGCCGGTGTGTCCGGTCAGCGGCGCTCCGAGGGGCTGGCCGCTGTCGGCGTTCCACAACCGCACGGTGTCATCGTCGCTTCCGGAGGCCAGTAGGCGCCCGTCGGGGCTAAACGCGACACTGGTTACCCGGTCGATGTGCCCGGTGATGGGTTGGCCGATCGGCTGGCCGGTGTCGGCGTCCCACAGCCGCACCGTGTGGTCCCAGCCGGCGCCAGCGAGGTAGTGCCCGTCGGGGCTAAATGCGACGCCTTGTACGGGGCCGGTGAGCCCGGTCAGCGGCGCACCCAGGGGCAAGCCTGTGTCGGCGTTCCACAATCGCACCGTGCCGTCGCGGCTGGCGCTGGCGAGGCGGTGCCCGTCGGGGCTAAATGCCACGCCGAACACCGCGCCGGTGTGCCCGGTCAGCGGGGCTCGGACGGGTTGGCCGGTGTCGGCGTTCCACAGTCTCACTGTGGCGTCTTCGCCGCCGGAGGCCAAGCGGTGCCCGTCGGGGCTAAACGCCACACCGAATACGGAGTTGGTGTGCCCGGTCAGCGGCGCACCCAGGGGCAAGCCGGTGTCGGGGTTCCACAGTCGCACTGTGGCGTCTTCGCCGCCGGAGGCCAAGCGGTGCCCGTCGGGGCTAAACGCCACAGCGACGACCGCGGCGGTATGCCCGATCAGGGGCTGGTCGGCATCCCATAGCCGCGCAGTTTGGTCGAAGCCGGCCGAGGCGATGCGTCGGCCGTCGGGGCTGAACGCCACCCCGTACACCGCGGCGGTGTGCCCGGTCAGCGGCGCACCCAGGGGCAAGCCGGTGTCGGCGTTCCACAATCGTACCGTGTCGTCATCGCTCCCGGAGGCCAGGCGGTGCCCGTCGGGGCTGAACGCCACCCCGTATACCGCGGCGGTGTGTCCGGTCAGGGGTTGGCCGACGGGTTGGCCGGCGTCGGCGTCCCACAGCCGCAGTGTGCTGTCGTTGCTGCCGGAGGCGAGGCGGTGCCCGTCGGGGCTGAACGCCACGCTGTTCACCGGGTCCGCGTGCCCGGTCAGCGGTGCTCCAAGGGGTTGGCCGGTGTCGGCGTCCCAGAGCCGGACGGTTTTATCCTGGCCGGCGGAGGCCAGGCGGTGCCCGTCGGGGCTGAACGACACATCGAGGACCTGGCCGGTGTGGCCGGTGAGGGGGGCGCCGATGGGTTGGCCGGTGTCGGCATCCCACAGCCGCACCGTGCCATCGAGGCTGGCGCTGGCGAGGCGGTGCCCGTCGCGGCGAAACGCCACCCTGGACACTGTGTCGGTGTGTCCGGTCAGCGGCGCTCGGAGGGGTTGGCCGGTGTCGGCGTTCCATAGTCGCACCGTGCGGTCGTAGCTGGCGCTGGCGAGGCGGTGCCCGTCCGGGCTGAAGGCCACGCT
Organism: Mycobacterium sp.; assembly: GCA_035625875.1. Taxonomy (GTDB): domain Bacteria; phylum Actinomycetota; class Actinomycetes; order Mycobacteriales; family Mycobacteriaceae; genus Mycobacterium. The sequence goes on along the minus strand of DASPOT010000239.1, from coordinate 1,286 downwards.
GGTCACTGAGCCGGTATGGCCAGTGAGGGGTTGGCCGACGGGTTGGCCGGTGCTGGCGTCCCACAACCGCACCGTCCGGTCATGGTCGGCGCTGGCGAGGCGATGCCCATCGGGGCTAAACGCCACCTCATGAATGATGGCCGCCGAATTGATGATCTTGAGGGTGTTGGTGCGTTCGGCTAATGCGTGCAGCAATGGGGCTTCGTCGGGCGCGGCGACGAGGGCCCGGGCCGCCAGTAACTCCTGAAATGCGCGCGCGTCGCCGCTCGAGTTCGAACCGGCGAGCATGTCGTTGGCTTCCAATACCAGCCGTTGAGCTATTGCTTGGTCGCGCTGCCGTATGGCTTCCTGCCGTTGCCGGATGGCTTCCCCCCGCTGCAACAAGGCGACGATCGCCGCGGTGACCGCGATCACAGTCAGCACGGCCAGCCCGGAGATCGCCGCGGCCCGCAGCCGGCGGAACCGTCGCTGCTCGCGCCGATCGTCGCCGGCTAATTGGTCTTTTGGTTTACCGTGAATCGAGGCCGCCAGCGCGGTGACCTTTTCCCGGAACATTGCCGCGTGGGGATCCCAGGGCGCGTCGTCGCTGACGTCGATACAGAACGGCTCGGCCGGCAGCGATCCGCGCTGGGTCAGCACTGGGAGAGCGGCATCGGAAGCCTGCGGGTCGAAGCGTGCATGGTTTTTGTCCCATTGCAAATGCCCGTCGGCCAACACCAGCAGCAGCTGCTCGCGGCCCCGGTGTTGCAGCCAGTAGGTGACTTCCTTGTTCACCCGCACCGAGGTGGCGGTCTGTGGCGAGAGCACTACGACCAAATAGCGGGCGCGGTCAAGGGCGTCGGTGATGCGGCGCCACAGATCGGGCCTCACCGTCAGATCGGTGTCATCGCGAAACACCCGCAGCGCCCGCAAGTGGCCCACTCGCCGCCCGATCTGCTGCAGGCCCCTCAGAATGCCGGTGGCCACCGGCCGATCGCGATGCGTGTAGGACAGGAACGCGTCGTAACCCAGGGGCTTTGCCTCGGAAGGAGTCTGCGGCTGTACGGCCTCGGTTGCTTCCGACATGACACCCCTAGGAGACGAATCAAGATTTCAGGGCCGTGTCGGTGTTCGGGCGAACACGACGCTGGCCGTGACGCGATCGGCGGGCCGCGGCCGGCCGCCTATGTTAGCCAGCTAAGTCTGGCACGTCGGGGGACGTGCGTGACCCATGAATCGCAAATCTGTGCCACCGGCCCAACCCCGCACCCTCGGCATTCGCCTGAACTCTCATGAGCGGACCGTCG
>DASPOT010000238.1:0-4403 GCA_035625875.1 Mycobacterium sp. | reverse complement strand
GGGCATCGTCAAGTTATTTGAGACTACTTGTGGTGCAGTAGATGTGAGTGGATTAGGTTGCGGAACTTACTGACTGACGGTGTCTTTCATGCCGCTGCAGCGGCTGTGATTTCGTGCCAGACCGCGAAACGGTCGCGCATCTCGGTTCGCCACTGCGATGCGCTGATCAGATGACGACGGGGCCCAAAGTGCCCTCGGATGTTTCCCAACGCAACCAAGAATCGCTGGGCCTGCCCAGGTGAGGCGAAGCGTTTCATCACCCGTTCGCGGACCCTGGTCGGCTGATGGGAGTTCTCGGCCCGGTTGTTGAGATACTTCCAGCGGCGATGAGTCACCGACGCCACCAGCTCACGGTGGGCCAGCCGATAGCTGGCCAGCTGGTCAGTGACGATCACCCGCGCCACGTATCGCAGACCCGTGAGCAACGTGCGGAAAAACTGCTTGCCAGCAGCTGCGTTGCGACCCGACTAGACCAGGATGTCGAGCACGTTGCCGTGCTGGTCGACCGCGCGCCACAGGTAATAAGTGGTGCCGTTGGCATTGTCAAGTTGAGCAATCAGACCAGGATTTGAGGCGATGCGTTCTCGTGAACCCCCAGGTCATATGTGACGCATGAGGCTGATGTGATTGGCGACCGCGCCCACTTCGCTCAACTTGACAATGCCTCCTGGCAGCACCACACCAAGGCAAACAACTTGAACGATGCCCGCCCGCAAGTGCCACTACCGAAACGCAGCTCAGGATACGAACCGCTGCTGGAACGCTAGGATGCTTGAGAAGGCAAGCGAGTCGACCACGTGAGGCGGCGAGAACACAGTGGTGACCCAGCGCGACGAACACCGATCCCTGTACCTGTCTTATCTTGAGTACTGTAATGAGCACGATTTTGATCGAATGGCGTCTTTTTATACATCGACCATCAAGGTCAACGAGGTCCCTATGGATCCAGCCGCCGTTGCGGCGCAATTCGCGCCTGTGATCTCCGCATTTCCTGACTGGCATTGGGAGATACGGAATCTCGTTGTCGACGGCGACTATATCGCGGTGCACTTCACGGTCACCGGTACCCACCGGGGGGCCTTCCAGGGAATTGAGCCGACCGGTCGTCGGGTGACTATTTCGGAGTTGACTCTTTATCGCGTCGAAGACGGGAAGTTCGCCGAGGTCTGGGACCACACCGATATGGACGCGGTGATGAGGCAGATCGGGCAGGGCGAGGCACCGTTGACGGCCCCGGCTGACGAAGCCGGTACTCCGGATAGCTGACGAGTACGACCGATCACCACTTTTCAGCCTGCCGCGGCGGGCAGTCATTGGGCGCAGTGAGTTCGGTGAGGATGGTTTCCGACAGGCGGCTCAGTTGGTTCAACTGCTGCTCCGTCAGCGGGTCGATGACCAATCGGCGGACGGTTTCGACGTGGGCGGGCGCGCTTGCCACCACCTTCGCGTAGCCGGCCTCGGTGAGTGTCGCCAGCGTGATGCGACCGTTGCCGGGTGCCGGGTGGCGGGTGACCCAACCCTGGCGCTCCAGGGCCGAGACGGCGTGTGAGAGCCGCGACAGGGATCCGTTGGCCAGCACCGCCAGATCGGTCATCGGCAGGGTCCGTTCGGACGCCTCGGACAGCGCCGCGAGCACGAGATAGCCGAATAGCGACAGCTTCGCGTCGCGCCGCAGTTGCGTGTCGAGGGCGCTGAGCAGGCCCATCAGCATCGCGCTGAACGGGATCCACGCCGCCCGCTCGGTGTCGCTGAGCCAGCGGGTGTCGGCGGTGTGGGAGGTCTCGGTCACAGCACCCAGCGTAATCCTTGACTTGAAAGCTCAAGTGTGGTCACAATGGCCTGACTTGAAGTTTCAACCAAGGAGATCGATCGATGACGACCATTTGGGATCCGATAACTATCGGCAACATAGATCTGCCGCAGCGGATCACCATGGCGCCGATGACGCGCAGCCGCGCGCTGGCCGACGGCACCCCGTCACCGCTGGCGGTGGAGTACTACGCGCAGCGCGCGTCACTGGGCATGCTGATCACTGAGGGCACCCAACCATCGGCCGATGGGCAGGGCTATCTGCGCACGCCCGGCATCTACACCCGCGCCCACGCCGAGGGCTGGCGCGCGGCGGCCGATGCGGTGCATGCCAGGGGCAGGTATCTGGTCATCCAGCTGATGCACGCGGGGCGCATGGCCCACCCTGACAACACCACGCACCACCGCACCCCGCTGGCACCCTCGGCGATCGCACCCGGCGTGGACATGTATACCCGGACCGGTAAGCAGCCCGCCCCCACGCCGCGGGCGATGTCACGGATGGACATCGAACAGACGGTCGGGGATTTCGCCGACGCCGCCTGGATGGCCATGCAGGCCGGCGCCGACGCGGTCGAAATCCACGCTGCCAACGGCTATCTGCTGCACCAGTTCTTGGCGCCCAACGCTAACCAGCGCAGCGACAACTACGGCGGCCCAATCGAAAACCGGGCCCGGTTCACGCTGCAGGTGGCCGAGGCGGTGGCCGACGTGATCGGCTCGGAACGCACCGGGATCCGGATCTCACCCGGCGCCACGCTCGGCGGGCTCGACGAGGGCCCCGACGCCGCCGCCCTGTACCGGTATCTGGTGGGCGAGCTGGCCCGCCTGGATCTGGCTTTCCTGGACGTGTTCTCGTTCACCAGCGAGACGCTGCTGCATGACATCCGGGCGCTGTGGCCCAACGCGCTGCTGCTCATCCGCGCTGGGCGCACCCTCGACCAGCTGGCCACCGACGTCGAGTCGGGTCTAGCCGACGTCGCCCCGGTAGCCACCTGGGCGCTCGCCAACCCCGACTTCATCGAGCGGCTGCGCACCGGCGCACCACTCAATGACGCCGATCCCACAACCTTTTACACCGGCGGGGCGTACGGCTATATCGACTATCCCACCCTGCACCCAGCGGCCGTCGCCTGACGGCGAGGAACCCAACCGCCGCCCGGCAGGTGGCGATCTGGTACCCCGATACAATCACCGGAGGCCTCCAGCGAAAGTCTTCAGTACGCTGTCCCAATGGCCATAGGCGTCTGACCGCGCCACAGCACAGAGATGCCATGCGGTGCAATGCATCACACCGCATTTCACTCTCCTAGCCGCAGAATATTTGTCCGAATAAATCTGATGAGGAGGCCATCATGAACGAACCTGCACGGCTGACCGGCAAGCGGGCACTGGTCACAGGTGGCGGTCGCGGGATCGGTGCCGCGATCGCGCGTCGGCTGGCCGCCGAGGGCGCGGCAGTAGCGGTGAACTATCTGGCCAACGCGTCTTCTGCCGAGGCGCTGGTGCGCGAGCTGACCGACAAGGGCTACCAGGCGGCGGCATTTCGTGCTGATGTCGCCGACCGCGCCCAAACCGTGGACCTGGTGGCACGGGTGGTCGCCGAGTACGGCGGCCTGGACATCTTGGCTAGCAACGCCGGTGTCGAGCATTTCGGCGCCTTGGAGTCGATCACCGACACCGACTTTGATCGCGTCTTTCGTATCAATGTGGCCGGCCAGCTGTTTGCCACCCAGGCAGCGGTGGCGGCCATGAAGAGTGGCGGGCGCATCGTTTTGACGTCTTCGATCAGCGCGCGCATCGCCGTCTACGGCCACACCCTGTATGCGGCCAGTAAGGCGGCGGTCTCGGCGATGGCGCTGAACCTGGCGCCCGAGTTGGCCGAACGGGGCATCGCCATCAACGCCATCGCACCCGGGGGCACCGCCACCGACATGGCCGCCGAAGTCGGCATGCTTTACATTCCGCCGGCGCTGCGCGACGTCCCGGCCGAGGCGGTCATTAGATCGATGAACGCAATCGGGCGGCTGGCCGAACCCGAGGAAATCGCCGCAGTTGCTGCGTTTTTGCTGTCCCCGGACGCCTCCTATATCACCGGTGCCACCATCGATGCCTCCGGCGGCATGTAGTTTTCGGAGGAACACTCGTGAAGTTCTATCTCGTCCTTCGTCACCACGCCTCGCCAATAGATGACCGCGCGGGTGTCGTCGAGCACTTCACCTGGATGCGTGCCCAGCATGAGCGCGGCACCGTGCTGATCTCCGGGCCCAGTGCGGACGGCACGGTCGGTATCTATGTGCTGCGCGCGCCGTCGAGGAAGGACGCAGCCGCGCTAGCAGCCACGGACCCACTGGCCCAGGACGGCGAGGTCCGAGTCGAGGTAATTGAATGGGATGTCCACCAAATACTGGGGATTGGCTCGTTTGATCCGCCGCGCGTACGGGATGCTGACGTCGGCTGGCATCGTCAAGTTATTTGAGAATACTTGTGGTGCAGTAGATGTGAGTGGATTAGGTTGCGGAACTTACTGACTGACGGTGTCTTTCATGCCGCTGCAGCGGCTGTGATTTCGTGCCAGACCGCGAAACGGTCGC
>DASPOT010000237.1:0-6000 GCA_035625875.1 Mycobacterium sp. | reverse complement strand
CGACCGTTTTGATGAAGTGCGCCTGTCCGATCACAACATTGACATCGTCCGGCTTGTCAACGGACACCACATCCCAGGACAGCGACGGCGTCGTCACACACCCATGCTGCCACCAGCACCCGACAGCCACGTCCCATACCCTGCTCACATACGTCGCATTGCGACGGCGCGCCGCAGGTCAGCCGGTGGTGTGAACGATCAGTATGTCGACTTTGGCCATGCTGGCGATACCTCCGGGGACCGAGAAAACCCGCCCGATGATCGCGGATCGCGCATTCAGTCCCACATTGCCGACCACTAGCAGATCGGCGCCAACCTGCTCGGCAAGGTCCACCAGCGCATGCACCGGAGCATCCTGAATCGGCCGTTCCTCGATGTCCTTCGCCCCGGCCGCCTTGGCCCGGTCGCGGGCCTCGCGCAAGATCGCATAGATTGGTGCGTTGCCGCGCACCTTGTAGCCCTCGTCCCCGAGGATGTCGGCCGCGCGCAAATCCTCCTTGGGGGGAAAGTACCCCGTCGCAATGATCAGCTTCGCGTTCGACTCGGAGGCAATCTCGCCAGCACGGTCGACCGCACGCAGCGACGACTTTGAGCCGTCAGTGCCGACGACCACGGTCTGGTAGGCCGCCATTTGTCCTCCCCGGCCTCGTCTGCAATTGCCTAGCGGAGACAGTAACGCTCCAATGCGTGCCGGCCCGCAAATTCCGCGAAATGCGGCCAGCCCGCCGAAGTCGCCGTCGACAACAGCAGCGATTAGGCTGTCCTGCGGGGGTCGTTCCTAGCGGCTGACACGATGCGAGCAACCAGCTTGCCGCCACGGATGACCTCAATCGTCTGCCCTGCCGCAACCCTATCGAAATAACACCCCGCACGCTTTCGCAGTTCGTCTAGCTCGATCCGCCCACCAGCGTCCGCCGGGATCGGGGTCATCCTCGAGTCACCGGCCGACACGATCCGCGCCAGTAACCTGCCGCCACGGACGACATAAATCGTCTCCCCGGCGGCAACCCGATCGAAACACCGCCCGGCACGCGTTCGCAGTTCGTCAAGCCCGACCCACCCACCAGCGTCCGGTGCCACGACTTTGACAGATCGCGCCGGGATCGGAGCCACCCTCCAGTCACCGACCGACACGATCCGGGCCACCAGCTTGCCGCGACGGACGACATCGATCGTCTCCCCGGCGGCAACCCGCTCGAGATACGTACACGCGTTACTCCGGAGTTGGCCTAGGCCAATCACTTCCCGCATTTCGCTCCGATCTCTGTGTTCACCAGCTGGCCGCGTGGTGTTGGACCAGCTGTATGCGCAGAGCCCGCCGCGGTACGCTCCGATTCAGGGCACTCAGACCGTTCCGACCTTGCCAGCCCATCAAGAGCTAAGTATATGACTGTACGTGCGGTCAGTGTCAACAGTCCGGCCAGGGCTGAACACGAGTCGGGGAAGTTGCACGACGAGCTTCGTGCGAATGATTGGCGTTAGGCGGGACGGGCGAAGTTCTCACCGCCGACAGGTCCAGACTGAAGCGAAAAGCGCTGCAAATCAGCAGGATTGAACGCACCACGGACAATGGAGCCGACCTGAGTTCACGTATCAGCAACATCTCAAAGCCATCGAAGCCTCACGGGCCCAACGGCGTAGCGTATTCAGCGCTCCCAGCCGCCCGCGGTATGCATCCCCGGTTTTCCCTATAGTCGAGGTTTCAGCTCCAGCGGGGTGATGCGGATCAACCAACCACGACCCAGGCGCACCGAGCAACCGGTGGGGTAACCGGTGCTGCGTCACCCGGATCATCAGCCAGCTTTTCACTGACTGCCTCCCACTCTTTCGGACGAGCCGTCAGCAACGTCGGTGCGGTTCAGCCGGCCGGCGCCAGCATCTCCTTCCATCCGTCGTCTCCTGTTTTACTCGAATTTTCGACCGCGTACTTGACACCGTCGGGTCCTACCAGTTCACCGCTCTGTGGACTGTAGACGGCCGTGGGAGGCCCGCTGGGGATGTAGACGCAGGGGTTTGGCTGCTGCCCATTGCACTCCACGGTGCCCGACCCCGGCCGCTGCAGCACATCGCTGATGGGCGGTGGCGTCCCCGCCACCCTGTCGGAAGGCGCCGGGTTGAGGCCATTGTTGATCGACGGTGCTGGTATCACCCTGCCCGGATCCACCGGCTGATCGCAGCGCGCTGCTGGCGCCGGGCAGTTGCGAATCTGGTTAGGGTCGCCATACCACGGGTTAGTCCCCAACGGAACATACGGTTTGGGGTCGCGGCACTCCCCCGGCGTCGCAGCGCGTTTACCGGGGACATCGACACACGGAATGTTGCGTGCCCCGCGCACGGCGTTGGCCGGAGCGTCCTGCGGGATCTTGCAATATGTTCCGGACGGCATCGGCGCCAGGCTGGTATCCGCCGGAGACCGCCACTGAGATGCCGGGAGAAAGCCGGTCAGACACGGCGGGGGCTGGTTGATCGTCAGCGCGTTGTCGAGCGCAGCGTAGCCCGGGAAAGCCGCCGTTACCGTCTGGCCTTCCGCGCCGCCCTGCGGATAGGCCACCAGCAATTGCTCGACGCCCTTGTGGTAGCGCTTGAGCATGTCCAGCACGATCTCGAGATTCGCCAGTGTCTGCGGCAGCGACTCGCGGACGTCGCTGAACACCGCGTTGACCTGATCGGCGGTCGGTGCCCCTTGGGTAAAGATGCTTTGCACGTGCTGGTCGTTTTCCGCGCTCTGCGCGGCCAGGATGTTCAGGTTGCGCGCCCAGCGCTCGATCGCGTCACCCGAGTTGACCTGGCTGTCGATGATCGGCCCGGAGTTTTGGATGATGTCATTGACATCTTGGATGTTGGTCTTGAAGTCGCCGACGATCGCCTGCGTCGCATCGACCAGCCGTTGCAGCGCGGGGCCCAACCCGCCGACCGCTTGGGCTGTTTCGTCGAGCAGCGAGGCGATCTTGTCCTTGGGCAGCACGGCCAGCCCGCGGTTGGCGGCGTCAAGTGCCGGCCCGATCTCAGTGGGCACGGTACCCTTGGCGATGGTCTGTCCCGGCGAGAAGTATTTGCCCGGGTTGCCTATCGACACCAGGTCCAGATACTGCTCACCGACCGCCGACACCGAATGCACGTTCGCCGACGCGTCAATCGGGATCTTGTAGCGGTTGGCGATACTCATGGTCGCCTGCGCGCCCGTCTCGGTCGGCTCGACGGCGGTGACCGTGCCGATGGTTTCACCGCGATAAGTCACGTTGGCCGTCTTGTACAGACCGCCCGACGCGGGCAGGTCCGCCTTCAGCGTGTACTGGCCGATCCCTACCGCAGTGGGAATCCGCAGGTAGTACCAGCCCAGTGCAATCGCTGTGATCACACTTAGAATGCTGAACAGGATCAGCTGGCGCCTGATAAAGCGGGTCAGCATTGCCTATCAGCCCTTTCGACCAGCGGCCCGCCGGGGGCGTCGTTAGGGTTCGGCGTGTACCGGACGTCGGGGATCATCGTTTCGGGGTCGCGGCCCCACGATTGCTCGAGCGCGCGCAGCGCTCCGGAGAATCCGGTCCCGGTGAGGACCGCGTTGTCGACAGCGCTGAGGGTCAGGTCAACCGTCAGCGACAGGTTGAAGTAGTCGCCGCGGAACGACTTCGGCACGGCGTCGATGTCGAACGGCCGGACGAGGATCAGCTTGAGTGCGCGGATCAGATACGGTGAGGCACGGCCGAGTTCCCTCAACGGGCATTGCAGCGACAGCAGATCCTGGTGGAGGTTGCTCCGCGAGGCGGACAGGTATTGGTCGGCAACCTGGCTGAGCCCTCCTATCGCGTCAACCGCGTTGATCAAAAGGTTCTGTTTGTCAGCGAAATGTTTGATCAGCGGCGGGAATTCGGTGAGGACCCGATCCAGAACGTCCGAGCGGGGACCCACGTACGCCAACAGCCGGTTGGTGGAATCGATGGCTCGAGTGATGTCATACCGTTGCTCGTCGAGTCGGGCGGTGAAGGTGTCCAGCTTGCCGAGGAAGGCACGGATCTGGTCGGCCCGCCCGTACACGATGTTGTAGGCTTCGTTCTGCAGCACTTCGAGGTTCGGGACGCCGCCTCCGCGCAGCACGATGGCGAGACTGGCCAGCGTCTGCTCGGTCGTGGGGTAAGCGGACGAATTTTTCAGCGGGATGATGTCGCCGTCCTTCAGCAGCTCCGGGGAGGGGTTGGGTGGCGCGGCCAGTTCCACATGCTGAGAACCCAGGAGGCTTGTCTGCCCGATCTTGGCGGTGGCGTTTTTGGGTAACTTGACGCTCTTGTCCAGACGTAGCGTCAGCGTGGCGACCCAGTTCTTCAGTTTGATCGCGCGCACCGTGCCGACAAAGACATCGGCCACCCGCACCCGGCTGTTGTTGTTCAGGGCCAGCGTGTCGGGCATCTGTACGTAGACGGTGTAGGAGCCGGGCCCGGTGCCCGGGCCACCGGGCATCGGCACATTCGCGATTCCGTGCCAGTTCGCGCACGACGTCAGCGCGACGGCAGCCACCAGTAGAGCCAGCCCCTGCCAGGCCCGGTATCGGACCCGGCCACCCAACGCGCGCACCGCGCTCACGCTCACCGCCCCCCTCTGTGCCCATCGGTTCGGCCGCCTACTCGCGCTCATCGCGCTCATCGCGCGCCACTGGAGCCGTCGGTTCGGCTTGCTCCTCGCGCGCAGCGCGCTCGTCGCGCGCCTCACGAGCCCGGTCCTGTTGACGTGGCCGCCTCCGCGGGTAGCGGTGGTCCAGCAGGCGCGGGCGTCGGCGCGACCGGACCGGGGATCGGCACCTGTGGGGCCTGCAAGCCGATAGGTGGCAACACCGGGTACTCGTTGTACGCATTCGGCGGTCCCGGCGGGGTCTGCAGCCCTGATTGCGGGGGTGCGATGTTCGGGCCACCCATGAGTTCGGCCAGTGACTCCGGAGTCATCAGGCCCGACGTGATCGGCCCCACCTGCGTGCCTTGCATCCCGGGCGCCACAACCCAGCCGGGCTGGGTGTTGCGGTGCGACAACGGGGTGTCGGGCACCCAGATCCCGGGGACGGTGGTGTCCTTGTACCCGTTCGGCGGCTGCAGCCGGGGCTCGGAGTAGGCGACTTCCTTGGGTAGCGTCTCGGCGGTGCTGAACAGGTTCAGCCCGAACGGGAGGTAGTTGAACTTGATCGCATCGAGAATCGGCGCCAGGTACTGCGCACACAGTTCGGCGGATTCTTGATAGCCCAGCCGGCTACCGGCCTGAATCATGCTGCAGACGAACTGCATCGGGTTCGCGAAGTTCGGGATTGCCGGGATGGACATGACCGCGCCGTGCGACGGGTGGTAAATCTGGCTAAGGTTCTCCTCCAGCGTCGGCAGGACGTGCAGGCCGGTCTCCAAACCATTCAGCGGCTCGGGTTGGACCAGCGTGGTGGTCAGGTTGGCGAGGTTGTCGACGTCGCGTGCGAGCACCTCGCGGTTCTTGGCCAAAAACGGGCGCAGGGTGGAGAGCAGGCCGTCGAACTGCTCTATCGCATTGGCGAGGTCCCGGTCAGACCCGGTTAACCTGTCGGTGAACTCGGCCAGGTTGTTGTTCAACGCCACGAACTGCTGGTCGTCTTTGCGCAGGGCGTTGACGAAAAGCGCCAGGCTGTGCGCCACCGCGAAGAAGTCCCCGCGGCCCTCGTTGAGCGCGGTCAACGACCGCGACAGGCTGTTAAACGTGGTGTTGATCTGCTCGCCCTTGCCGGCCAGCCCGTCGGCGAACGACTCGATGAGGTCACCGAAGGGGCCCTTGGGCTGCTCGGGTGTCGGGCCGAGTTTGGAGATGATGTTGGCGACGCTGTCGCGCAGCGAGTCCCACTCTGTCGGCACCTGGGTGCGCTCGATTGGGATCACCGCGTTATCGGCCATCACCGGACCACCTTTGTAGGGTGGCTCCAACTGAATGCTCCGCGACGCCACCAGGGTGGGGTTCACGATCACGGCGGACGCGTTGGCGGGCACCTTGTACTTGTTG
>DASPOT010000236.1:0-61714 GCA_035625875.1 Mycobacterium sp. | reverse complement strand
GCCTTTCGGTCCGCTCTGCTACACCGGCGGGCTCTCGGGTGTACAACAGGCTCATGGGCTTGTCAGCGACCAGGCTTGAAGAGACGGCGGTGAGTAGGCGTGCATGAGCTCTCGCTGTGCCAAGCGATCGCCGGCGTGGTCAAACCGTACGCCAACGGTCGCCACGTCGATGTGGTCCGCGTCCAGATCGGCGCCCTTCGCCAGGTGGTTGCCGAGTCACTGTCATTCTGCTGGACGCTCGTCCGAGACTACGAGGACATGCCCGACGCCGAGTTGGAATGCGAGTTCGTCACCGCTGAGGTGAAGTGCCGTTCATGCGGCCAACACTCGAGGATCACCTCACGGTGGTCACTGTTCTGCCCGCAATGCGAGAGCGCCGACGTTGAGGTACTGCGCGGTAACGAGTTCCAGGTGACCTCGCTGGACGTTTCGTAAGGGCCCGGGAAAGGGTCTAGAGCCATGGGTAGGTTTCATCGACACGACGACGGCACGGTCCACGTCCACGACCACGACGACGTGCGCACCCATGAACACGCCGACGGCACAGCACACATCCACGACCACGGCGATCACAGTGGCTACAACACCGGCTCCCAGCGGATCGACATACTGGAGGCGATTTTCGCCGAGAACGACATCCAAGCCGACTTCAACCGGAAAGCGTTCGAGAGCAACGGGGTTCGTGCGCTGAACCTGATGAGCTCACCCGGTTCCGGCAAGACGACCGTGCTCCAAGCCACTCTCGACGAACTCGCCGGCCAGATCGCTGTCGGGGTGATCGAGGGCGACATCGCCACCGACCTCGACGCGGCCAAGCTCGGCGGCCGGGGCGCACAGATATCGCTGCTCAACACCGGCAACGGTTTCGGCGGCGAATGTCACCTCGACGCCCCCATGGTCAGCCGTGCGCTGCAGGGCCTGGATCTGGCCAGCCTGGATCTCGTCGTCATCGAGAATGTCGGAAACCTGGTGTGCCCTGCCGAGTTCGACGTCGGCGAGCACGCCAAGGCCATGGTCTACTCGGTGACCGAAGGCGACGACAAGCCGCTGAAGTACCCGGTGATGTTCCGCGCAGTGGATCTGGTGCTGCTCAACAAGATCGACCTAGTCCCCCATCTTGATGTCGACGTCGACATCTATATCGCCCGTATCCACGAGGTCAACCCGACGGCGACGGTTCTGCCGGTGAGTGCCCGCACAGGCGACGGCATGGCGGCCTGGTTTGGCTGGCTGCGGCGATTCGTGGCGGGCTCGACGGTCCGACATGTCGTACCCGGTCAATAGATGCAATTGGTTTGCAGGACACTTGCAGGACGACCGGGACATCATTGACGTAGATGCGCTAAAAGGCTGCGCAGGAGGCTGATTGGCGGCTGACAATACCGTGCTGCGGACCGAAATAGGGCGAATCCGAGAAACCTATGGAAAGCACTCGGGATTTGCTGAAGACCGTTGACAACGCAAGCAGGTGGGAGTAGACCCAAAATTTAGCGCCCAGAAAAGCCGCAACTGGGAGGCGCTACAGATCCCGGTCGGCCCGGTGCTCACCGCCCGGGTGCCGGCCACCCGGCCCGTCGGATGCAGGTCCGATCGCGCGTCGGTGACTCAGCTGCCCGCATGGACGCTGCCGGTGACCGCCCCGGCGGGAGGCGGTCCAAGCAGCGGTTCCGGACGCAGTGGCGGCTGTCGAGTCGACGGTGGCGATGCTGCAGGATCGCGAAGGGGTCCAGGACGAGGCCCGCGGTGCGGCCCAGAACGCGGTATGAGAGGTTTGAGAAATGTGTCTGGGGATTCCGGGTCAGGTAGTCCGGATGCTCGACGGTTACAGCGGGCAACTCGCGCTGGTCGATGTCGCTGGTGAAAACCGCAAGGTCAACGTCGGCATGCTGCCGGAGGAGACATTCGCCCCGGGCGACTGGGTGATCATCCACATGGGCTTCGTGGTCGAGAAGACAGACCAGGCCGGCGCACAGCAGGTAATGGCCGGCCTGGAGTTGATGGGCTGGGGCCGCAACGACGATGCGGGCCGCAACGGCCCGAGGAGGAGCGTGGCAATCGGACCCGGCAACACCGACGATTGAACACCCGCGCTAGGGCCACCACGACGCGGCGACGTCCAGGTGACGACGGAGTCGGTAGCGGGCCAGGCTGTCATCACCGGCGGCAATCGCCTCGATGATCCGCAGGTGAGCGCGCTCGACGTCGATGACGTCGCCCCGACTCGGCAGCCTCGGCTCGCTGGTGGACCAGTGCCGCCGGAACAACTCAACGAGTATCCGCAGAAACAGATCCAACACCGCGTTGCCGGCCAGTTGCGCCAGTCCGATGTGGAACAGAAACTCCGCCATACCCGCCCTGCGCACATCGTTGGGGGTTTCGTCGATCACCAGCCGATGCGTGTCGAGGAAGGCCCGTACTTCATGTTCTTCGCGGCGTCTGACAACTTTTGCGACGTTGTCGATCTCGATGGCATCGCGGACCAAGCGCAAGTCTTCGCGGCTGGGTTTGCGGTACTGCAGGTACAACGCGAAAGTATCAATGCTGGCCTGCGCCTGAGGTTTTGTCACGACCAGCCCGCCACCGGGTCCTCGGCGCATCCGTGCGATGGCGTGATATTCGAGCAGCCGCACCGCTTCTCGCAGCACCGACCGGCTCACCTGGTAGCGTTCCAGCAGCGCGGTCTCGGTACCGACGACCGAGCCGACCTGCCAGCCGTTCACGGCGATATCGTCACCGATAGTGGCGGCCAACACCTCGGCGAGCTTGCCGCGCGGCGCCTCACGGTTGAACTCCGTTCTCCCCCGGCCCCGTCCCGGGCTGTGGTGTCGCTGCAGCCAGGCGCTCACCGATTCCACGTGCCGTTCGCTGAGCGTCTTTGCCCGTGCGGAATCACCCGCGGTGACGGCGGCGACGATATCGGAGTGGTCGTCGTGCATCCGGTCGACGGCCTCCAGCGCTTCACTGGTGGAGTCTGCGTGCGAATCCCGGCCATATCGGCCGCCCGGTGACGATGCGGGCTGTTCAGCGGCGCTGCGTGGCGACGATGCGGGCCGGGCAGCGGCCTGAGGAGGAGCCGGGCAATAAGACCGAGTCAGCCGCATTAGGACGTCGATAAACAGTTGCAGGACAGGGTTTTTGGATCGCTCAGCCAGCGCGACATGGAATTCATCCTGCGGCGCTGGCTTTCGGTGTTCCTCTGCGCGCAAAACGGCGCGCAGTCGGTCGATGCCTGCTTCGTCGATCCGTTCCGCGGCCAGGGATGCCGCCAACGGTTCGAGCACCAGGCGAGCGCGTAGCAGATCGCCGATCGTGGTGCCCAGGTACTCGAGATAGATGACGAGGGCGCGGGTCGCCGGGGCGGCGTCGGGCTCGCAGACGAGTAGTCCGCCGTTGGGTCCGCGACGCATGCGGGCGACCTGATGATGCTCGACAAGGCGAACGGCTTCTCGCAGCACCGATCGACTCACCCGGTAGCGTTCTTGCAGGGTGTGCTCGGAACCAAGCGATTCCCCGATGGGCCAGCCGCGGCGAATAATGTCGCCCTCGATACGGCGGGCGATCGTCGAGGCTCGCTTGTCAGGCCGATGGATGTCGGAACCGGTTCGCAAATAGCTATCGATGCTTGACTCAGCAGTCAATTATGCTCTCCCACAACGGACCTCAACACGTCAGCAACATGCATCCGGCAATGGGACCGCCGCCCACGGCGATCGCGGCGACTTCTGGGCGCCGGGACACCTGCCGCTCGCCCGCCTGACCGCGTAACTGTAGGCACGCCTCGTGCAGTACCCAGTAGCCGTGCATACGCCCGGCCGAGAGTTGCCCGCCATATGTGTTCAGCGGCAACGTGCCGTCGGGGGCGATCCGCGTAGCTCCTTCGACGAACGGGCCGCCCTCGCCGTCACCGCATATCCCGAGCGCTTCCAACCACGCGATGGTGAGAAATGTGAACCCGTCGTACAATTCCGCGACATCGACATCGGTGGGCTTGAGGTCTGTGCGCGACCACATCTGCGCCGCCGCGTCGGCCGACGCCATCTTGGGATAGTCCGGGCGGTGGAACCAGCCACCGGTGCCGTTCGACCCGCCGATCGCTTCCACGGCCACCGGCCGATGCGGGCACTTCGGGCCGTACTCCGCGGCCGACACCACCACCGCGATCGACCCGTCGACGGGGACATCGCAATCCAGCAGCCCGAACGGCGTCGACACCGGCCGCGCGGCCAGGTAATCGTCCATTGTCATCGGTTCGCGGTACACCGCAAGCGGATTCAGCGCCGCGTTGCGCCGGCTGTTGATCGCAAGCCAGCCCAACTGCTCTTTGGTGGTTCCGTACAACTCCATGTGGCGTCGGCAGTTCAACGCCAGCCAGTTCGCCGCAGAGTACGCATGGGCCGCAACGAGATCGGGCACATCATCCATCGGTCCGATAGCGGGCCGATCACCGTCGGCAGGCGACTCGACAATCCGCGCGAGCGCCGGACGCGGCGCATCCGCGGCGGGCGACGACGTCGGCACCGTGCCACCGATCATCTGTACTGTCCGGTAGACCAGCACATGCCGGGCCCGCCTCTCGGCGACCGCACGGCACGCCGACATCACCGGACTCAAGAGACCACCACTATCGAACCCGGTTCCGCAGTCGGCGGGTTCGATCCGCAGCGCGGCGGTCACTTCGGTGGCAGGAGTGTCGCCTAAGGTGGCGACGCCGTCGATATCAGCGGCAACCAGGCCGGCGTCGCTTATGGCGGCCTGCACGGCTTCCAGGGACAGCTCGAGGCCCGGAATGCCGGTGCGGCGGCCGATTCGCGAGATGCCGATCCCAGACAGGATCGCATCCTTCTCGAAGTACCGCATCAGCACCGCCCGTAAGCCCAGCTACACGCCCAGAGCTAATAAAGTGTACTGTATTGCCTGTGGCACCCGAGCAGAAATCTCCGCCTCCTGCGCGCATGCTTCCGAAGCGCGACCGCGAGCGGGCGTTCTGGTCGGGCGGCGCAGACGGACAGCTGCTCATCGAGCACTGCGACGAGTGTGCCCGCTGGGTGCATCCCCCAACCGACGAATGCCCCGACTGTGGCGGCCCGCTGGTCACGCGGCCGGTATCGGGACGGGGCACGGTGTTCACCTACACGGTCAACTTCCATCCTTATAACCCCGACGTCCCGGCCCCCTATGTGATCGCCATCGTCGAACTCGCCGAACAGGCCGCTTTACGGTTAGCCACCAATATCATTGACTGCGAACCGGACTCAGTGGTGTGCGGCATGCCCGTCGAGGTCCGATTCGAGCAGCAGGGAGTCGGCGACGACGCAGCGTTCGTGCCGCTATTCGCACCAGCTACTTGATCAGCGGGTCTCGCGGCATGCCGAGAATCCGCTCGGCGATTTGGTTGCGGGTCACCTCGGAGGTGCCGCCGGCGATCGCCATACTGCGGGCGGCGAGCGCCGTCCGGCCGATCAGCGCGCCCGGCCCATCGGTCAGCGCGGTCTCAGGGCCCACTAGCGCGGCCCAGATCGCGGCGTGTTCACCGATGTGCTCGGCGAGCTTGAGCTTGGTGATGTTGCCTTCGGGCCCAGGGCCCGCTCCCTCGACGCTGCGGGCCGTGCGGCGCAGATTGAGCAGCCGCAGGGCGTGATCCTCGGCGAGGAAGGTGCCGACGCGAATTCTGGCGCCCGCCAACCGATCTTCGCGCTGCTGGGTCATATGCACGAGGAGCTGCCCCAGGCCCTCGCCGAAGGGCGCACCGCCCCCGATACTGACCCGTTCGTTGCCCAAAGTCGCGCGGGCGACTGTCCATCCGGCGTTGGGCTCGCCGACGACGTCTTCGTCGGGGACGAACACATCGTTGAAGAACACCTCGTTGAACTCTGAGCCACCGGTGGCCTGGCGCAACGGCCGCACCTCGACACCGGGTGCCTTCATATCGATGATCACCGCGGTGATACCGGCGTGCTTGGGAGCACCCGGGTCGGTGCGCACGGTCGCCAGGCCGCGCTGACAGTAATGCGCCCCGCTGGTCCACACCTTCTGCCCGTTGATCTTCCAGCCGCCGTCAACCCGGGTGGCGCGGGTCTTGATGCCAGCCGCATCCGATCCGGCGTCGGGTTCGGAGAACAGCTGGCACCAGATCTCGTCCTGGCGCAGCGCCGGCTCGACGAATCTTTCGATCTGTGACGCGGTTCCGTGCTGGATCAAGGTCAGGATCACCCATGCGGTGATCGAGTAGCCGGGGCGCTTGATACCCGCGGCCCGGAACTCTTCGTCGATCACCAGCTGCTCCACCGCGCCGGCGGCCCGGCCCCACGGTTTGGGCCAGTGCGGCATGATGTAGCCGGTCTCGATCAACTTGTCGCGCTGCGCCTGTTTGTCCAGCGCGGCGATCTCAGTGGCGTCAGCACGGATCTGCTTGCGTAATTCTTCGGCCTCGGCCGGCAGGTCCAGGGTATTGACCCGGGTAATACCGGCCGCGGTGCGCTCGAAGACATCCCGAGCGGGCGCGTCACCGCCGAAGAGTGCCGCGAGCACCAACGCGCGGCGCATGTGTAGATGCGGGTCATGCTCCCAGGTGAAACCGATGCCGCCGTGCACCTGGATGTTGAGTTCGGCATTGCGAACGTAGACGGGGAAGGCTAGCGCCGCGGCGACCGCCGTCATAAGGCGGAATTGCTCCTCATCCTCGCCCGCTGCCCGGGCGGCGTCCCACACCGCGGCGGTCGCTGACTCGGCGCCTACCAACATGTTCGCGCAATGATGTTTCACCGCTTGGAAGGTGGCGATGGTGCGGCCGAATTGCTGGCGCACTTTGGCATAGCCGACCGCGGCGTCAACGCAATCCGCGGCCCCACCGACCGCTTCGGCGGCCAACAGTGCGCGCGCGCGGGCAAGAGCCGATTCCCCGGCGCCGCGCAGGATGTCGTCGGCGGTGACGCTGACATTGCGGAGGCCAACACGCCCGGAGCGTCGGGTCGGGTCGAAATTGTCGGGCACGTCGACCGACACGCCCGCGCGGCCGCGTTCCAGCAGCAGCACGTCGTCGTCGGCAGCGATCAGCAACAGCTCGGCAAGCCCGGCACCCAACACGATCCCGGCCTCACCGTTGGCGACCCCGTCCTCGACCTGAACCCGACCGTCCAGGCCGATGCCCGCGGTGACCGTTCCGTCGGTCAGCCCCGGCAGCAGCCGCGCTTTCTGGTCCGCGCTACCGTCTTTGGCGATCACCGCCGACGTGATCACAGTCGGCACGAACGGTCCCGGCGCCACCGCTCGGCCAAGCTCCTCGATGACCACCACGAGTTCGGGCAGGCCGTAGCCGGAGCCACCGTGTTCTTCATCGATGTGCAGTCCGAGCCAGCCGAGCTCGACGAGCTGCTGCCAGAACGGCGGGCGGGCCTCGTCGACCGAATCGAGCAGCGACCGCGCCGCCCAGCGCGCCTTCTGCGAGGTCAAAAACGCGCGGGCCACTTCGGCGAGTTCACGATGGTCCTCGGTCAGTCCGATACCCATCAGGGCCCTCCTCGTGAATGCGGCGGACTCAACCAGGCCCGCGTGCAAAGAGTGTACTTAATACGCGACGGTATGGAATCGCCCGGGGATGGCCACGGAGTTGCTCCGGCGGCGGCATCTACATCACTTAGGCGCGAACCGTTGTCCAGCGTCCAGCCGCAGACATTGGCCGTTGAGCATGGGGTTGTCCACGATGGCCGCCACCAGCTTGGCGTATTCCGCAGGCCGGCCCAGACGCCGCGGAAACGCCGCGTCCTTCGTCAGCGCGGTGGCGTATTCGTCGGGGATGCCCTTGGTCAACCCGGTGGCGAACAGGCTCGGGGCGATCGCTAGCACCCGGATCCCGAGCGACCCCAAGTCGCGCGCCATCGTCAGGCACATCCCGGCGATGGCGGCCTTCGCGGCGGTGTAGGCGACCTGCCCGATCTGGCCTTCGAAGGCCGCGATCGACGAGGTGTTGATGATGACGCCGCGCTCCTCATCCTCAGGTTCGTTCTTGCTCATATGCCAGGCCGCCAGCCGGCTGACATTGAAGGTCGCGACGAGGTTCAAATCCACAACGCTGCGGAAGGATTCGAGATCATGGGGACCGGACTTGGTTAACGTCCGCTTGGCGATGCCGCCGCCGGCGGTCGTGACGATCACGTGCAGCCCGCCGAGATCATCAACGGCGCTTTGCAACGCCTCTTCGGTGCCGGTGAAGTCGGTGACGTCCACCGGGTAGAAACTGCCCCCCACACCAGCGGCCACCTTCTTGCCATCGGAAGCTTCGCGATCCAGTATCGCGACACTGGCGCCGCGCGTGGCCAACAGTTCGGCGCTGGCCCGGCCCATCCCTGAGGCGCCGCCGACGACGACCACCTTCTTGCCGTTGATCTCCATTCCAACCTCCTCACCTGGCCGGATCCGATCGCCCGGCTCCTCCTCACGCCGTCCCCTCGCAAGCTGGGGTGCCCGCGCACGACGCGCATCGTCGCCGGGCGGTACCAAGCACGCTAGCGCGGGCCGCCTGCGCGACGTCCGGCCTGGGTCCGGTGGAGCGTGCCAAGCTGAACTGTGCTCCTGATCGACGTCGCGACCACGTCCAGTGACCTGGCCGGCACCTCGTCGCGCCTGATCAAGATCGCGCGCATCGCCGACCTGCTGGGCGGCGCCGCCGCCGATCCCACGTTGGTCGCGATCATCGTGTCGTGGCTCTCCGGTGAGCTGCCGCAACGCCAAATCGGCGTTGGCTGGGCGGCTTTGCGGTCCCTACCACCCGCAGCGGCGCACCCGGTGTTGACCGTCGCCGACGTCGACGCCGCCTTCTCCAAGATCGGCGCGATATCCGGCAAAGGTGCACAGGCGCGGCGCGCTGAACTCGTCGCCGGCCTGTTCGCAGCGGCAACCGAGGCCGAGCAGACTTTTCTGCGGCGGCTGCTGGCCGGTGAGCTGCGGCAGGGCGCGCTGACCGGTGTCATGGCCGACGCGGTAGCCAGGGCCGCCGGAATCCCGGCCGCCGCGGCGCGGCGCGCGGCAATGCTGGGCGGAGATCTACCGGCGGTGGCGGCAGCGGCTCTCTCCGGCGGGGCGCCAGCACTGGATGCATTCACCCTGCGGGTGGGCCGTCCGGTCGGCCCGATGCTCGCGCAAAGCGCAACCAGCGTGGCCGAGGCGCTCGAACGGCTCGGTGGCGCAGCCATTTTCGAAGCGAAACTGGATGGCGCGCGAGTACAGATCCACCGGGCCGGCGACGAGGTCACCGTGTACACCCGAAGTCTTGACGATGTCACCGCCCGGTTGCCCGAGGTGGTGGAGGCGACGCTGGCATTGCCGGTCAGCGAACTCATCGCCGACGGTGAGGCGATCGCGTTGCGGCCCGACTACCGGCCGCAACCCTTCCAGGTCACCGGGTCACGGTTTGGCCGATCGGTCGATATCGCGGCCGCCCGTGCGGCGCAGCCGCTGTCGGTGTTCTTCTTCGACATCTTGCATGCTGACGGCGCCGACCTGCTAGACGCGCCGACCACCGACCGGGTGACCGCCCTCGACGAGCGGGTGCCGGCGCGGCAGCGGGTCGACCGGCTGGTGACGTCCGACGCGGCGGCCGCCGCAGATTTCCTGGACGCGACGCTGGCCGCCGGCCACGAAGGAGTGATGGCCAAGTCGCCGACCGCACCGTATGAGGCGGGCCGACGCGGCGCGAGCTGGCTGAAGGTCAAACCGGTGCACACACTCGACCTGGTGGTGCTTGCCGTCGAATGGGGGTCGGGACGCCGTCGCGGAAAGCTCTCCAACATTCACCTGGGCGCGCGTGACCCGACCACCGGCGGGTACGTGATGCTGGGCAAGACATTCAAAGGCATGACCGACGCCATGCTGGACTGGCAGACGAAACGGTTCCACGAACTCGCGATCGGCCCGACGGACGGCTACGTCGTGCAGTTGCGGCCGGCGCAGGTGGTCGAGGTGGCCTTCGATGGGGTGCAGCGGTCATCCCGCTACCCCGGTGGGCTGGCGTTGCGGTTCGCCCGGGTGGTGCGCTACCGCGACGACAAGGGCCCGGCCGACGCCGACACCATCGACACCGTGCGCGCCCTCTACGAACCGAACAACTGATTCGTCACCCGTCGGCTAGGCCGCGTTAACACTTTGTGGCCCCACCGGTGCGAGGATCACCGGGAACACGAACGCAGCATGGTCGAGGGAGCCGCTGTGGCAGGACGACAGGCCGCACCGCCGGATGGAACGCACGACGGACACGTCAGCTACATCCGCACCGACACCGACCTGCCACCCGTCGCGATCATCGACCGCTCACCCATCACGTTCCGGCACAAGATCATCTTCGGGACGATTGCCGTGATCGGTGCGATCGCCTGGGCAATCATCGCGTTTGTCCGCGGGGAGACGGTGAACGCGGTCTGGTTCGTGATCGCCGCGATTTGCACGTACATTATCGGATTCCGGTTCTACGCGCGGCTAATCGAAATGAAGATCGTTCGCCCGCGCGACGATCACGCCACCCCGGCGGAAATCTTCGAGAACGGCACCGACTACCTGCCGACCGACCGTCGGGTGCTGTTCGGCCATCATTTCGCCGCCATCGCCGGAGCCGGGCCACTCGTCGGTCCGGTGCTGGCCGCCCAGATGGGCTATTTGCCGTGCACCATCTGGATCGTTGTCGGGGCGGTGCTCGCCGGCTGTGTACAGGACTACCTGGTGTTGTGGATCTCCACCCAGCGACGTGGCCGTTCTCTGGGCCAGATGGCCCGTGACGAGCTCGGTGCCATCGGCGGGGCCGCTGCACTGGTCGGTTCCTTCGTCATCATGGTGATCATCATCGCGGTGCTGGCACTGGTGGTGGTGCGGGCACTGGCCCAGAGCCCATGGGGTGTGTTCTCGATCGCCATGACGATTCCCATCGCCGTCTTCATGGGCTTTTACTTGCGGTTCTTACGTCCCGGGCGGGTATCCGAAGTGTCACTGATCGGGTTCGGACTGCTGCTGCTCGCCGTCGCCTCCGGCGATTGTGTGGCCGAAACATCCTGGGGCGCAACATGGTTGAACCTGTCGCCGGTCACGCTTAGCTGGTTCGTCATCGTGTATGGTTTCGCGGCGTCGGTGCTGCCGGTGTGGTTGCTGCTCGCGCCGCGCGACTACTTGTCGACGTTCATGAAAGTCGGCGCCATCGCCCTGCTGGCGATCGGTATCTGTATTGCGCAGCCGATCATCCAGGCACCCGCCATCTCGCGGTTCGCCGGCCGGGGCGACGGGCCGGTGTTCGCCGGCTCACTATTCCCCTTCCTCTTCATCACCATCGCGTGCGGCGCGCTGTCCGGGTTCCATGCGCTGATCTCATCGGGGACGACGCCGAAGCTGCTGGAGAAGGAAAGCCAGATGCGGTTCATCGGCTATGGCGGCATGATCACCGAGTCGTTTGTCGCGGTGATGGCGCTGATCACCGCGTCGATCCTCAACCAGCACCTGTACTTCACCCTCAACGCCCCGGCCGCGCAGACCGGCGGCACCGCGACCACCGCCGCGCACTACGTCAATGGGCTCGGCTTGCGCGGCGCCCCGGCGACCGCCGAGCAGATCAGCCAGGCCGCCAGCAGCGTGGGCGAGCGGTCGATCGTGTCGCGGACCGGCGGAGCGCCGACGCTGGCGTTCGGCATGTCCGAGGTGCTGCACCGGGTATTTGGCGGTGCGGGCCTCAAGGCGTTCTGGTACCACTTCGCGATCATGTTCGAGGCGCTGTTCATCTTGACCACCGTCGATGCCGGCACCCGTGTCGCGCGGTTCATGCTCTCCGACGGGCTTGGCAACCTGGGCGGTCCACTGGCCAAGCTGCGCAACCCAAGCTGGCGGGTCGGCGCGTGGAGCTGCAGCGTGGTCGTGGTCGCGGCGTGGGGCAGCATTCTGTTGATGGGCGTCACCGATCCGCTCGGCGGTATCAACACGCTGTTCCCCCTGTTCGGTATCGCCAACCAGCTGCTCGCGGCGATCGCGCTGACGGTCTGCACCGTTGTAGTCATCAAGAAGGGCCACCTGAAGTGGGCCTGGATACCGGGGATCCCGCTGGGGTGGGACCTCGCGGTCACCATGACAGCGTCATGGCAGAAGATTTTCTCCGGGGACCCCAATGTGGGCTACTGGACTCAGCATTTCCAGTACATCGCCGCCAAGGATGCGGGCAAAACGGCGTTCGGTTCGGCGAAGAACGCCGATCAGCTCAGTGATGTGATCAGGAACACCTTCATCCAGGGCACCCTGTCGGTCATCTTCGCGTCGGTCGTCGTCATCGTCTTCTTAGCTGGAATCATCGTGGCGCTCAAGGCAATTCGCGGTGACGGCAGACCGCTCACGGAGGACGAGCCGGTGCTGTCGAAGATGTTCGCGCCCTCCGGTCTGATCTCTACTGCCGGAGAACGTGAGGTACAGCGGCAGTGGGATGCCCGCCTTCAGACGATGCGGGCCGGGACGGCCCGAGACGGAGCCGGGCAATCAGATTTCGCCGCCAAATCGGTTGGTGCTGGGGACCCGTGACGGGCCCGCTGGCCGGGCGGCCCAGGCTGACCGACGGCGATCCGCTTGGCCACGTCCCCCGCCCGAGCCAGGTAACACGCGGACAAACCGCGCTTGAACGCTATCCGGCATGTCGGGCGTCGGCCCACCGCTGCGATTGGCAAGATGTACGGGCGTGTGTGTTGCATCGTGGGTGGGAAGTCTGCTCTGGTGACACTGGCGACCGATCGAAAGACCCTGGTGTTCGCGCGCGAACCCCAGACCGCAGCCGCCCCACACAATGGGAGCGACCTGCGTGCGCGATCGGTCGAACCGACTCAGCCCGTCGAACGCGATGACACGCGCTGGCAGCGTCGACTGACGCTCGTGCGGCGCGCGGCGGTCGCGGCCTGGGCGGTTGTCGTGGTGTACCGGACCCTGACGAGCGGGCTCGCCTTCAACCGTGAACTGCTGCTGGTCTACATCGCCACCGGGTTGATGACCGCCAGCATCGGGCGCCGCCGGAAAATGCTGATGGTCATTCGTGACTGGCTCCCGTTCGCCCTTGTCCTTCTGCTGTACGACCTCAGCCGTGGTGCGGCCACCTTGGTCGGGACACCTACCCTGTGGCGGTTTCAGCCAGAAGCGGACCGGTGGTTATTCTTCGGCGCGGTGCCGACGGTCTGGTTGCAGCAACGCATCAAAATGCCCACACCGCCGTGGTGGGAGGTGATCACCAGCACGGTCTACATGTCGTTTTTCATCGTCCCGTACGTGGTCGCCGGGTTGCTGTGGCTGCATAACCGGGACGAGTGGAAAGCGTTCGTGTGGCGGTTCGTCTCGTTGTCGTTTGCTGCGCTCGTCGTCTACGTCGTCGTGCCGGCCGCACCACCGTGGGCCGCCGCCCGCTGCACCGTCGCCGACATCGCCGGTGGGCCCGCCAATCCGCCGTGCATGTTCCGCAGTCCGGCGAGAGTTCCCGATGGCGGGCTTCTCGGCGCCATGCGGATGAGTCAGCCCGGTGCCCACCACTTCGTTGAGCGGATCTCCACTCGCGGCTGGGGGACGCTACAACTGCACGCCGCCGGCGTGTTGATCGACTCAGGGCAGGCCAGTGTGAACCTGGTGGCGGCCATTCCGTCGCTGCACGCCGGACTGTCCGCGATGGTCGTGATGTTCCTCTGGCGCCGTATTCATTGGCGATGGCGTCCACTCCTGGTGGCGTACGCGCTGACGATGGCCTTTGCGTTGGTGTACTCGGCCGAGCACTATGTCATCGACATTCTGATCGGCTGGGCGCTCGCGGCGATCGTGTTGCTTGGCGTCGGCTACCTTGAGTCGCGCTCGGTGCGCTCCGCTACGAGCCCACCCGCGGCTGAGCAGGTGAGTGGCGCTTGCGGCACAACAGTTTCCGAGGCGCCTGCCGAGCACGAAGAGTGTGGAACGTTTGCTCAGCCCTCCCGGCTGACATCTAACCGCCGGGCGATCTTGGCGGGGGCCTCACCGTAGAACGTCCGGTAGACCTTGGCGGCGACATACCCGATATGCGGTGGCCGCTCATTTGCGGAATTGTCAGTCCGTCGTACATGGGCGACGTAACGCTTCTGCGAGCTGGCAAACAGCCAGCTCCCAGTGTTTCCAGCCGAGGCGATTGCAAACCGCAGGGGAGAGGTTGAGCGCATGACATCGAAGGGTCTCGCTGTCCGCTCCCCCGGCGTTGCCGTCTCTCGGGTTGCTGTAGTGGTACGTACACCGACCCCGACAAGCTTGTCGCCTACGTCGGGCTCAACCCCGAGGTGCGCCAATCCGGCAACGGCGCACCGGTGCATCGGCGCATCAGCAAGGCCGGTCGGGCGCATGTGCGTGGCCTGCTGGCCGAGGCCGCCTGGTCGGCCAGCCGGGCACCGGGGCCGTTGCGCGCGTTCTATCAGAGCACCAAAGCCCGCCGCGGGTTTCAGACCGTCATCGTCGCCACGCGCGCAAGATGACGGTGCAAGAGCCGGGTGACGGGAGACTCCACGCCCGGTTCTGAGGGAGCCCGGATGTGCGACCCCTCCGGGCCACCCGACCGCAGTCCCCCGCAAGCGGGAGGTACCCCCACGACGGCCAGGCTAGGACGAACGACTATCACCACCCGGAACGCCTCTTCGTCGACGATGAGCAGGATGACTGATTGTCGATCAGGCGTCGATCACCACGCGATCACTTTTGGCCCGCGACACGCAGACCAGCATTTCGTCATCGCCCTCCGCGGTGCGCCCCCGGCGATCGACCTCCCCGGCCAGCACCTTGACCTTGCAGGTCCCGCAGAACCCTTGCTGGCACGAATACGCGGTCGTCGGGTCGCGGTCGAGCATGACGTCCAGCGCCGACCGGTTCGCCGGCACGCTGAGCACCCGCTGCGAGCGCGCGAGTTCCAGCTCGAAGGGGATACCGTCGACGACCGGCGGCGGACTGAACCGTTCATAGTGCAGTGGCGCGTTGGCGTGTTTGTCGCGCGCTGTGCGCACCGACTCCAGCATGGCGGTTGGGCCGCACACGTAGACAGCTATCGTCGGCCCGGCGTTGGCAAGCAGATCCCCTGCGGTGGCGATTCGGCCACGCTCGTCATCAGCCCACACGGTGACCCGATCTGGCGCCACCGCCACCACCTCGTCCAGCAGCGGCATGTACTGGCGGCTGCTGCCGGCATACACCGCGCGCCAGTTGATTCCGCGCTGATGAGCCACCTGAATCATGGGCAGGATTGGCGTCACCCCGATGCCGCCGATCACGAACAACACGTCATGCTCGTCCGTGACGAGATAGAACGCGTTGCGGGGACCTTCGAACACCAGGGTGTCGCCCACATCGAAGCTGTCATGCATCTCTATCGAGCCGCCGGCGCCGTCGGCGATCCGGCGCACTGCGATACGGTAGTCGGTGCGCCGCCCGGGCGAACCGCACAGCGAGTACTGGCGACGGCGGCCCGAGGGCAGCCGAACGTCGATGTGCGCGCCGGGTGTCCAGGACGGCAGCAATTCGCCATCGGGGTCGGCCAACGTCAATGCGACTACGTCGGGCGTGAGCAGTTCACGTTTGGTGACCACCGCGGTGTTGGTCCGCTGCACCGGCACTACCCGCGAAGGCGTCCACCGCGACACCGACGCGAAGCCGCCGAAGAGGACACCTGCGCCCGACAATGCGGTGTACAAGCGGTCGCGCCTGCGGCGACCGTACAAGTCGGCGGGTCTACTGCTCCAAATAGTCTGCGACACAGGGCTCTCGCTATCTCCGTCTAATGTCGAACCGCGCGAACAGGCGAACCAACGAGGGACTGATGCGGCGCAACGCATAGCCGACCCTGGACTCGACCGCGATCGGCAACACCGCCGGGCCGGTCTTGACGGCCTTGACAATCGCCTTAGCGGTGGCTTGCGGGGTGTAGTTACGACGCCGATAGGCGGCGTCGGCCTTCTGGCGGGCGCGCTCCTGCTGCTCGGCCGTCATACCCGCGTAGATGGTGCTCTTGGCGATATTGGTGTTGACGAAGCCCGGGCACACCGCCGTGACCGTGATGCCCTCGTCGGCCAGGTCGGCGCGCAACGATTCGCTCAGCGCCAGGACCGCGGCCTTTGTGGTGCCGTAGGCGACCATGGATTTCGACGGCAGATACGCTGCGGCCGATGCCACGTTAATGATCGTTCCGCCCTGGCCGCGCTCGACCATCTGGGCGCCGAACGCTCGGCTGCCGTAGATGACGCCGCGCACGTTGACCCCCATGATGGTGTCCCAGTGCGCCGACGTCGTCTCCAGGAACCGGCCCGCCATCCCGATGCCGGCGTTGTTCACCAGGATGTCGACCACACCGTGCTTGTTGTGCACTTGTGCCGCAAGGTTATTCATCGCCGCTTCGTCGCTGACGTCGACCTGGTAGACCGCGGCCTCGGCCCCGGCAGCCCGGACGGCATCGGCGGTTTCCTCAGCGCCGGCGAGATCGCGGTCGACCACCACGACGGTGGCCGCACCCTGGCGGGCCAACTCCACCGCGGTGGCCCGGCCGATGCCGGCGCCCGCCCCGGTGACCAGCGCGAGTTTGCCTCGCACGTCGCGGGGGCCAGCGCCGACGACGGACTCGCCGACCGGAGCTGCGCGCTCGATGACCAGGTCCACCCACTCGCTGGTCAGCCGCGCGACGACGTCGGGACGCGAGCTCACCACCCAGTGCCCGCCCTCGATCGGGACGACCCTGCTGCCGGCCGGAATCGAGCCGGTGAACCGCTGCAGGGCAGGCGTCACGAAATAGTCCTCGCGCGCTACCAGCACCTGCACCGGGACGCCTGTCTGCGGCAGCTGCTTTCCGGGGGCGAGAAGCGGCGCGGGCATGTTGGCGCGGTACAGGTTGAGCCCATTGAGGTAGTCATCGATCGACCGGTACGCCGCACGACGTTGGCTGCGGGTGCTTGATCGGCCGATACGTTCAACCGCCTCAAAGACTTTCACAGCCACCCGGGACCGGAACGCTACCTCCGGCGCACCCGGGCACAAGAAGAACCAGATATACGAGGAGGCCACGATCTGTTTGGCGACGTCGGCGACGGCGCGGGGTGTGCGCGGTGACCGCAGAAACCTGCCCGCGTAGTTCAGGTGCGGGCCCGAGATCGACGTGAACGAGGCGATCCTGCCCCTCACTGAGTCGTCGGTGACCGCCGCCCAGCCCTGGATCGAGCCCCAGTCGTGTCCCAACAGGTGGACCTGGTCCACCGCCAGGCTGTCGATCACCGCGCCGATATCGGCGACCAGCTGGGTGAGCCGATATCCCGACCGGCCTCTCGGCGTTGATGATTCGCCGGCCCCGCGCACGTCGCAGGCCACAAAGTTGTATCGGTCAGCAAGTTTCTCCGCGACCCCGTCCCACACCCGGTGGTTATCCGGGTAGCCGTGGATCGCCAGGATGCTCGGGCGCCGTTTGTCGATCTCGGTGTAGGCGTGGACCGCTAAAGGTACGCCGTCCGACGCGGTGACGGTGATTGGAGCCGCCTGAGTCGTGGTCATTAGTCCTCCGCGGCGGTGCTCAGTGAGAGGCGCGGGCAGCAGGCGATCTAGCCAAGTAGTCGACCGCGCGTCCAACCCCACCCAGCTGGGACGGATGGAAACTCGGCTTGTAGTAGGCGCCGATGACCCCCACGAATTCAAACGGCCCGGGCACCAAACCCCGGCGCGCCGCGTCGAAATAGTCGCGCCAGCGCGGCTTGGTCCCGGGTGGCAGGTATGGGTCGACGGAGTACATGAATCGCACGCCGCGCATGAACAACCACAGCATCGCCGGCGTCACGAGCAGCTGGGTGCGCACCTGCCGCCAGTACCCGGCACGAAGATGCTTCATGGTGTCGAAGGCGACCGCTTTGTGTTCGACTTCTTCCGCGCCGTGCCAGCGCAGCAGGTCCAGCATCACCGGGTCGGTGCCGAGGGCGTCGTGTTGCGGGGTGTCGAGAATCCATTCGCCGAGGATGGCGGTGTAGTGCTCGAGGGCCGCCACCATCGACACCCGCTCGAGCAACCAGCTCTGCCGTCGTCGCGGGCTCCACCGGGGCCGGTCGCCGATGAGCTTCTGGAAGAGCCAGGTCATCTGGTCGGTAAACGGTGTGACGTCTATGCCCTTGGCCGCGAAGTGCCCGAGCACACCCGAGTGCGCTTGGGAATGCATGGCCTCCTGGCTGATGAATCCCTGCACGTCCAGCCGCAGCTGGTCGTACTGGATCAGCGGCAACGTGTTCTTGAATGCCTCAACAATGAACTCCTCGCCCGCCGGCAGCAGCAGGTGCAGGACGTTGCAGAAGTGGGTCGTGAAGGGCTCGTTGGGCACGTAGTAGAACGGCAGCTTCGCCCAGTCGAACTCGACGTCCCGCGCCTGAAGGACGAGTCGTTCATGATCGAGCGAGGCGTCGTGCGGACCCGCTGCCTGGTCATCGACTGTGAACATCGTCAAACCCCTTGTGTCGCTAAGCGATCCGTCGCTTCTCGGACTGATTCTCGGTGATCAGACGCTCGCTTCGCAGGAACCGGACGAGATTGTCGACTGTCTCGGTCAGGGCCGGCTCTCGCAGGTGGACCTTGGCCAGCGCGCGCGCGTGCCGGTATTGGGTGTTGCCATAGCGCTTGTCGCGCATCGCCGCGATTTTATCCGCCGAGCGGGTCAGGAAATCGACCAGCGGATAAATCGGATCGCGCGGGGTGGACCGGCGGTTCATCTGCTCGGCGAAGGACGGGATGTCGTGGTAGGCAAAGCGGTAGCCGTAGCGCTCGGACAAGATCCGGGTGATGTCCACGAGGTTGTAGTAGTCATCGGCGGTCATGTTGAAGACGGTGCCCGCCTCGGCCGGCAGATCCATCAGCGCGACGATGTGATCCGCGATCAGGTCCGCCGGCAGCAAGCTGAGCTGGTTGAGCGCGTTGGCGGCGATGCCGTGCTCGATCATGAACGCCATTGTGCGCACCAAGATGTCGTCCTGAGTCCCAAAACCCGCACTGGTGGGTGAGATCAACGAGGGCCGGTAGATGCGCACGTCGAGTCCTTGCCGCTGCGCGGCCAGCACCAGCTGCTCGGCAACCCACTTGGTCTGCGAGTAGCCGAAGTCCAGGGCGCTCATCTCCGCGTTCGCATCGGACTCCCCGACTACCGGCTTGACGCTCCACCCGTAGATGAAGGTGCTCGAGACCAGGTGAAAGGTCTTCCGGTGCGCGGTCATGGCCAGGCGCAAAAGCTGGTGCGTACCGACCACGTTGGCCGGCCGCAGGGCGTCGTACGTCCTGACGTAGTTGACCAGGGCGCCGTTGTGCACGATGGCATCGACACTCTCAGCCAGTCGCTGGAACGCCGCCTCACCAATTCCCAGGTCAGGCTCGGCGAGATCCCCGCAGATCACGCGCACCCGCGCCCGGACCTCGGCTTCCAGAGCCGGAGACCAGAGCTGAGCCTGGCGCAGTCCGGCAATGATCCGGTCCAGGCCGTGGGCGGCATCCGTGGCGCGGACCAGCGCGTGGAGGGTGCAGGAAGTCTGCCCGAGCAGGCTGCTCAGCAGAAACGGTCCCAGAAACCCGGTCGCGCCGGTGAGCAGGATCTCGCTTGGCACGCCCGCTCGCGCCGGTGGGAGCGCCGGCAGGGGCAGCCGAGCGTCGGCGCGCATCTGCGTGGTCTCGTATGCGTCATACTCGGCGGAAATCTGATCCAGCTGCTCCCTCAGAGCCTGGAGCGGCTGCCCGGACCCCTCGCCGAAATGCCGCATGAGGCGGAAGAACTCGGCGACTGTCAGGCGCTGCAGCAGGCGCGTGTTGACCTCCTCGGCCAGCTCCCCGGCGCCATGCTCTTCCAGCAAGGCCTGCAGGTCCCCGCGGAGCTCGGCCAGGGCCAGCGAATCGATGCCCAGATCCGCGAAGGAGCAGTCCTCTTCCCCGGTGAGGTCATAGCTCTCGATGAGATTGCGGAAACGGTCTAGCGGCCCCTCGGTGGCGTCCGGCCCCTCGTGGGCCTGATGGGCGTAGGTCGCATGTACGGGCAGCTTGGCGTCCAGCCAGAGCTGGCGGGTCTCCGCGCGCCTGATCTTCCCCGAGGTGGTCTTGGGAATGCTGCGCGGCGGTACGAACACGATGGTGTGCGGATCGATGTGGCAGTGCCTGCGGATCGCTCGCGCCAGTGCCTTGGCGTCTGGGAGCGTGTGCTCGTCCCGCACCTCGGCGACCACGACCAGCATCTCCTGCTCTTCGCGCTCGACCGAGAAGGCGGCGATGCAGCCTTTGCGGACTTCCGCGGCCTGCTCCACGATGGCCTCGATGTCCCCGGGGTAGCTGTTGACGCCGCGCACGATGATCAGGTCCTTGGTCCGCCCGCAGACGAACAGCTCGCCCTCATACATGAAGCCCAGATCACCCGTTCGTAGATAGGTGTGTTCGTCATCGCCCGCGATGCGAGCTCCGAAGATCTGCGCGGTGAGATCGGGCCGGCGCCAGTAGCCGCCTCCTTTGGACGCTCCGTCCACCCAAATCTCGCCGATCCGGCCCTCGCCCAGGTCCTGCTGCGATTGGGGAGCGACGATGCGGACCACGTTCCCGGCCAGGGGCTTGCCGCAGCTCACCACCGGGGTCTGGTTGCTGTTCTCGGGCAGAGCCTTTTCGACCCGCACGAGATTCTTCTGCAGCGCACGCTTGTTCACAGCCAGGGTCTGCCGCCCACGGAGGGACACGATCAGAGTGTTTTCAGCCAAGCCGTGAGCGCCGGTCAGCGCGTTGGGCTGTAGACCGTAGGGAGCGAACCGCTCCCGGAAGCGGGTGAAGGTCTTGGCCCGGAGCGGCTCTGCCCCGACGACCACGCTGTCTAGGCTGCTCAGGTCGATCCCGGCCAGCTCGGACGTGGGCAGCTTGTCCTCGCGCAGGCAGTACTCGAGCGCGAAGTTCGGCGCGGGCGTGTGGGTGGCACGCACCTGGCTGATGAGCCGCAGCCAGGCCGATGGCCGCTGGAGGAAGTCGACCGGTGACATCGCATGGGTGGTCCTGCCGAGCACTAACACAAACAAGTAAGCGGAGATCAAGCCCATGTCGTGGTGCTGGGGGAGCCAACTGACGCACACTTCGCTGCCCGTGAAGGCCGAGCCGTTGGCGATGATGTTTTCGTGGCTTACGATCACGCCCTTGGGATCGCTGGTGGAGCCGGAGGTGTACTGCAGGAACAGCACCGGGTTAGGCGTGTCCGCCACCGGGGCGCCGCCAAAGTCCTGCGTGCCATCCGTCGCGAACCAAGGCAGCTCGGGGAGCCGCTCGGCGTCTGGCCAGGGCAGCGCGCCTTGTCGGTGGCCGAGCAGCAGGCGGTAGTCGTACTCAAACTGCTTAGTCGACAGCACCGCCTTGGCCTTGCAGTCCCGCGCGATGAAGTTGAGCTTGGCCAGCCCCGCTTCGAACGCCATGGGCAAGGGAGGGCTGACCGGTACGGCGATCACCCCGATGCGTGCGCAGGCGAAGAACGCCGCCACCATCTCCAGACCGGGCGGGTAGACCAGCAGCGCCCGCTCTCCCGGCCTGAGCCCGGCCTCTGTAAATAAGTAGGCGGCCAGCTCACGCGTCCGCTCGGCGAAGCTCTGGTAGGTGTAGTGCTCGAGCTCCCGGCCTTCAACATCGACGAACCGGAAGAGGATCTGGTCCGGTCTCCGCGCTTCCCACATCCGCAGGTAATCGATGAGCGTCTCCATCGTAGGAGTCATCCCCCTTCCAGGTCGGTCTTAGCCGAAATCATCGGAACAACTTCCTTCATCACAATCGGTAAAGCCAATAGTAGCGCTGCCGACCGATCTCAAGCAAAGCCTCTGAAGGCTTTTTCGGTGCTGCACATTAATCTCACAGACTAAATTCAGCTACTAAGCAAAAGTTGCATATACCTGGGCTAATGGCGCTGGGTTTCCTGTCGGCTAGGCGCACCGCGTATGGGGATTCAAGACCACCGTAGATACTGTTATCAGTATCTCAGTACACGTAAATAAGCAGCTATCTGCGTTAATCTCCGTAAATACAGCAATACTGACGTACGAATCTCCGCATTTCCGTACTCAATGATCGTTAGGGCGGAATTCGCCTCGCGACACCGACAATCACCATTGTTATCGCCAACATCACGGGCGGATCCGCAAACAAAAAATCCGTAGCGTTCATGTTCCATATCCTCCAGGAGCACGGCACTGTAGCAACCGGGGTCGATGCCAACGGCGAAAACGAGTCGCTCCTGCCGTGGTCCGAAGCCGGGGAGTGGAGTATTCCTGTCATCGGCCTGTGCTGATGGCGCCCAGCGGCATCGAGTAAACCCGCTTGCCGGCCATACCGGCCGCTGTCGACGACGCCAGCGGACTCCGCAGCCTACCGCCAGACCTCGCCGTCGTCTGCACCCGCACCGTCCCCAACGCCGCCTCAAAGACGTCTACAGCACTCATCACCGACGACGGGCCACGGGTGCTCCGTCCCACAAGTGGGCACCTGGAGCGGTACGCCCAGGCATACGGACTCCCCATCACCGACGCCGCCGCCACCGCATACGACGACATCATTGCAGAACTCCTCCAAATCTACGGATATACTGATATACCGACCTACTGAAATACGATGCCGAGAGGAGCTCACCACAATGAGCACCGCCAACGACCGCATCGCAGCAGCGCCGACTGAACCCGTCGCTATCGGTCGAACACGCGTCCCACGAACAAGCGTCCGACGAACAGTCGACCTCTCACCCGCCCAGCACCGAGCCCTCGACATCTGGCAGCGAGAAGCCGCCGACCGCATCGGACTTGCCCGCGTCACCGGACAAGAGGTCCTCGCCGCACTCATCGACCAACTACTGAGGGACCCCAAACTCTCCGCCCAGATCACACGCACCATCCAGGCCGAGCGGTGACCTCACGAACGAGGCACGCGTGCGTTCACGCGCCGGACGCGGCGCAACATCGCCGCGTGTTACGGGCCGATCAGCGGTGTCTGGCAGCCCCTTCAGTTTGGCGTCGCGCCCCTCGTCGAAGCGGATGTCGTCGCAGTCGCCAATGGCGTCTCGTACTGGTTGGCTCACCAGGACTTCGCCGCCTGGTCTGTTGATGTTGACGTCGAGAACGGTGACGGCCGCGCCCATCCCGCTGGCGACTCGGGCTGCGTTGTAGCCCGCAGTGCCGCCGCCACCACGACGTCGTCCATGTTGCGATAGCCTCGTGAGAAGGTGTGAGTCAACGGCGCCTGTTGTCAGGAATCGGAACCGTGCGGGTCGCTCCCACTCGATGTTGCGTCAAGTCTCGGTCGCGCCTCGCGCCGGGGCGGCAGTTGACGACTTACCTGGGCGATGCGGAAGCGCGGCCCCGCGCGGGCCACAAGCCTGACGATGCCGACGAAACGCTCGCCGTCGATGATCGGCGACAGCGGCTCGTCCTCGGCCTCGATGATCATCTCTCGGCCATTGACGTCGCGTAGCCGATCACCGCGGAGCGTACCGGTGGTTAGCGCCGCGGGAAAGCGCACGATGATCTTCGAGGGCCTCATCTCCCCGGCTTGGAAATGCAGCGCGCCAGGTTCGGAGGCTTTTGGGAAGAGCCGGAACGGGCCGCCGATATGGAGGTCGATCGCGCCGGCGTGCAGCAACCTGTGTGTCCGCGTCGGGACCTCCTCGCCGTCGATTACCACGCGGGCGTGCGTCGGAGCGAACAGACTGGATGCATAGTTGGGCCTGTTCGAGCGGCCGGGGACAACCTCGTTGGTGATGTAGTCGCCGAACGAGCGAGCGATCACTCGAACGACGTCCGCACGGCCATGAGTGTGGTTGTCGTAATACTTCTCGTAGAACCGGTTGCCGACACCTCCGGCGGCCAGCCCAAAGCAGAGCCGATGGAACGTCGCACCGCCCGCGGTTTCACCGTCGAGTGTCAGAGTGTCCAGGAACACTTCGGGTGGAGGCCGATCCATCTCGGCAGCAGCCGTCAGTGCGCGCAGAATCGCTTCGGGCTGCCCGCGTAGTCGCGCCTTGCGCGCGACGGCGTTGACACTGCCACCGTTGGTGGGTACGAATGTCGGCCAACGTTCCGGATCGCTGACGCAGTGCTGGGTTTCGTTGATCAACCAGTTCAGCGACCCATCGCCGCCGTCGCACACGAGGTGACTGACGCGCGGACAGAGCTGCTCCACGACCCCGCGGAGGTCCTCGACGGAGACGGTTTCGTGTACCTCGCCCCACCGGCCGACAATGCGACGCAGTTCGGCGCTGCGATCAGCCGCAGCACGATTCCTGCGTGCGAGCGGATTGACGATGATGCCTAGATACATCCAGCGGTCACCGACGCATGCCTGACAGATACCCATCGCCGTCGTGTCAACCGGCGGCGGTTCCAGGGAAGGGCTAACGAGGCGGGTACATCACGTCCCAATTGAATACTCCTCGGGGAGGGGACTGGGGCGCCCAGGTGAGATTTAGCGCGCTATCCCAGAACGATACCTGCGACGTCCTCGTTGACGAGCAGCACGTCCTGGATCCGCTGCACGGTCATCTCGGCTACGGCTGCACTGGTTTTGAATCCCGCCGTAACCGACGGCGAAACCGTCGAAATATTGCCGGGGCGACGCGGCGATCGGCTGACCGGTGTCGGTATTCCCCGCTCGGACGAGCCCATCGCCGGTGAGCCAGGGCAACGCCCATCGTGTCAGCTCAAACCACTATCGCGTCAGAACCCTCGCAACTTCGGATTAGTGTGTCTGCCATGCCTGATTGGACCGCAGCAGACCTGCCCTCGTTCGCCGGACGCACCGCCATCGTCACCGGCGCCAACAGTGGGCTGGGTGAGGTGACCGCCCGCGAGTTGGCCCGGGTCGGTGCCCAGGTCATCCTGGCGGTGCGCAACACCGAGAAGGGTGAAGCCGCCGCCCAGCAGATGACGGGCGATGTCGAGGTGCGTCAACTCGACTTGCAGGATCTGTCCTCGGTACGGGATTTCGCCGACGGTGTGGACACGGTTGATGTCCTGGTCAACAACGCCGGCATCATGGCCACCAAATACGCGCTGACCGGCGACGGCTTCGAGAGCCAGATCGGCACCAATCATCTCGGTCATTTCGCGTTGACCAACCTGCTGCTGCCCAAGCTCACCGACCGGGTGGTGACGGTGTCCTCGCTGCTGCACATGATTGGCTACATCAGCCTCAAAGACCTGAACTGGCAGTCTCGGCCGTATTCGGCGTGGCTGGCCTACGGCCAGTCGAAGCTCGCCAACCTGCTGTTCACCAGCGAGCTGCAGCGGCGCCTGGATACCGTTGGCTCTTCGCTGCGCGCGCTGGCCGCCCACCCCGGCTACTCGCACACCAACCTGCAAGGCCGCTCCGGCCGCAAATTGGGCGACGCGGTGATACTGGCCGCCACCCATGTTGTGTCCACCGATGCCGACTTCGGCGCCCGGCAAACGTTGTACGCGGTATCGCAGGATCTACCGGGCAACACATTCGTCGGCCCGCGATTCGGCATATGGGGCCGCACCCAGCCGATCAGGCGCAGCTGGCTGGCCAAGCGCGCAACCACCGCCGCCGCACTCTGGGAGTTGTCCGAACAGCTCACCGGCACCAAGTTTCCGCTCTGAGGCACTGGTGCGCTAACCTGTGGGCGCTGTTCTCCGTGCTCACCAATGGTGTCGTCGACGTCCGCGATGATGGCTCGCGGGAGGTGCTGCGAGCGCCGGAGCTGTATGCCTGGACACTGGCCGCGCTGGTCGGGACCGTGTTTCAGCAATCGTCGTTTCGTGCCAGTTCGCTGACCGCCTCGTTGCCGACGATGACCGTGGCTTCGATGCTGGGGGTGACCGTGCTCGGTGAGACCCTCCGCACCGATGGCCCCGAGGTGTTTGCGCTGGTGGTCGCGGTATCGGTGGTGATTGTCGCCACCGGGCGCTGGCCCGCGGCGAGGCCGCCACGATGGCGGCTGGCAGAGCAGCGAGGAGTCGGCGTCACCCGCCCGCCGGCGGGCGAGGTGGTAGACCCTGGGTCGCGGCCCCAGAGCGCCGGGGGCGGTTGCTCGACCGTGCAGCCTTCGACGGCCGTCCCACGGGGTCGCGACTAGGCTAGTGAAGTACTCAGTGAGGCGGTTTCGGCGCGGCGTCCGCTGAGGCGAGACAACTATCAGCGCAATGAAGTGACCGCAGAAGAAACGGCGAGTGTGGGTGTATGAACCGGCTTCCGGGCCGGGCGTCGGCGAGGAGGTCACCCCATGTCGGAAGCGGATATCGCGGCGTTTTACGCCCTGTGCGCCGCGCTGGCATCCGCGATCGGCAATGTGATCCGTCAGCGGTCGGCGCAGGAGGTCACCGACAAACCGGTCGGCCACTTGGCGCTGTTCGGCATGTTGTTGCGCGACACCCGCTGGTGGCTGGGCGGTGTGGGGGACATCGCCAGTTACTGTCTACTTGCTTTGGCCCTCGACGACGGCCCGGTGTTGTTGGTCATGTCGCTGCAGGTGACGGCGCTGCTTTTCGCCTTACCCATTTATGCGCGGTTGACCCGTCATCGGATAACCCGCCGGGAGTGGATGTGGGCGGTCTTGCTGGCCGTGGCGTTGGCGATAGTCATCGCGGTCGGGCATCCGATGGGCGGCCAGGAGCAGGCATCGTCGCAAACCTGGCTTGTAGTGGCCGTCGTGATGGGTCCGCCTTTGGTGTTGTGTTTGCTGGGCGCCCGGATCTGGTCGGATCGTCCGGTCGCGGCGGTGCTGCTGGCGGCGGTGGCGGGTTCGTTGTTGGCGGTGTTCGCGGTGCTGATGAAGGGCATTGTCGACATAGTCGAACACGACGCTGGCCAGCTGTGGCACACACCAGCGCTGTATGCCTGGGTGTTCTGCGGGGTGGCCGGGATGATCTATCATCAGTCGGCGTATCGTGCCGGCGCGCTGACCGCCTCCCTGCCGACGATTATCGTCGCAAAGCCCATGGTGGGCGGTGTGCTTGGGGTCACCGTGCTCGAAGAGACTGTGCGCGCCGACGGCACGGGGTGGTTTGTGCTGGCGGTGGCGGCGGTGGTGGTGGTGATCGTCGCGACGGTGGGCCTGGCTCGCGGTGAGGCCGCCACCATGGCGGCCGGCGCGGGGCGTGACGTGAAAATCACCGACCAGCCCAAGGCGCCGTCGCAACGCCTGAGCGGCTGACGCTTTCCCGGGGCGACTGGGCCGTGGGGCCGCGTCTGGCAGAGTGTCCGAGGAAGAGTTGGCAAGCCGCGTCGACGGACTTCCTACAATTCGAGTCCGTAGCTTTGGTCGCGGCTGCGGCTGCGCTCGGCGGTGTCGGCGATGCGCTCGTAGGCGGCGTGCCAGGCGTGTTCGGCGGCGGTGCATTGCCGAGGCGCTCGGGTAGCAGCTCCCGCCCGGTGTGTTCGGCTTCGGCGTGAATGCACTGCGGGAGCTCATCGTTGGCCAGGATCATCCGGAAGTAGTGGGCGGCGAAGTATTTGGTGCCGCGGCGCAACACGTGCACGTTGTCGCCGGCGACAGGGCTGGTGTGTTCGTGGTCGGCTTCGCCGCTAAATCGGGCGTAGATGTAGGCGTGGTTGCTGTGACGGCCGCGGCTCATGCCGACGTAGGCCAGAATTCGTGAAGTACGTACGCCACCTATGAGGGTGATGTCCGTCTTCACATTGTGCCCGGCATAGGCAAGCGGAAGCCGAAAACGCTGCAGGTATCACATATCCGGGCATGCCTGAACGAGCTTCGTACGAGGTGTCAGTGCTGCGCCCAGGGCTCCATCACCGTGACCACCGGCACCTATATGTCGAGTGATCGAGGCAGTCCAACGCGACGCGCTCGATTCGATGGGCAGCTTGTTCGGCGCCGAGTCCAGCGCGGGCGCATCGAAGTAGCGAACTGTCGTCAACGCCCAGATTTGTGTGGCCAGAAAGCCGCATATTGCCTTTGTGGAGCTAAGGGGATTCGAACCCCTGACCCCCACACTGCCAGTGTGGTGCGCTACCAGCTGCGCCATAGCCCCGTGAAGTGGTGCTCATCGAAGCTACACCAGTGCCAACTAGCGTTCAAAGTGGCTGACCACGCCACCTCTTCGGCCGTCTGCGGCGGCGGCTATCGTGTACGCCGTCACCCGATGACCTTATCCACCACCTCCTGGGCCGCTTGTTGGACCTCGACCAAATGCTCGGGACCGCGGAAAGATTCGGCGTAGATCTTGTAGACGTCCTCGGTGCCCGACGGCCGAGCGGCAAACCATGCGTTGGCCGTCGTCACCTTCAGCCCGCCCAGCGGTGCGCCGTTGCCCGGCGCGGCGGTCAGCTTTGCGGTGATCTGCTCACCGGCAAGCTCGGTGGCACCCACTTGGTCGGCCGACAGCTTGGCCAGCCGGGCTTTCTGCTCGCGGTCGGCGGGCGCGTTCACGCGGGCATAGGTCGGCGCCCCGTATTTACCGGCCAGTTCCTGATACCGCTGCGACGGAGTCGCGCCGGTGACGGCCGTGATCTCTGCGGCCAGCAATGCCAGGATGATGCCGTCTTTGTCTGTGGTCCATGCGGTGCCGTCGCGGCGCAGAAACGACGCGCCCGCCGACTCCTCGCCGCCGAAACCGATGGTGCCGGCGAGCAGACCGTCGACGAACCATTTGAACCCGACCGGCACCTCGACGAGCGTTCGGCCGAGGCCGGCGACCACCCGGTCGATGATCGACGAGCTGACCGCGGTCTTGCCGACGGCGATGCCGGCCGGCCAGGACGGCCGATGGGTGTAGAGATAGTCGATGGCCGCGGCCAGATAGTGGTTCGGATTCAGCAGCCCCTCGTCGGGGGTGACGATGCCGTGGCGGTCGGCGTCGGCGTCGTTGCCGGTCGCGATCTGATAGCGGTCTCGATTTGCGATCAGCGACGCCATCGCGTCTGGCGAACTGCAGTCCATCCGGATTTTGCCGTCGGTATCCAGAGTCATGAACCGCCATGTCGCGTCGACCAAGGGGTTGACCACGGTCAACTGCAGGCTGTGGCGTTCGGCGAGCACGCCCCAGTAGTCCACACTGGCTCCGCCGAGCGGGTCGGCGCCGATGCGCACCCCGGCGTTGCGGATCGCGGTGATATCGACCACGTTCGGCAGGTCGTCGACATAGGCATCGAGGTAGTCGTGGCGCCATAAGGTCGGCAGCGCCCGGGACAGCGGCATCCGCTTCACCGCCGAGCACCCGTCGCACAGAATCTCGTTGGCGCGCTTGGCGATCGCGTTGGTCACATCGGTGTCGGCCGGGCCGCCGTGCGGCGGGTTGTACTTGAAGCCGCCGTCGCGAGGCGGGTTGTGCGACGGGGTCACCACGATCCCGTCGGCGAGGCCATCGGCGCGGCCACGGTTATAGGAGAGGATGGCGTAGCTGACCGCCGGTGTCGGGGTGTACCGGTCGGCCGAGTCGATCATGGCGACTACGTCGTTGGCGGCGAGCACCTCCAGCGCCGATACCCACGCCGGCTCCGAAAGAGCATGTGTGTCACGGCCGATGAACAGCGGCCCGGTCGCCCCGTGGGCGGCGCGGTACTCGACGATGGCCTGGGTGATGGCCAGGATGTGGGCCTCGTTGAACGCCCCGTCGAGGGCTGAGCCGCGGTGGCCCGACGTGCCGAACACCACCTGCTGAGCGACGTCCTGGGGGTCGGGTTCAATGGTGTAGTACGCGGTCACCAGGTGGGGCAGATCGACGAGGTCCTCGGGCTGGGCCGGCTGACCGGCACGGGGGTTGGCCATCATGGCACCAATTCTGCCCGTGCGCAGCGTCGCGGGCTGGAGTCCGTTGCTTCAGCGCGCCATCGGCACACCGAAGGGAATCGAAAGTGTTCGACCACGACCATCGCGAGCTGGCCGCGGTCTTCGTGGGCGGAGCGCTGGGCGCTTTCGCCCGTGCGGCGCTGACCACGCTCGCCGCCGCCGACCCGGCGCGGTGGCCCTGGGCGACGTTCGCCGCCAACATCGTCGGCGCCTTCCTGGTGGGCTACTTCACCACTCGGCTGCTGGAGCGATTGCCGGTGTCGAGCTACCGCCGCCCCCTACTGGGCACCGGATTGTGCGGCGGTCTGACCACCTTCTCGACCATGCAGGTAGAGACCCTGAGGATGCTCGAACATGGCCGGTACGGCCTGGCCGCCGGCTACACCGTGGCCAACATCACGGCGGGGTTGCTGGCGGTGTACCTGGCCACCGCCCTGGTGCGCCGGGTGCGGGTGCGCGGATGACGGCCGCGGTCTGGGTTGGCGTGCTGCTCGCCGGCGGCATCGGGTCGGTGCTGCGCTTCCTGGTGGACCGCGCGGTGGCCCGCTGGGCGGCCCGGTCGTTTCCGTTTGGGACGCTGACGGTGAACATCAGCGGCGCCGCGCTGCTGGGGCTCATCAGCGGTCTGGCCTTGAGCCGCGACGCCGCCCTGCTGGCCGACACCGCGTTCATCGGCTCCTACACCACCTTCTCCACCTGGATGCTGGAAACCCAGCGGCTCGGTG
Organism: Mycobacterium sp.; assembly: GCA_035625875.1. GTDB lineage: Bacteria > Actinomycetota > Actinomycetes > Mycobacteriales > Mycobacteriaceae > Mycobacterium. Next base: position 31,234 of record DASPOT010000236.1, on the reverse strand, counting down.
AGGAGCGCCAGACCTGGTCGGCGGCAGCCAATATCGTCATCAGCGTGGCGCTCGGGTTGGCCGCCGCGGTACTCGGGCAATGGGTTACGGGGCGGCTATGAGTCAGTCGTGCCTGAAGCTGACCGCGTACTTCGGCGAACGTCAGCGCGCGGTCGCCGATCGCCAGCGGCACGGGTTTTTGGCCGATGCGATGCTGGATTTGTTCGGCGCCCGCGATGTCGCGACGAGTGTGATGCTGCGCGGCATCGCCAGTTTCGGGCCGCGACATGTGCTGCGCAGTGACGAATCGCTGAGCCTGTCCGAGGACCCGCCGATGGCGATCGCCGCGGTCGACGTCGAGCTGAAGATCCGCGAACTGGTCGACGACGTCATCGCGATGACCGCGCGCGGACTGGTGACTCTGGAACGGGCACAGCTGCTCAGCCGCGCCGACGCGATCCGCGACGCCGGCAGCCGCGACGCCGCCAAACTCACCATCTATGTGGGCCGCCAGGAACGGGTCGACGGGATCCGCGCCCACTACGCGGTATGTGAGCTGCTATATCGACACGGATTCGCCGGCGCCGCAGTATTTCTCGGCGTCGACGGCACCGCGCATGGCCGCCGCTACCGCGCCCGGTTTTTCAGCCGCAACGTCAACGTTCCGCAAATGATCATCGGCATCGGGACACCGGCACAGGTTTCGGCGGCCGCCGCCGAACTCGCCGCCGTCGTGCCCCATCCGTTGCTGACCGTCGAACGAGTGCGGCTCTGCAAGCGGGACGGTGAGCTGTTCGCGCGCCCGCAGCAGCTGCCCGCGACCGACGATCGAGGACGGACGCTCTGGCAGAAGCTGATGGTGCATACCACCGAGGCCACCACGCATGACGGTTCGCCGATCCACCGCGCGCTCGTCCGCCGGCTATTGCAGTCGAAGACAGCCAACGGCGCGACCGTGCTGCGCGGGATCTGGGGATTTCACGGCGACCATAAACCGCACGGGGACAAGCTCTTTCAACTCACGCGTCACGTGCCCGTCACCACGATCATCGTTGACACGCCGGATTCGATCGCACGCAGTTTCGACATCGTCGACGAGCTGACCGCCAACCACGGGCTGGTGACCAGTGAGATGGTTCCGGCGGTGCTGCCGATCGACGGGTCACCGCGGCGCGGTGGCACCCGGCTGGCCAACTTCGACTACTGATCCGGTAGCTCGCGAACCCCCGGGACATCGCCGGGTGAACGCGCCAGCACATAAAGCGCCATCCGCCGATTCGACATGTCGTATTCACCGAGGAACACACAGCCGCCACGCTCACAGAACCGCCGCGCCATCTTGTTGCGGTGATCGGGATCAAACATGATCCGGCGGCACTGCGGTTCGACGCTCAGCACGCTGGCCACGAAGTAGGGCAGCAAGTACTGGGCGATCCCCTGGTTCATGATCTCGAGGTCGGCGATGGCGGCGTGCAGACCCAAATCGTAGGGGTCATACTCATATCGAGTAGCGATGGAATCCTTTGCCGCTCGGTACAATTCGACGTAGCCGTGGTCTTCACCGCCTAGGCTGCCGAGGAACGGCCGGGAATAACTGCTCTCGAGTTGCGCACGCAGGTAACGACGCCACCACGACGCCGGCCGGGCATACTCCCACGATTCGGCCAAGTGGGGCCGGTTCATCCACTCGGCTAACATCTCGGCGTCGGCGTCCGGGTCGACGAGACGCAAACCGTACGGCTCGGGCAATTCTGGTATGGGCGGCGCCGGGACGTTGCGGACCTCGTCAGGAAGATCGGTCAGTTCCCGCGGCAGGATCGTTTCGGCGTCGGTCATGTCAACTGGCGAGCCTACCCAAGCCATCGCGATCTAGGGCAACGCGATCATCCAATGGTCAGCCAGCGCCGAAACCCAGTCGGCCACGACTTCAGGGCGGTGCGGCGGCGCCTCGACCAGGATCAATTCATCAATGCCCAGCTCGGCGAGCGCACTGATATCGCCGGGGCGAGGATTGCCCAGGGCCACGGCGAGTCGCAGCTCGTCGCGGTCACGGCCTGACTCGGCACACAGCCGTGCCAGCTTCTGTACTCGCTCGCGCACTGCGGCAACGCCGTCGAGGTTGAACCCGTACCAGCCGTCTCCCCAAGCCACCACTCGCCGCAGCGCCGCATCGCTGTTGCCGCCCACCACGATCGGAATGCCGCGATCGCGGATCGGCTTGGGGTTGAGCCGGATCGAGTCGAAGCCGACGAATTCGCCGTCAAACGAGGCGACGTCGTCGCGCCACACGGTGCGCATCGCGGCGACGTATTCGGCGGTGCGAGCCGCGCGACGCTCGAACGGCACTCCCAGTGCGTCGAACTCCTCCCTGGACCAGCCGATCCCCACGCCGAGTGTCAGCCGCCCGCCACTCAACCTGTCCAGGCTCGCGGCCTGCTTGGCCACCGTCACTGGGTTGTGCTCGGGCAGCAGTAACATACCGGTGGCGACGCCGATCCGCGACGAAGCTTAGCCCGATCATCGGATCGATCCAGTCCGCGTCGGAGGGGACCGCGATGTTGCCGTCGTCGGAGTAGGGATAACGTGACGCGGCGCGGTCGACCATCACGACGTGTTCACCCGACCATAGGGTCGCGAAACCGCAGCTATCCGCGGCGGATGCGACGGCGTCGATCACCACCCGGTCGGCGCCGGAACCGATTCCGAGCGCATGTAATCCCAGCTGCATCAGACGATCGTCTCATGCCAGTCGCGGGCGAACTTAGGGCGGTTTTCAGCGGCTTTTCAACAATTTCGCCAGCACCGCCGCTTGGCTGGCGTCCAGGTCGTGGGTCGCGGTCACCAGCGTCACGACGCCGCGCTTGGTCAGCTTGCGCAGGTCCTCCAGCGCCGCGCTGTCGCGCAGTTCGGCCTCATAGCGCAACGCGAACTCGTCGAAACGCTCCGGCTGGTGGTGGTACCACTCACGCAGTTCTTTCGACGGCGCGACGTCCTTCCACCAGGTGCCGACCCGCGGGTCGTCCTTGCGGAATCCTCGCGGCCAGATTTGGTCCACCAGGATGCGCTGACCGTCGTCGGGGCCGACGTCGTCGTAGACCCGCGCCACCCGGATCCGGCTACCGGCGCTCATACGGTCAGCGTAGCGATGGTGTGGAAACGCCCGGGCTTAAGTCGGTCCAGTCGACTATACTCGAACACATGTTCGATATTTTGACTGCGATCGATCCTATGGCTGATCAATCGGCGTTGATCGAGCGCATAGCCGAGCTGGAGAGAATCAAATCCGCGGCGGCAGCAGGCCAGGCTAGGGCGGCGGCAGCGCTGGACACGGCACGTCGAGCCGCCGAAGCGGCCTCCGGTGTGCCCGCGGGGCAGCGCGGACGCGGCGTGGCCAGCGAAATCGCGCTGGCGCGACGCGACTCGCCGGCCCGGGGCAGCCGGCATCTGGGCTTCGCCAAAGCCCTGGTGCATGAGATGCCACACACACTGGCCGCGCTGGAATGCGGGACGCTGTCAGAGTGGCGGGCCACCCTAATCGTGCGCGAGAGCGCGTGTTTGGACGTCGCGGACCGGCGCGTGCTGGATGCCGAGTTGTGCGCTGACCCGGTAGGCCTCGATGGGATGGGCGATGCGCGAGTCGCCACGGCCGCCAAGGCGATCGCCTACCGGCTGGACCCCCACGCGGTCGTCGACCGGGCGGCCAGGGCCGAAAACGAACGCGCGGTCACCATTCGGCCGGCACCCGACACGATGACGTATCTGACCGCGCTGTTGCCGGTAGCCCAGGAAGTTTCGGTGTACGCGGCGCTGCGCCGCGAGGCAGACACCCGCTGCGACGGGCGCTCACGCGGACAAGTGATGGCGGACACCCTGGTCGAGCGGATCACCGGCCGCGAAGCGACGGTCCCCACCCCGATCGCGGTCAGCCTGGTGCTCTCAGATGAAACGCTACTGGGCGGTGACAGTGCTCCGGCTGATATCTGCGGCTACGGTCCCATCCCCGCAGCCGTCGCCCGCGCAATGGTCTCCCGCGCCGTCGCCGACCGACGCTCCCGGGCCACCCTGCGCAGGCTGTACGCTCATCCCCGGTCCGGGGCAGTGGTGGCGATGGAATCACGGGCGCGGCTTTTTCCGCGCGGCCTGGCCGCCTTCATCGAAGTACGGGATCAGCGTTGCCGCACTCCCTACTGCGACGCGCCGATCCGACACCGTGACCATGCGCAGCCGTGGGCCGAGGGTGGCCCCACCAGCGCGGACAACGGTCTCGGCTTGTGCGAGCGCTGCAACTACACGAAGGAAGGCGCCGGCTGGCGGGTCAGCACGAGCACCGACGAAACCCAGACTCACACAGCCGAATTCACTACCCCAACGGGGAAAAGCTACCGGTCAGAGGCCCCGCCGCGCGCACCCACGATCACATTCAGGGACCTCGAAGTCCGAATCGGCATCGCGCTCGCTCGGCATGCCGCCTAGTAAGGGCGGGATGCACCTCTCATGAACTGCGTCCGCCGGTGAGGTGCTCGACATCGATGACTTCACCGCGATTGATGCTGACCCAATCGCGCCCATCGAGGTATGGACGCAGACACCGGCCGATGAGGTCAATATCGGCTGGCGCCTTGGGCCGTTGAAGTTCGTAGACATGCGGCAATTCAGCCATGCCGGTAACGACACCCCCCAGCGTCAGGGCGCCCGGACCAGTCAGCGGGTCCACCAATACCGGTCCAAATAGGCACTGTCCCAACAGAAACAGCGTTGGCACACCGAATCCGCCCGCATCGATGACCCGCTGATGGTCAGCGTGAATGTCGTCGTGGGTGGTCGCGTTGTCTAACGCCGCGTCGAAAACCATCGCATCGACGCCGATGTCGCTCAGCAGGCGTCGCGCAACTGCGGGATCGTGCGGTTTGCCGCTAGGGTGTGCACTTCATGTCCGATCGCAACGTACCACCGATCTAGCAACGACATGTCGGTTCGGCGCAGCAGTGCGCCGATCCGCATCAATGACCAGCCGTAGGACCACTCTCGCTCCCACGGGTGCTTTTGGCCCTCTGACCGGTTGATCTCCTCGAGGCTGAAGAATCGCCAATTGACGGTTATCCCCAGCTGCTCACGGACGTCGCGGATCCACAGCGAGGTCTGGTAGGCGAACGGGCACATCGGGTCGAAGTGAAAGTCCACGGCGGTGCTCATCAGACTCGGTCCTCCGTCCGAACAAGGAAGATCATAGCCGCGGTCACTTGTCCCGGGCCCGCTCCGGTCTGAGCACGACAGCGCCGAACCACCGACAGACAAGCAACGCCAACTCGACGTCGAGTCTGTCATCGATCGGTCGGCCACGACGCTCGACGGCGCGCTGAACCCGGTACTTCACCGAGTGCGCCTCGCCCGGTCGAAAAGGACGGCTGAACCGCGACCCCCGTCCAACTGCCGCCGGCGTTCAGTAGTGGTACGTGTCCGACGGGGCGGGCATGTGAACCCGTTCGTCCTCGAAGTCGGACACTTCAATGCCGTAGGCACGAGCCAGCTCGAGGATCTTGGTGGCCCGGGCTATGCGTGGGAGGTCAGAGCCGTTGCGGATCTCTCCCCCATCGCGTTCGAACTCGGCGAAAAACTCTTTCGCCCAGGCGATTTCGTCCTGTGACGGGGATAGTCCCTCATTCACCACGGAACATTGGTCCCGCGAAAGGCAGATCTTGCCGGTCATCCCAAACTCGACGGAGACAGCCGTGGCCTCGATGAGCTTTAGCGGGTTGGAGCCAATGGTCGGCCCGTCGATCGCACTGGGCAGGTTGGCTGCCCTGGCGGCGATTGTGAAGCGTGACCGAACGTAAGCCAGGGTGGCCGGATCTTCTCCAAAACCGGTGTCACGGCGGAAATCGCCGATGCCGAAGGCGAGCCGGAAGGTGCCCTTGGCCGCCGCGATCTCGGTGATGCGCTCCAGACCTCGGGCCGTTTCGACCAGCGCCACGATCGGCACGTTAGTCAGTCGTTGCGCGGTCTCGGTGACATGGTCCACCGATTCGACCATCGCCAACATCACCCCGCCGACCGGGCTACCGGACAATACCGCTAAATCGTCCGCCCACCACGGGCTGCCGAAACCGTTGATGCGCACCCAGTCGGTGTTTCCGGCGCCGAGCCAACGCACGACGTTCTCGCGGGCGGCCGGCTTGTCTTTGGGCGCGACCGCGTCCTCGATGTCGAGAACGACAATGTCGGCGCGAGAGCGTGCCGCGGACTCGAACCGATCGGAATGCGCACCGTTGACCAATAACCAACTCCGGGCAAGAAGTGGATCGATGCGTGAGCCGATGTCAGCAGGGTCCGCCGCGGTGGTGTCGATCTGTTCGTACATAGAGTGACCTGTCGCCTCTTCGTTCCGTCGGTGCCTACCTCGTTTTATGCCTCAACCGTAACGGCATCGCAAAACGCGTGGTCCGGAGGTACCGCACCGACGGCAGCGATGACGGTGATCACACGGTGTGGTGATTCCTGACCTCGAGATCGCAAGACACTCATTCTGTCGAAGAGCCAAAGATGCCGAAGCACGCGGATGACCCCGCATGACCGGTGGCCGGTGCCTATGCCTATGCCTTGCCGCCATACCGCGACAGGTGCTTGTGAAAAACCGCTGATCTGCGGCCCTTTCGGTGGAGCTGCCGGGAATCGAACCCGCTGCAAAAAGCCCTATGAACTGCGGAAACAGTGGATTTGAGCACGCGAAACGACGCGAAGAGACCCTCGGCGACTTCGTTCACGACAACCTCCAGTTCTTTCTCCAGTTCGGCGCGGCGGCACCACCCAACGCCTTTATGCCCCCAATCGACCGCACCGCGATTGGCGCAGCCGCGGAGAACAAGCCCGTCATCGGCCGCTGGGAACTGGGCCCCGACGAGGCGCTCATCCTCGAAGTCGAACCACCTGAGGGCGTTCACTGGAGTTATTCGCTCGGCAACCCATGGTGGGAAACGATCCACTGCGGTCGCCACCAGCCCAGGCTGAACGTGCATCAGGCCGTCGTGGACTCCGATGGGCTGGTGCGGGTGGTGCTGTGCGGGCGCGACCCCGGGGTCGCGAACTGGCTCGACACCGCCGGTTACAACAACGGTGCGATGATCCTGCGTTGCGTGCGCACCACGACAGCACCGACACCGAGAGCCCGGGTGGTGTCGTTCGATGACGTCGCGTCAGCTTTGCCTGCTGAGACCAAGAGGATCACCCCTGACGAGCGGGCATCCGTCCTCGAGCGGCGCCGGCGCGCCGTGCACGAAAGGTTCGCATGGTGACGTTCTCAGCCGACCAGTTGGAAGACGGTGCCCCCGCCGCGACCGGCCCGCACCACTTCGGCTCGCCCTATTACCGGGAGGGTCTGGAGCGCACCGTCGAGGCGTTGAACACCGAAGCCGAACTCTCCGACAGGGGCCAGGTCATTCAACACGCCACTATCAGCAACGCCCTGATCCAACGCCTCAAGATCGAGGACACCTACACCCGCCACCCCGAAATCGACGATGAGGTTGTAGAAGGCCCCGTCTTTGTCATCGGGCTTCCCCGCACCGGGACCACGGCGCTGAGCCAACTGGTCGCGGCCGACCCCCAGTTCCGTTCACTGCGGATGTGGGAATCCCAGGCTCCGACCCCGCCGCCGAAGGCCGCAACCCAGCACACAGATCCCCGCATCGCGCAAGCCGAAGCAGGCCTGAAGATGCTGCACGACTCTATTCAGCGACAACATCCGCGCATCGTCGCCTACACGGCATCGAAGGCAGCGCTGTCCAGCGTTACCAAGAACTTGTCGAAAAGTCTTGCCAAAGACGGCATCCTGGTGAATTGCGTGTGCCCAGGAACCATCGTGACGGCCAGCTTCACCGAACATCTCAAGGACGTCCTCGCCGCCGAAGGCCTCGATGCCACCAACCGCATGACAACAATACGCGACCATCCCTCACCGCCCCCCGCTCCGCGCTTGCCGCGCACACACCAGGGTGTCCCCCGCAGGCCCCGCGCGCACCTTATCTGGCTCAACGTCGCGGTCGCGCTGGCAGGCATGGCCTTCGGTTGGCTCGTGTCGGTGGTCATTGACGACCGAACGGCCTTCTATCCCAACTGGTTCTACTGCATTGTCAAGGCCGTAGCCCCAGGCGTCGTATTCACGACTACGGCCTGAGCAGGCCTTCCTCAATCTCGTCCAGGTATTCGCGCATCCGTTCGCGGCTGGTCAGTTCGGCGGGCGCGTGCCGGCGCAGGTCAGCTAGCCCGAGATAGGTGCTGTAGGCGATCACCGCACGGGTGCGGGCCACCGATGGGGTGAACCCGACGTCGGTGAAGATATGGGTGAGTAGGGCCAGCCGTGATTCCGCCGCGCTGCTGAGGGTGGTCGCGACGTCGGGATCGTCCGCCGCCGCCATCAGCTGCACGACCACAGTGGGTTCGAGTTCCAGTCCAGCGTGGACGAGGAGCTCACGCAGCCGTTGCCTCGCGTCTGCTCGGGTGTCGAACCGTTCCGCGAGGTCCGCGACGAACCGCTGCTCCCACCGCGCGAGGGCAGCTTGCAGTAGCTGTCGGCGATCGGTGAAGTGGTGGTAGAAACCGCCCTTCGTCACGCCGAGCCGACGAGCGACCGCCTGAACCGAGAGGGTGGGGACCCCGCGGTCCGCGATCTCCATGAGAGCGGCGTCCACCCAGGCGTCGGGTGTGGTCTCCGTGGGTCGTCCTGCCGGTGTCATACCTCGATCGTGGCGGGTGAACCACGCTGGAGCCAGGTCAGGGTGTCGGCGATCGGGGAGGAGTCGAACACTTGTTGGGCTTCGTCGCGTGGCTGGCGGAAATGCTTCCAGCCCTCGTAGTGCACCGGGACCACGGTCCGCGGATTCAGTAGCCGGCATGCCTGCACGGCTTCTTCCGCGTTCATCGTGTATCGGAACGGACCGCTGACCGGGAACCGGACACCGCCCAGGTGCAGCACGGCGGTGCCGACGTCGAACCGCTGCGCGATGTAGCGGACCCCGTCGAAGAGCACGGTGTCGCCGGACACCCAGAGCACACCGTGCTGCTGGCCGTCCCAGCGCAGTGCGAAGCCGATCACTGTCCCAACGATCACTCGGCTCGCGGGCGGGCCGTGTCGCGCAGGCGTCGCGGTGATCTCGATGCGTGTCCGACCGGGAACGGTGAGTGTCGTTGTCTCCCATGGCTTCAGCCCGAGCGCGTCTCCGCCGAGCCGGTGGGCTCCGGGGATAGTCGTCACTACTGTGCCGAGCGTCGGCAGCAGCGCGCGTCCGGCGTGATCGAGGTTGTCCCCATGGTGGTCGTGGCTGAGCAACACCGCGTCGATCGGCCCGAGGTCGGTCGCGGGAATGGCCGGGCCCGTCAGCTTCCGTGACATCGCGCCCCAGCCGAAGTGCCAGCGCTCACCCGGCGGGTCGAACGTCGGGTCGGTCAGCAGCCGCCAGCCGCCGAACTCGATGAGCGCGGTGGGGCCGCCGATATGGGTGATAGTCACATCGGTCATGTGAGGTGGGTCCTCTTCGGGGGTTTGTTGACTTCGAGTTGGGTTGCGAGGTAAAGCAACACGTCCTCACGGCCGGGACGCGCGACGAGCTGCGCGCCGAGGGGTACACCGGTGTGGTCATGACCGGCCGGCACCGAGATTGCGGGTTGGCCGGTGAGATTCCACGGCGCGGTGAACGCGATGAACGCACTCATGTTGACAAGGGCGCGTACGGCCCCGCGCTTTAGCAACTCTCCCGCTGGCGGGGCCGGCTTGGTGGTGGTCGGCGTCAGTAACACGTCGGCGTCGCCGAACATCTCCAGCAACCGGGCCCGGTGGCGCGCTTCGGATTCCAGCGCGTGACGCAGCAGGCGCGCCGGCATTCGGGCGCCCCAGGTCGCGACACTTCGGGTGCGGCGGTCCACCGCGTTGGGATCGGCCAGCCAGGACCGCTCCTGGGCCGCACCGGCGAGGTAGCGCGGCAGGATCGCCGGGCCGAGCAGGCCCCAGTTTGCGGCGACCTCATACACACGGTGCCCCAGGTTCGCGAGCCGGTCGGCGGTGGCGCGGGTGACCTGGGCGGCCTCGGCGGACACCGGGACGGGTAGCGGCGGCTTGAGCACCATTGCCACGCGCAGCGGGCCTGCCAACGAGAAAGCGGGTAGGTCGTCGCCGATGGTGTGCAGGGCCAGCGCTGCATCGGCTGCGTCGCGGGCAAGGAAGCCCAGATGAGTCAGCCCAAACCAGCGTTCGGGGTGTGGGGTGGTGGGGATGCGGCCGCGCTGCGGCTTGAGACCGACGAGCCCGCAGCACGCAGCCGGCACGCGAATCGAAGCGCCGCCGTCGTCTCCCTGCGCCAGCGCGACGAGGTGCGCCGCCACCGCGACCGCCGAGCCACCGCTCGAGCCGCCCGGAGTGCGGTCAAGCGCGTGCGGGTTGCGGGTGATCCCCCAGGTCGGGCTTTCGGTTGCCGCCCACAGGGCCAGTTCCGGCATCGCGGTGGTCCCGATGACCACGGCTCCCGCGGCGCGCAGGCGGCGGACCACCTCGGCGTCGTGTGTACCGCGCGGCTCCGGTGAGGCGGTGCCGGATTGCAGCCGCTCGCCGGCCAGGGCCGCGTTCTCCTTGACCGCCGTCACCACGCCTGCCAACGGCAGCTCCTCGCCGGCCCGCACCCTGGCTTCGACCGCATCCGCCTCTGCAAGCGCGGCGTCGGCCCGTACTACGCGCATGCAGTTGAGAAGCGGGTCGATCTCATCGATGCGCCGCAATGACGCCTCGACAAGCTCGCGCGGTCGCACCTCGCGAGCACGCACGGCGCGAGCCTGAGCGACTGCGCTCAGGCCGGTCAGGGCGTCGGGGCAAGCGACCCCGCTCAATTTCATACGCAGCAGTATACAAATCGTCCGCGGTGATGACAACCGTCTGGGCGGAGTCATCTCACGGGGTCCGGTGACACCGCCTATCGATGAGCCGCTGCGCGTGGAGCCTTGTACTCGCAGCCAGAATGTGTGAGGGCTGCCGGTGCTGTTGTCGGAGGCATTACCCCGTTTTCCGCAGGCGCTACTGAATCGTCGCTCTTGCCGGCATGGGTACAGATTTAATCTCGTTGTGCTCCCATTGAATTGATAGAGCGATAGCCGTGGCGCAGCTCGTGGCGTCAGTAGCCTGAATCGTCACCTTGACGAAACATATCGGGTTTGGCTCCGCTGTTGCGATGACGTGACGACGGCGGTTGTTGGGTTGAGTACCTGGCAAGCATGTGTGTGAATTGCTGCTGAATCCAGACAATCAATTTACGACGCGCGTTATAGTCGGCACGTGATCAGCGGCGCTCCGCTGACAGGGCGCGAAGGCGAACTTAAGGTTATTCGGCGTGCGCTGAGCGGGCTTAGCCATTACTCCGGCGTGGTGATCGTTGGAGCCCCAGGCGTGGGCAAGACCCGACTCGCTCGTGAGGTGCTGACCCGCGCGCACGCGTCCGGTGACCGCACGAAGTGGATCGTCGGTACCGAGTCCGCCCGCCCGATACCGCTTGGCGCATTCAGCGCATCATTGAATGACGTGATGTCTGATCCACTGGCCAGCGTGCCGCATCTCATTAAATCCTTTGGCACCGGACAACGACGCACGTTGATCGGTGTCGATGACGCACACCTCCTGGACAAATTATCTGCGCATGTGGTGCACCAGCTCGCCCAGTCGGACGGCGCGCGATTAGTTGTCACGCTGCGCTCCGGTGGCGGTGAGCCCGATGCCGTGACGGCGTTGTGGAAAGACGGCCTGCTCGCCCGCCTGGACCTCGAACCATTGTCGGCCGCGGCAACCCGTCGCCTGATTGAGACCACCCTCGGCGGGCCAGTAGATGCCCGCAGCGCCCGGCGGTTCGCGATGCTGACAGGGGGAAACGCGCTGTTCTTGCGGCAATTGTTGAACGATCAGGTTGCGGCCGGCTGCCTCCAGCAGGTTGCTGGGGTGTGGATGTGGGACGACAACGTTGCCGTCTCTCTAAGCATTCAAGACATCGTGGGTCGGCAGCTGAGCCGCCTTACCCCCGAACTTGCCCTCGTGGTTGACACCCTCTCGCAGTGCGAACCGTTGGCGGTGGATGTGCTATGCGACCTGGTGAACGGCCGCGATCTCGAGGTTGCCGAACAGATGCAGCTCGTCACCGTCGAGCGGATCGGTGGCATGCTCATGGTCCGGCTTGCGCACCCACTTTTCGGTGAGCTTCGCCGCGCAACCGCGGGTGAAATGCATTTGTCGCTGATCCGTGGTCAGCTGGCGCAGCGGCTGGCCAAGGATATCGACGCCGACATGCACGCCACCGTGCGCCGGGCGCTGCTCGCCCTCGAATCCGATCTTCCCGCAGACCCCGACCTGTTCCTGATGTCGACGCGATTCGCCATGACATTGCTCGATCTGGATTTGGCTGATCGATTCGCGACCGCCGCTGCAGCAGCCGGGGCGGCCGAAGCCGAGGGCCTGCGGGCAATGAACCTGGTGCTACTCGGTCGGGGTCACGAAGCCGAGGCAGTTCTCCAGGTGATGACTGATGACGATGACCGTCCTGACAGACATCACTGGTCGACCGTGCGGGCGGCCAACCTGATCTGGATGCTTGGGCGACCCAGGGATGCATCGACCATCCTCGACAGTCTTTCCGCAGCGGGCGAGTCTGCGGCGGAGCGTGCCGAGCGTGCTGCGGTCGAAGCCTGCGTCGACGTGGTGCTGGCCCGTTGCGAATCCGCTGTGGAAAAGGCCCGGGCTGCACTGCGTTTCACGGACCTACCTGATTTTCACGCAATGATGGCATCGATGGCGTTGGTCATGGCGCTGGGCGCGCTGGGGCAAATCGACGACATCACAGAAGTGGCCAGTGAAGCCTTGCACCGTGCCATGACGTCGTTTCAAGCGTCGCACATGCGGTTCTGGTTCGGCGGCGTATACGCACGGGCGTGCCGGTTGACTGGCCGCATTCAGGAGTGCGTGAACTCAGCCCAGCAGTTGGCCGACTCCGCCAGCGACATTCCCGGGCTTGCCTATGCAAACCTTGCGTTCTTGCTTGGTTACTCCGAACTGGTGCGCGGCGCCATACCCAGCGCAGTAAAGCTCTTGCACGAGGCAGTGGCAAGGGTCGAAAAGCACGGTGTGACAACGGGTTTACGGCCCGCGAGCTTTTTCGCGCTGGCTGAGGGGCACGCCAAACTCGGGCAGTCGGCCGCCGCGAATGAAGCGCTCAGCAATGCGCGGACGTCTGTGCCGCCCGACTACCTGTTCATGCAGACCGCCCTGAGTCTGGCAACTGGGTGGGCACTGGCCAGCAGCGGTGGCCTCAGCGAGGCTATTGCGACCGTACGGGCGGCCGCCCAGGATGCGCGTGACCGTACCCAGCCGACTCACGAGCTGGCCTGCCTGCAGGCGGCAGCTCAGTGGGGCGATGCGTCAGGGGCCGTACGCGCGCGGCAACTCGCCGACATGCTGTCGCTGCCGCTGGCCGATGCCGTCGCGCGACATACGGAATCGCTACGGACCGGCGACGGCGAGGGTCTTCTCGCGGCATCGGCTGACTACCGCGCGATCGGTGATCGCGCCACGGCGGCCGATGCCGCCGCCCAAGCGGCTGTCGTATTTAGCGGCGCGCGGCTGCGCAAACGCGGACTTTATGCCGCGGCGCTTGCGGGGCAACTGGCCGAGGAATGTGGGGGGCTGTGCACGCCGGCGCTGCGTAGTCCGGTGGGAGTTCCCTTCACTGGTCGGCAGCATGAGGTCGTTGAGCTCGTTGTTGCCGGCATGTCCAACCGCGAGATCGCCGATCGGCTCGTCATGTCGGTGCGCACCGTTGAGGGGCATGTGTACAAGGCATGTCAACGGGTGGGAGCCAAGTCGCGAGACGAGTTAGCCGCGATCCTGCGAGCCGGGCCGGCAGCGCGGCGGTGAACTGCCGGCGACGGGCTTGACCGCACGACGAGGAAAAGCGGTCACCACACTGTGACGGCCGTCGCGCCGATCCCCCGATTCAGGTAGCGGACTACTGTTCCCGGCGCGGCGTCGGCGGCGTGAACATCGGTTATGCCCACAACAGCACTAGGCCAGCGCCTACCACAAGGATCCGATCCGAACGCAGAGTGCACGGCAAATAGCACGCCGCCGACCGATGGTGTGGCGATTGCCGGTCTCGGAACCGTATTCCCTGACAGCACCTATGTATCCGCTATTACCGGACGGACAATCGGGCGCCGGTCGCGCCTAGAGCCCATGGGGAAGCTAATCAAGATCGTCGCTGCGATCGCGGCTGCTCTCTGGATCGACAACAACTTCCACCAGCCATGCGATCTCGGCCGCGCGGGGCTCCCTGAAGAGGTCGCCCCGAGCCCGATCCCGCTGACATTTCACCCGACATCGCACCCATCGTCCGTTCTTCCACCGCCCGTCGCAGGCTCCGCGCGAACGGTCATCATTCCGTGCTTCATGTGATTGGCGACAAGCCACCAGTTGATCGGATAGGCACACACGAATCCGGCGATCAGCGCCATCGACATGATGAACCAGAACTGAGGGCGAATCGGGTCGTGGCCTTCGCCCGCGGTTCGCATCGCGAAGCGGGACGTGAGCACCATCCCCGTCATAAGTAGGTTCATCGACAGCAGCTCGGGCAGGAACGTCATCTTCAGAGACTTCATGTATGACCCGCCCGCTGCATCCCGCATGGCGAACGCCTGGAAGAAGGCCCACCCGAACCCGAACCCCAGCACGTACTCGAGCAGAAAATCCGGCCAAAAGGACAGCGCCAGCCCGCCGGCGATCGCGGCTCCGACGATGATGCCTATCCCGTCGCCGGCGACGCAATGCATCGTCGAGCCGAGCACTTGGCGCCAACGGGACGCGACGTACTTTTCGTGGATGCCCCGAAGCGGTTCGCGGCAGCCGAGCACGTAGAAGAACGCCCCGAGCGGTCCGGTGAATGCGGTCAGGATTACGAAGGCCCACTTGAGAACCGCCGACTCGGGGGTGGTCCGCCAGATGTCGATGACGACGAACAGAAGCGACGGAATCGTGAGGATCCACCACATGAGCATTACCCCGCCGAGCATGGGGAACAGGCTATCGACCTATTCGGGGCGTCGTCGTCCAGATAACTCGGTCATCGCTCGACGCCCGACGTCGCGCACTGGAAAGATCGCGGGGTCTGACCCAGTCCACGCCAAAGTCGCGGATGTCGCCAATGTTGATATCGGGTCTCCTCGCCGTCGTTACTCTCGACCCCGGTGCCACTCAGGCGTTGCCACAGCGGGTAGGAGGGTTGGGCAGGGTATGCCGGATCCGGATACCGACACGTCGTCGGCGGCCTCAGCGCCAAGGTTCGAACCCGATGAGGGCTGGGTGCCCGCTGATGAGCGGTTGTTTGGCGTGGATCGGCGCACCATCGCCCCGACATTGGCGGTATTCGCGCTGGCCATTGTGATGTCGGTGGTGTTGCCCATCATCAACGCAAAGGTGCCCTACCACGACATTGTCAAAGCCGGCGATGTTATGGAGCTCGAAGGCGATGTGACATTCGTTCCGGAGGCCGGCTGGGGTGTCACATCCGGTGTCCGCGCTGGTGACGCCCCATCGTCCGGCGAGTATCCCGCGACCGCGACGGTCGAGGACGGGGCCCTGAAATTCACGCTCCACACGGGACCATTCCACGGAGACGCCAACAAACTGCTCGACCAGATCGAGACGACCTCCGAGGCCCTCAATCGCGGTCGCCGCGTCCACGTGACCGGCGCGCCCACCACCATCGTCACCGATCAGGGCAAGCAGGGCGCGACAGTGCGGGTCACAGGACCGCACACCGGCGGCGTGATCGCCGCCTTCGTGTTCGATGGTCGCGGAGTTGAAGCCGTGGCGACCGGACCGTCCGACACCGGCCCGGAGCCCACGGCCACAGTCTTCCGGATGATCCGCAGCATCAACCGTCCCGGAGAGGGGAAGCGGTGACAACGACGACGCTTGCCGACCTCGATCGTGCCCGCGACATCGCGCTCGACCTCTCCGGCTGGGGCAGGCGATTCAGCTTCTACCAGCCACGCAACTGCGCGTTCTGGGGATATCTGGTGCTGGTCGGGATCGGCATTTTTGTCTTCGTCTCGACGCTCGCTCGCGAGTACAACGCCTACGGCCAGGCGATCGGGCTGGCGGTGACATCATTCGCCATCTACGCTGCGCTGTTCTGGTGGTTCACCCAGCACATCGACCACTACGCCAAACTCCCCGCCAAGCTCATGGTCGTCGCTTTTCTGTGGGGCGGCTTCGCCGCCACCGGGACGATGGCGGCTAACGCCAACGACGCGATCCTCGCCCTGTACGCGAAGGCCTTCGGACAGGTCTGGGCGCTGAACTGGGGTGCTGGCCTGGCGGCCCCGTTCACCGAAGAACCGGCGAAGGGTTCGGGGCTCCTGCTGCTCATCGCGTTGGCGCCACGGCAGGTACGAACTGCGTTCGACGGATTCATCCTGGGCGCATTCATAGGTCTGGGATTCCAGATCGTTGAGGACATCACCTACGCAATGACGTCGGCTGGCACCCAGTTCGGCGCGAATCAAATTGGGGCGTCGATAGGCACCATCATTCTACGAATGGTCAGCGGGGTAGCCGCCCACATCCTGTACAGCGCAATCTTCTGCGCCGGTCTGGTCTATCTTCTGGGCCGGCCCGCGGAACCACGCAAGGTCGGGCGGGGGTCCCTATTGGTGGCGACACCGATGCTGCTTCACGGGATATGGGACTCGCTCGCGGCCATCGCTGGCCCGAGCCCGCTGACACTGGTGGGAATGCTCATCGCGGTGATCGTCATAGCGCTCGTCATCGCTGTGCGGGTTTACAAGTTGACCGTGAAGCGGGAACGGGACTTCGTGCGCGATATCATGACCCCTGAGGAGGCCCGCAACGTAATTACCGCGGCCGAACTCGATGCCATGGCCGGTAACCGCAAGGCCCGCAAGGCTTACCGCAAGGCCAGCCGCAAACGTCGCGAACGCAAACGCGCCCGCTACGTCCTCAATGCTGCGTATGGTCTCGCCGATGAGGTGGCTGCTGCGCGCGGCGCCGACACCGACCGGGTGCGCTTCGCCCGTGCCGAGGTCGCCAGAATCCGCGCGGGCGTCCCGTCACCATGGTGAGTTGGCGGTGACCGCCGCGACCTTTCTCCGCGAACCCCGTCCAGGTGGCCGCTGCCAACACACCGCAGATATCGCAGCCGCACGTCTGCACCGGACGCGGTAAGGGAGAGTGACGCCTTCAGGCCCCCAGCGTGCCCCGCACCAGGTTGATAACTCGCCCGACTTGCGATCCGAAATCAGCGAGTTCCACCAGCCGAGCCACTGGCAGTATCTTGGACATTGAACGTATAACGTTCTATGTCCGAGCGGCAAAAAAGCGCGGAGTGTAATGGCCAGGGGAAGAACCGGAAACGTCCTCAGCGAAGACGTCAATGAGGCGCGCGTGCAGATACTCCACGCCGCCGAGATCGCCTTCGAGCGCTTCGGTGTAACGAAGACCACGATCGACGACATCGCAAGGGAAGCGGGCGTGTCTCGTCCGACCATCTACCGGTACTTTCGCGACCGCGACACACTCATCGCCGCGATGATCGAGTCGCGATCCCGCGCGCTCTTCAAGGAGGCCTCGAAATTCCTCAAGTCCCGGAAGACCTTTCAGGATCAGCTCGTCGATGGGCTGATATACCTCGTGGATCACGGCCGCGCGGACCCCATCATCCGCATCCTCGTCAACCCAGAACACATGGACCTCGCGACCCGCTTGGTCGGCGAAGGCACCCATCTTGCAACCAAATTGACCAAGCAGATGTGGGAGCCCTACATCGAGCACGCAAAGCAGAGCGGCCAACTCCGTCGAGATCTCGACATTGACGAAGCGTGCGAGTGGCTTGCGCTCGTCCAACTGATGCTGGTTGGCCGCCTTGATTTCTCGAACCCCGCTGACCCGTCGCACCGCAAACTGCTTACGTCATACCTGCTTCCAGCGTTCGGCCGTCCGGGCGAGGCCAACTGATCACCTTCCGAATCATCCGATAGCTCGCCAAATAGATGCCGACGACGGCCGAGCAGACGGCGCAGTACCAAACGTCAAAAATGCTGCGTAGCAATGGTGGTGCGTGGCGTAGCTCCATGAAGTATAGGCCGATGAGTGCCACCTTGATGAATGCGACCACCAGCACCGCGACGGTGACCGACGCCCACGGCGCCCGTTTCGCCACCCCAGGAATCAAGATCGGCCTGTTCTGTTCGACTCCGATGGTGCCGTTGTCGCGCGCAATCGGCAGGAAGCGTGCACTGGAGATGTTGCTCACCGGCGAGCCGATCGCCCGCTGAGACCGCACTCGATTGGGGCCTCGTGAACCGTGTCGTCCGGGCGGAAGCGCTCGAAGACGAGCTCGCCGCCATCGTCGACGCCATCGTGGCTTCGAGCCCGCTGACCGTAGGGCTTGGCAAGGAAGCGTTCTACGCGCAGGTTGAGCCCGACGAACACCGGGCCTACGACCTGACGAAGGCCGTCATGGCGATGAACGCCCGCGCCGAAGATGCCCAAGAGGGTATGTGTGCCTTCCTTGAGAAGCGTCCAGCGACGTGGCGTCGGCGCTAGGTGCCGTAATTAACAGTTGATGAAGCCCGGTGAACGAGCGAAAAAGGGCCACTGATTAGCTGCCCTTTTTGGTGGAGCTGCCGGGAATTGAACCCGGGTCCTACGGCATGCCCTCAAGGCTTCTCCGTGCGCAGTTTGCTATGCCTTTACTCGGATCTCCCGGTCACGCGAACTAGCCGGGATGACGATCCCAGTCGCTGTGTGTGTCCCGATGCGTCCCGCGACCGGACACATCGGTGGATCCCTCTAGCTGATGCCAGGGTCCGGGTCGAGGGCGTTCCCGGTCTGACAGACTAGCCGTCGCTTAGGCAGCGAGAGCGTAGTCGCGCTGATGTGAATCGGCGCTTATTTGTTCGCAACGACGCTTACGGTGGTCTCTTGCCTGCACCGGCACGCTTCCCTTGATTCGATGCGCGAAGTCGAAACCGTTCAGCCCCTCGCATCCCTGCCGACTTCCAGCAGGACAATCAATAGTACGCCAGTCACCTCTAACAAAGGGACACCGAAGGATCATTCCCGCGGGTGGAGTTCGATGACAGGACGGGCGGGACGGGTCACGGAGCCGATGCTAAGCCAGCGTCAGCCGGCGGCGATCATCGCCACCGATAGCAACGCCAGCACCAAGCCGACCGCTTGCGGGCGGGTTACTCGCTCGCCCAGCACGACGATCGCCAACGCGACGGTGGCCGCGGGGTACAGCGAGATCACGACGCTGGCCAACGACAACAGCGATGTGTGCAGGGCTAGCAGCATGGCGAAGTTAGCGCAGGCATCCAGCAACGCTATGGTCAGCGCCAGCCGCAGCGCTGTCCCGGACGGAACCCGCAGGTTGCGGCTCGCCGCCGCCATGGTGACCACCAGTGCGGTGGCCGCCATCCTAGCGAACAGCAGCGGCCACAACCGGGACTCGACCGGCGCCTGATGGATGAGCACGAAGTTCAGCCCGAACCCCACCCCGGAGCCAATCGTCAGCCAGGCCACCGTCATGGTGAACCGGTGCGGCCTACCGTCCTGGTCGCTGGTGTCCCGACCGACCAGCACCACCGCGACCAGCGCCAGCACGATGCCAACCGCGGGCTTCGGACCGGGCCGGTCCCCCATGGCAATGCCGACCACGACCGGTACGCCGGCGGTCAGCATCGCAGCCAGCGGCGAGACCACCGAGATCGGGCCGGCGCCGAGCGCCGCGTAGAGCCACCACACCCCGCACGCCTGACTGAGCCCGCCCAGCGAACCCCACAGCGCGGCACCCGCGGAGATCGGCCCTCCGACAACCGCGGCCAGCGCGCCGAGCAGCACCATCGCGACTGGGTAAGACACCAGCACCACGCGCAGAGCCGCTATCCGCCGCGACGCGACACCGCCGACGAAGTCGCTGACCCCGAAGCCGATCGCCGACAGCAGGGCGAGCGCCGGGCCGACCGGAACGCCGATCAGGTCATGCCCTTGCGGCACCGAGGGAGTTCGCGGACCATTTCGCGCTGAGCGTTGTGGCGGGCCATAACCTGACATTTGTCGTGCGCCCACTTGCCGCGCGCCAGCGCGAGCTTCGCCTTGGCCGTGCCCTTGGACGGGTGACGGGACGGGCGGGTCACGGGGCCGATGCTAAACCCTGGCCTGGCGACGATGCGGGCCGGAACGGCCGGCGGAGGAGCCGTGCAATCAGACCCACGTCACCCGGCGGCAATCATCGCCACCGACAACGCTGCCAGCACCATGCCGATCGCTTGCCAGCGGGTGACCCGCTCATGCAGCACGAAAATCGCCAGCACGACGGTTGTCGCCGGATACAACGAGATCAAGATGCTGGCCAACGACAGCAGCCAGGTCTGCAGCGCCAGCAGCATCGTGATGTTGGCGCAGGTGTCCAGCAGCGCCGCGGCCACCGCAAGGCTCAGCGGCGTCTTGGACGCAAGCTGAAAGTTACCACTCATCCCCGCCAGCACGAATACCAGCACAGTGGCCGACGCCCGCGCGAAAAACAGCGGCCAGAGCCGGCATTCCACTGGAGCCTGATGAAGCAGCACGAAGTCCAGCCCGAACGCCACCCCGGAGGCCACCGTGCGCCAGGCCACCTTGGTGGTGAACCGGTATGTCCTGACGCCCTCGTCGTCGGGGGCCTCCCGGCTGACCAGGATCACCGCGATCATCGCCAGGACGACGCCAACCGAGGCCACGTCGCTCGGCCGCTCCCCTAGCGCGACTCCCGCGGCGACCGGCACGGCGGCATTCAGCACCGCCGCCAACGGAGAGACCACCGAAATCGGGCCGGCGGCCATGGCCCCGTAGAACCATCACACGCCGAACGCCTGGCTTACCCCGAACAGCGAACCCCTCAGCACAGCGCCGGGATGGACCGGCCCACCGGCGCTGACCGCCACGTGCCGAGCAGCACCGTCGCGACCGGATAGGACACCAGCTTCACCCGCATTGCGGCCGCGCACCGTGCGGCCATGCCGCCGACAAAATCGCTGACGCCGAAGCTGACCGCCGACAGCCGGGCCTACGCGCCGCCGATCAGCTCATGCCCCTGGCGCGCCGACCCATCTCGCGGAGCACTTCCCTTTGGGCGTCGCGGCGGGCCATGTCCTGCCGTTTGTCGTACGCCCGCTTGCCCCGCGCCAGTGCGAGTTCCACTTTGGCCTTTCCCTCTGAGAAATACAGCGACAACGGCACCAGCGCGAGGTTACCATCCCGGATCTTGCCGACCAGGTAGTCAATCTGGCGGCGGTGCAACAACAATTTGCGGTTACGCCGTGGATCATGATTGGTCCAAGAGCCATGCTGATACTCGGGGATGTGCACGTTGCGTAGCCATACTTCACCGTCATCGATAGTGGCGAACGAGTCGACCAGCGACGCGTGACCCTGGCGCAGGCTTTTCACCTCGGTGCCGACCAGCGCCACCCCCGCTTCAAAAACCTCGATGATCGAAAAGTTGTGCCGGGCCTTGCGGTTGGTCGCCACGACATGCCTGCCCCGCTTCGCCCCGCCGCTGGACTTCTTGGCCACGGCTACCGCCCGACGTACACCCGAAGGGTGGCGTATGCGGTCACTCCTGCCATCGCCACCCCGACCAAGAACAGGATCGGGGAGATGTACAGCACGTCGGCGTAGTCGATCCGGGCTATCAGATTGGCTTGGTAGAACTGGCTGAGCGCGTTGTCCAGAAACAATGCCCGCACGAGTATCAGGCCGACGACGGCGATAATGACGCCAGCGGTTGCGGCCACCATCGCCTCCACCAGAAAGGGCAGCTGGGTGTACCAGCGGCTGGCGCCGACCAGCCGCATGATGCTGATCTCCGTGCGCCGGGTATATGCGGCGACTTGAACCATGTTGGCGATCAACAAGATTGCCCCGATGGCTTGGACCAGGGCGACGGCGAACGCGGCACTGCTCAAACCGTCCAGCACGGCGAACAGCCGGTCGATGAGATCCTTTTGATTGAGAACGCTAAGCACCCCGGGCTGGCCCTGCATGGCGGCGTCGAAGTCTTTGTGCTGCTCGGGATTTTCCAGCTTGACGACGAATGACGCGGGGAAGGAATCCTTGCCCGCTACGTCTTTGTACTGCGGGAACTTACGAATGGCGTCCTCGTAGGCGTCGTCGCGGTTGAGGAACCGCACCGATTTGACGTCGTTACGCGCCTCGATCTTCTCGCGCAGCGCCTTGCATGGGTTGGTGTCGCACGCGGGGTCGTTGGCGGAGACGTCGTTGTTGAGGAAGACCTGTGTCTCGACGCGGTCGAGATAGATGTTGCGGGAATGGTCGGCCAACCGGACCACCAGCAGGCCGCCGCCGAACAAACCAATCGAGATCGCGGTCGTCAGGATCATCGCGATCGTCATGGTGACATTGCGACGAAGACCGGTTATGACCTCGTTGAACAGGAAGCTGAAGCGCACTTAGCGATCCATCCCGTAGACGCCGCGCTGCTCGTCTCGCACCATTCGACCCAGCGACAGTTCGACGACGCGCTGCCGCATCGAGTCGACGATGTGGAAGTCGTGCGTTGCCATCAGCACGGTCGTCCCGGTGCGGTTGATCCGTTCCAGCAAATCCATGATGTCCTTACTGGTGTCCGGGTCGAGGTTGCCGGTAGGCTCGTCAGCCAGCAGTACCAGTGGCCGGTTGACGAAGGCGCGGGCAATCGCGACCCGCTGCTGCTCGCCGCCGGACAGTTCGTTGGGCAGCCGGTTGGCCTTGCCGGACAGGCCGACCATCTCTAGCACGTCGGGAACAACCCGGTTGGTCACCTCGGGGCGCTTACCGATGACCTCCAACGCGAAGGCGACGTTCTCGAACACAGTTTTTTGCTGCAGCAGCCGGAAGTCCTGGAAAACGCAGCCGATCACCTGCCGCAGGCTCGGGACGTGGCGGCCGGGCAGTTTGTTGACGTGAAACTTCGACACCCGTATATCGCCGTGGGTGGGCGAATCCTCGGCCAGCAGCAGCCGCATGAATGTCGACTTGCCCGAGCCTGACGGGCCGATCAGGAAGACGAACTCGCCCTTGTCGATTTTGACGCTGACGTCATCCAACGCTGGCCGCGCGGACCGCTTGTACTGCTTGCTGACATGGTCCAGGGTGATCATCACGGCACGCCAGTGTAACCGTGCGTCCCGCGAAGGCGGGCAAATCGGATCGGGGCGGTGGCGCTGGGCTCGGCCCGGGCGGTGCCGTTGTCGTTGTCCGAGATGCCGGACCGAAGGGCGTCGGCAGCACGAAAGGCGGCAGCGACATGGCCGCCGAACAGGTAGCCCGGCCGGCCCCGCTCCTCGTCGCTTTGCCTCGGCAGCCAATTGGGCGCGAACGTGAATTTCCTCGCCGGCGTGGACCTCACCGCTTCGGTACCGGGCCCTGCGTTTCGTCCTCGGCGCCGCTGATCGTCGCCGGATGCACGATCGCGCCCACCGTCGCAGGCGCGTCGGTCGCGGTCACCACACCGGCGCGGGCCAGTGCGCGGACCACCAGCACCCGCAACTGCCGGCCCGCTTCGAACTGCTTGCCGGGCAGCGTGCGGGCCACCAGCCGCAGGTTCACGGTGTCGACTTCGATGCTCTCCACCCCCATCACCGTGGGCGCCTCCAACAAAGCTCTCCCAGGATCTCGTCGTCGCGGGCATGGTCACACACCTGATGCAAGACCTCGTTGACCAGGTTGAGGTCAGCACTGGTCGACACCGGCACGTCGACAACCGCGCCAGCCCAGTCCTTGGACAGGTTCACCGATTTGACGATCTGACCGTTTGGGACGGTGAACACCTCGCCGTTGGGCGAACGCAGCTTGGTCACCCACAATGTGACGTTCTCCACGGTGCCGACGGCATCCGTCGGCGATCCCAAGATGGTGAGCTCGACCAGATCGCCGAACCCGTATTGTTTTTCGGCGATGATGAAAACCCGGCGAGCAGATCCTTGACCAGCTGCTGAGTTCCGAACCCCAGCGCCGCACCCAGCACGGTGGCCGGCGCAACCAACCCACGCACCGAGATCTGCAAAACCTCAGTGATCTGGACGACGACCGCGACGGCGATCAGAACGACCGACACCCAGGAGATCACCGCCGCTACCGCCTGGCGGTGCTTGGTGGCCTCCGAGCGCACTAACGCGTCACTCTCGGTGAACCCCACGTCGAGCCGCTGGGTGATCTTTTGAGCCGCCCAGTTGACGAACCGCGCCGCCAGCACCGCCCCGATCAGCAACAAGACGATATGCAAACCCTTGGTGAAGATCCAGTCGCGGATATCGCCGCGCCAGATGTCGTGCCAGGGCTGGGCCCGAAAAGCCGTAGTCATGGCGAAAATCGTGGTATTAGTTGTCATCTCGTCTATTGCGCCAGCGGATCCCCGCTTCCAGGAATCCGTCGATGTCGCCGTCCAACACGGCCGCCGGGTTACTCACCTCATAGTCGGTCCGCAGATCCTTGACCATCTGATACGGGTGCACGACATAGGAGCGCATCTGGTTCCCCCATGAGCTACCGCCCTCACCCTTCAATGCGTCCAACTCGGCGCGTTCTTCCAATCGTTTGCGTTCCAACAACTTTGCTTGCAGCACGCGCAGCGCCGACATCTTGTTCTGCAGCTGCGACTTTTCGTTTTGACAGGTCACGACGATACCGGTGGGGATGTGGGTGAGTCGAACGGCTGAGTCGGTGGTGTTCACCGACTGACCACCGGGCCCGCTGGAGCGGTAGACGTCGACGCGCAGATCGCCTTCTGGGATGTCGATGTGGTCGGTGGTCTCCACCACGGGCAGCACCTCGACTTCGGCGAACGACGTTTGGCGGCGGCTCTGATTATCGAACGGGCTGATTCGGACCAGCCGGTGAGTGCCTTGTTCGACGGACAACGTGCCATAGGCGAACGGTGCGTGCACGACGAAGGTCGCGCTTTTGATCCCGGCCTCTTCGGCGTAGGAGGTGTCAAGCACCTCCACGGGGTAATTGTGTTGCTCGGCCCAGCGAATGTACATCCGCATCAGCATCTCGGCCCAGTCGGCGGCGTCCACTCCGCCCGCCCCGGAACGGATGGTGACCAGCGCCTCGCGCTCGTCGTATTCGCCCGACAGCAGGGTGCGAACCTCCATGGCCTCGATGTCAGCGCGCAGGGCCTTGAGTTCGGCGTCGGCCTCGGCAAGTGCTTCCCCCGCGCTGGCGCCTTCTTCCTCGGCCGCGAGTTCATAGAGCACCGGCAGGTCGTCGAGGCGGCGGCGCAGGTCTTCGACCCGGCGCAGCTCGCCCTGGGCATGCGACAGCTCGCTGGTCACCCGCTGCGCGCGGGCCTGGTCGTCCCACAGTTTCGGATCGGACGCCTCATGTTGGAGCTTGCCGATGCGACTGCGCAGACCGTCGACGTCGAGCACCTTCTCCACCGTGGTGAGGGTGGAGTCCAGGGCGGCGATATCAGCCTGATGGTCAGGTTCCACAGCTGCTCACGTTACCGGCGCCAGCGCCGCCCGGCGACGATGCGGGCCGCGTAGCGGCCTGAGGAGGAGCCGGGCAATCGGAATCAGCCCGCGCGATCACTGACGCTCTAACAGGAGCTTTAGCATCACCATTTAGCATCGGGTGATAGACCAGCATGTGAGTGAGCCAGGCGTCCCAGCCGGCACAAACAGAAGGCTCAAGTATGCGTCCTTATCACGTCGCGATCGTCGGCTCCGGCCCGGCAGGGTTCTTTGCCGCGGCGTCGTTGCTGAGGGCCGCTGACGCGTCCGACGAGATCGACGTAGCCGTCGACATGCTGGAGATGCTGCCCACGCCGTGGGGGCTGGTGCGCTCCGGCGTGGCGCCCGATCACCCCAAGATCAAGTCGATCAGCAAGCAGTTCGAAAAGACCGCCGAAGACCCCCGCTTCCGCTTTTTCGGCAATGTCGTGGTCGGCGAGCACATCGAGCCCGCCGAGCTCGCCGAGCACTACCACGCTGTGATCTACGCCATCGGGGCGCAATCCGATCGCGCGCTGAACATCCCCGGTGAGGACCTGCCGGGCAGCATCGCCGCCGTCGATTTCGTGGGCTGGTACAACGCGCACCCGCACTTCCAGCAAATGTCGCCTGACCTGTCGGGCGGCCGGGCCGTCGTCGTCGGCAACGGCAATGTCGCGCTCGACGTCGCGCGCATCCTGGTGACCGATCCCGACGTGCTCGCGCTGACCGATATCGCCAATCATGCGTTGGAGTCGCTGCGTCCCCGCGGTATCGAGGAAGTTCTGATCATCGGCCGGCGCGGACCGTTGCAGACCGCATTCACCACGCTGGAGTTGCGCGAGCTGGCAGACCTCGAGGGAGTCGACGTGGTGGTCGATCCGGCGCAGGTCGAGGGCATCAGCGATGAGGATGCCGCCGCGGTGGGCAAGACGGCCAAGCAGAACATCAAGGTACTGCGCGACTACGCAGCACGCGAGCGCCGCCCTGGACATCGTCGAATCGTGTTCCGGTTCTTGACGTCTCCCATCGAAATCAAAGGGGACGACAGAGTGGAGCGGATCGTGCTGGGCCGCAACGATCTGATCAGCGACGATCGCGGGCGGGTGGTGGCCAAGGACACCGGCGCGCGCGAGGAGCTGCCCGTGCAGTTGGTGGTGCGGTCGATCGGCTACCACGGCGTACCCACGCCGGGGCTGCCCTTCGACGAGAGGAGCGGAATAATCCCCAACACCGACGGCCGGATTGCGGGCAGCCGCAACGAGTACGTCGTCGGCTGGATCAAGCGCGGCCCGACCGGAGTTATCGGCACCAACAAGAAAGACTCGCAAGACACCGTCGACACCCTGCTCGCCGATCTGGCCGCTGCTAAAGACTCCAGGCTGGCGGACTTCGGTGACAATCACGCCGAAAAGCTCGCCGAGTGGCTGGCCTCGCGCCAGCCCAAACTCGTCACCGCCGAGCACTGGCAAGCCATTGACCGCTTCGAGCGTGAGGCCGGCGAGCCGCACGGACGTCCCCGCGTCAAGCTGCCGACCCTGACCGACCTACTGCGCATCGGGCACGGTCGATGACGGGTCGACGAGCACCCCGGGGTTGAGGATCCCGGCCGGGTCGAGGGCGGACTTCGCTGCGCTCAGGGCCGCCGCGAATAGGTCGGGCCGCTGCCTGTCGTACCACCGGCGATGGTCGCGGCCGACCGCGTGGTGGTGGGTGATGGTGCCGCCGGCGGTGATGATCGCCTCGGACACGGCGGCCTTGATCTCGTCCCACTGCACGTCCAGGGAGCCCCAGCGCCCGGAGGCGTAGACGCCGTAGTACGGCGCCGGGCCGTCCGGGTAGACGTGGGTGAATCGGCAGGTCACCGCCCCGGTCCCGCAGATCTGCTCGATCGCTTTGCGGGCGGCCTCGGTCACCGCAGCGTGCAGGGTGTCGAATCCGTCCCAGGTGCAAGCGGTCTCGAACGTCTCGGCGATGACGGCCCGCCGGGCGAGGGCGTCGCGCTGATACGGCATGCGCAGGAACGCCGAGCGCCAGTTCGCCGAGGCGTCGTCCGGCGTTGCGGCGTCGCGGGTGCGCCGCGAGGTCACGGTGCCGCGGTGTTCGCTCGTTATCTTCAGGGCCCGGTCGAGCCACGGCTCAATCGGATGGTCGGCCGATTCGAAGGCCAGCACCAGCAGCCCGCCCCCGACCGTGGCGCTTGCGTTCAGGAACGCCTCGCTCCCGTCCAGCAGCCGGCAATTGGCTGGGTAGAGCCCGGCCTGCGCGATCGCCCGGGTCGCGGCGACCGCAGAATCCCACTCGTCGAACGCGACCGACGCGGTGACCTGCCAGCGCGGACGGTCCTGCAGCCGCATCCACGCCTCCGTGATGATGCCGAGCACACCCTCTGAGCCGAGGAACAGCCGGTCGGGAGACGGGCCGGCGCCGGATCCGGGCAGCCGCCTCGATTCGCTCACCCCGACCGGGGTGACAACGCGCAGCGATTCGGTCAGATCGTCGATGTGGGTGTAGAGCGTGGCGAAATGCCCGCCGGAGCGGGTGGCCAACCAGCCGCCGAGGGTGGAGAACCCGAAGGACTGCGGGAAGTGCCGCAGCGTCAGATCGTGCGGGCGTAACTGGTCCTCGATCACCGGCCCGAGCGCCCCGGCCTGGATGCGCGCGGTCCGGCTCACCCGGTCGATCTCCAGCACCGCACCCATGCTCGTGACATCCACGCTGATTGCCGGCCCGTCGAACCGCGGTTCGACGCCTCCGACCACCGAGCTGCCGCCGCCGTAGGGGATGACCGCGATTCCCTCGCGCGCGCAGCAGTCGAGCACGTCGACCACGTCCTGCTCGCGGCAAGGCCGTGCGATCAGGTCGGGGACGTGGTTGAGGCGGCCCTGCAGGTTGCGCACGACGTCGCGAAAGGCCTTGCCGCGGGCGTGTCCGGCCCGATCAATGGGGTCGGCCGAGCACATCGGAGCCAGCGATGCAGGCGGGGTGATACGTGGTGTCGGCAACCCGAGGACGTTTGGGTCCGGCGGCAAGTGATCGGTCAGGTCGTGCCCGGTCAGCAGCGCCGCCACCCGCGACTCCAGGTCACGCGTCTCGCGCTCCGAGAGCGCCTCCTCGACGGTGCCCCAACCCCACCACGACCGCGCCATTGGTGCCTCCCGTCGATCGTTGGTTCGGCATGCCGCCGGCATGCAAGGGCTGAACCTTCACGCGCACTTCCAGTCTGCCGTTCGTCCTGGCAATCCGTACCAGTTTCTTGATCCTGGCAACCTCACCAACTGATATCTTCTCGGGGCCGTGATGCACAATTGCGCGCATTACACGCTCCTTCCCAATCGTTGAGTCGGACAACACTTTTGGCTTTCCAGCCGCACGCGTGCCGTGATCGCTCCTAAGCGCAAGCTCGTCGCTGCCCGCCATTCTGTGCCGTCTCGACTTCCTCAGAATTGCTCGCTTCCAGAGATATTCAAATTGCCGGCATGATGCCGACCAATGCGCCGTCACGTCACTCGTGCGCGCGGCGATGGTTGCCCAGCATCGGCACGATCGACGCACGAGCAAACATGCGGCGTTTCCTGATCGGTTCGCGCAAAAATAATCGGCGAGCCCCAGAACATCGGCCCCAACCGATGGTATTACGGATAAAGAGGCGTATGCGAAATCGGAGCAGCAGCCACCAGCCTGGACGCGCTCAGGATCCATCACCCGATCCGACCGGGACGCATCGCTCCTCCCGATCGGCGTAAGCGGCCGCGCGCGACATCGCGCGAGAGGATCCGGAGGGGTACGGAAGTGGTTGACACGGCAGAACCCAGGACGCCGTATAGCAGCGTGTCTCGCCGCGGCAGCTGCCGCGGTGTTCGCGGTCCTGGTGCTGCGCTGCGGGCCGCGCCCCGGCGGTGAGTGTTGGCCGTTAGGCCGACCCGGCGGTGTTCGTGCAGTTGGTGGCTTCACCCGCGCGTCCGCCCTAACCGTCACACGCAAACGTCCGAATGGGATACTGCTGATGATGGGAGTGCGGCAGCCGCAGACGCGCTATGCGCGCGGCCCGGAGGGAAATATCGCCTACCAGGTGGTTGGAGATGGTTGGATCGATCTGGTAGTTGTCCCGGGCTGGTTGTCGCATGTGGACATGTTGTGGAACGACCCCGGGTGGGTGAGCTTTCTCGATGATCTCGCGTCGTTTGCGCGGGTGATCTTGTACGACAAACTTGGTAGCGGTCTGTCGGATCCCGTCGGGGGCGTCCCTACCCTAGAAAGCCGCGCCGATGACCTGCGTGCCGTGTTGGACGCGGTCGGAAGCACCCGCGCCGTGTTGTTCGGGTACTCGGAGGGTGGCCCGATCAGCGTTCTGTTCGCCGCCAGCTATCCGGAGCGAGTGCGCGCACTGGTTCTGTATGGGACCTACGCGAGTGGTCGAGACCGCGACGATAGTTCCCCTAGTGGGGCGAGATGGATGCAGCTAAAGGCTTGTGTCCGAGAGTCGATCGAGCACTGGGGTGAGGGACGCAACATCGAGTGGGCGGCCCCCAGCCTGAGTCATAGCGCGCTATACCGCAGGGCTGTCGGCGCGCTGGAGCGGGGATGCATGAGCCCCAAGCTGGCGCAGGCAACTTTTGAGGCGGTTACTACTCGAACCGATGTGACAGACATCCTTGGAACCGTGCATGTTCCGACACTCGTTTTGCATCGCACGGGTGAAGCATGTCCTGTTGAGTTCGCGCGTGAGCTGGCCGCGAAGATCCCCGGGGCGCGCCTGGTTGAACTCGACGGCGTGGATCACTGGCCGGCCGTGGGTGACATTAAATCCATTACCGGCGAGGTGGAGGAGTTTCTGACCGGCCAACGCCGCGAGCAGTTCGCCGATCGGGTGCTGGCCACAGTGCTGTTCACCGACATCGTCGATTCCACCCGGCGTGCCTCAGAGCTGGGCGACCGAGGCTGGCGTGAGCTGCTCGAGCGCCACGACCAGCTGACGCGCACCACGATCGACCGCTTTCAAGGGCGGGTGGTCAAGCACACCGGTGACGGGTTTTTGGCAACCTTCGACGGACCCACCAGAGCCGTTCGCTGCGCTGCCAGTCTCACCGAGGAGATACCGGAGTTGGGCATCGACATTCGCGCGGGTCTGCACACCGGGGAGTGTGAGCGCCGTGGGGAGGACATCGGCGGCATCGCTGTGCATATCGGTGCGCGGATCGCCGCGCTGGCCCGACCGCGAGAGGTGCTGGTATCAAGCACGGTCAGGGATCTGGTGAACGGATCGGGGATCGCCTTTCAAGACCGCGGTACCCGTGTGCTCAAGGGTGCGCCGGGCCAGTGGAAGCTGTTCGCCGCAGCAGGCCACTACGATCCAACCGCGAACCTGCCCCCCACCGGAAAGCCCGTTCAGGACCGCTTAGCCGATCGCCTCACCGGGCGACCGGCCGTCGGCCGGATGCTGTTGCGTGTGGCTCGGGTACGCATACCGTCAGCGTGGCGGCAATACGAACGCCACACATGACGATGCAAACGAGATCAGGATGTCCTGTGCCACCTCACCGGCTCCACACGCAAATCGACAGCTTTCGTCGGACTTGAGTTTCGCAGTTAGACCTGTGAGGCTTGTGTGATTTTTGGGGCGATTGTGGTGGTTGTCGGCGTGTCTCCGTGACCGGGCCGTGATCATGGCGAAGCATCGGCG
>DASPOT010000235.1:0-6761 GCA_035625875.1 Mycobacterium sp. | reverse complement strand
AATAAGACTATACGAGGCTATACGAGACAGCACCTAACAGGTGTGTACTGGTATACACAACTGTCCTGATCAGAGCCAGTTTCCGCAGGTCAACGAATCAAGGGGTCAACCCCTTGAAGACTACTTCAATCCCAGTACCGCGCACCAGCAAAACCGCAGGTAAGGGGCGATTTTTCGATCAAGATCGGGGCGGCGTGCACACAACGTGCACAACGGCAGCGGGGGCCGCCGCGCGGCCGCAACTAATCGACCGCGCCAAGCGCCTTTGGCCGAATCAACGACTTCAGCCGCGTTAAGGCGTTCGCCACCGCGGTGTCGTCGATGACCACTCCAGCAGCTTTGGCGGTCGCGCGGCCGGTGGCGGCGGCCAGCCGTGTGAGAACCGCAACGTCGTCGAGGAGTCCGAAAAGACCCCCGCTCATCGCGCTTCCGCCACGGCGATCGAAATTACCGTCTCCGGTGGAGAAGGGTCGTCGGCCCGGTCGGCTGCCGATCTCCAAACCCGCTAGCTTTGACGTGTCACTGAAGTGTGCGGCCCCTGTCGCAGACCGTGGAGCGCAGGGTGCCGGCCAGGTCAGCGCCCCGTGGCAGGGACACTCGTGGCTGGTTCCTTGCGTCCGACGGCGCCGACGCGGCCGACTTGTTCGGCGGGATGAGCGTTCATCGCGAGATGAAGCGCTCACAACGGTTCGTCGGCCTTGGCGGCGCTGTCATCGGCATCGGCATTGGGCTCCGGGGGCGCGACACGCCGGACCACAGGGGCAGGTGGGACGCTGGCGCGTTGAGGCAAGGCACCGTCGGCCGTGCTGGTAATCACGCGCGGTGGCGCGGGTCGATGGGTCCTCGAACGACACCGCGCATCAAGCGGCCGATGACACGTGAGTCTTCGTGCTGTTGACTGTGATCGGGCAGGCATGGCTGACGGCACAAGACTCCGGACATGCTGGGTTATCTAGTGGTCCACGGATGCCATCGCAGCTGGTGGTGTACTCGCAATACTGATGGGAGCAAGGGTGCGTCTCGGTGTCCTGACGTTTGTTACCGACGAGGGGATTGGTCCAGCTTCTACCGGAAGTCACCGCTCGTGATAATTCGTGATGTCGAGGCGAGCGCCGTCGCCGACTTGGCTCTCACGCCGCCACGCACGGCGTTGGCCGCCACCGTAGACGACGAGATCCTCGTGGTTCCGGTGAGCGTGAATGTCGAAGAGCCGGCCGATCCCGCGTCGTCGCCGCGCATTGTGCAGGTGCCGGAGGGTAGCCCTGATCTGGCGGGTTGCAATGTCGTCGTGATCGCCGACGACGGCCCGCAATGGTTCCGATTGCGCTCGCTGACCGTCAGAGGGATGGCCAAAGCCATAGACGAGTGCACTTATTGGGTAGTGCCCAAGCGAATTGTGGCCTGGGACTACGGCTCACTTCGTGAGGTACCGACACCACCAGGAACCGCAGCTCCACGACAGGCGTCGTTTTCGGTTACCGACGAGAAGGACGACGTTCACCCGTTCTACTCGCCGAGTCTTGAAGCGGCGGTTCGCAGGTCGCGAGTGATGATTCTTGCTAGCCGTTCGCAGAAGGGAACGCCATTCGCGGTACCGCTGTGGTTCGTTTCTCACCACGGTCGCATGTATGCGCTGACCTCGGCGTCGTCGTGGACGGTGCGTAATGTGGCTGCTTCCCCGCGGGTGGCCCTATTGCTCGGCGGCGAGGGTCGGGACAACGCCGACCGGCTCCTGGTGCGCGGGCGCGCCCGAGCGGTCCGAGGCACGCCACCGCCCGCGGTGCTGGCTCGGATAGCTTGGCTCTATTACCTGCAACCACAGTTCGCGGCGGTAGAGCTGAGTCACACACGGCTATGGGGGCGGCGAATGCGGTACTACGGCGAGTCGCAGGCAGCACACATCGTGATCACGCCCCTAACAGCGACCGAATGTCGGGCGCCGCAGTCACAGCGACGCTGACCGGACCCCGTGAACTGGTTCACAGCGGATGAGAGTCGTTCATCGGTGGGTGCAGGTGGCAGCGTATCGGGCTGGTGGCAGGTATCGACTGTGGCACGGTGGCCCGAATAGCAAGTGGTGTCGCTTGCCAGCAGGTGGGATCACTTCGGAGCTGGTTTTGCCATCAATCCAGCGCCGCTGGGGGAGGAAACGACGCACTTGTGAGCGCTGATTCGACCTCGAACAGGGTGTCGGCGAAGCGGCGGACCTGCTCGGTGTCCATCGGTTGCGCGTAGAGCTTGGCGGCTTCTGCTTCGATGGCCTCGACGTAGCGCCAGCTCAGTGAGCGCGGCCTCCTGGATGGAGGCGCGTGCCCCGCCGGCGTGGCGGATGGCGAAACTGGCCTTGGCTGAACCGATCGCGGCGCTTTGGGTGTTGGCGCACACGATCCGGATCAGTGTGACCATGAATCGAAACGCCGATGATCCGTCGTTATCTACCCCTCACGGGTCCACTATTCGCTCCATGACCCGTGCTGAGCTGCAACTATCTCAGGTCGATCGCCTCTGTGAGGGTAATCAGGCATGTTCGGCATGTCGTACAAGCGATTGTCGGAGCGCCAGGAGTGATCGTGAACGACAATAACGGCGTTTCATGGATAATGGAAATTACCCATGAAACAATGAAACGTGAAACATACTGATGGTCAACATGATTGGCGTGAGTCAGACTTTCATTAAACGTCACTGTGACGATTTGCCCAAAGCGGAGTGACGTTCTCCGGCGATATTGGCGCCGGAGACGGTCGTGGTTGCTATCGCGGTCGTGGGCTGCGGGATAGGGGAGTCACCAGGCGGGCAGCCTGCTCCCGAAACCTCGGGTGTGACCGTGTTGTACGCGCTGAAGCGCTCCCGATCACTGACTGACAGGAGATGCTGTAGATGAGGCCCACACCCGAGGTCGGCGACGCGGTGGAGCGCCTCATCGAGAGGGGCGGCGGCGGCATGGCCGACGAGCGGACGACTTCTCACCGTGTCGACGGGTAGGCGGCGTGGTGGGGTGGCTTGGATACGACGGCATCATCGTGCCCAGCGCCCGGGCCCGACGGCGGGAACGTCGTGATTCTGGTTGATTCCGTCGCACCCGACGCCCTCTTCCAGCGCATCGGTGAAACAGAAATCGAAGTCTAGAGGGCAGCTTGCGTCGGCAAGTTCATGGATAATCCTGCTTATCCACCGAATGGGTTCGTAGCGTTACGCGACCGAAATCGGGCCTTCGGTTCACGAGCCGAAGGCAGCAGTGGCAACCGCCTGATTGGGGATGGGCCGATGACCGCGTATCTGCTGGATCGGATCGGAGCACGAAAGATGTTGCAGCGCACCGGCATTGTCGATGACTCGATGAAGCCGCGGGCATCCGGCCCGCCAGAAGTCACGGTGCTGCTCGGTGCGCCGTGGTTTGAGGAGCGGTTGTGCGCGCTGGCGGCCAGTCTCGACCGGGATCCGGACAGCGTGCGCGATGAGGTCGCGGGCTACTTGCGCGAGATGGCGGCCTTCCGCGACGAGTGGGCGGTGGAGGCGTGGCGGGGCTTCAGTCGCTGGTTCATGCGGGCCTACGACGTGCTGGTCGACGAGGACCAGATCGGGCGGTTGCGCAAGCTGGACCGCAAGGCGACGCTCGCATTCGCGTTCTCGCACCGGTCCTACCTGGACGGCATGCTGTTGCCCGAGGTGATCGTCGCGAACCGGCTCATGCCCGCGCTGACCTACGGCGGGGCGAACATGAACTTCTTCCCGTTCGGCGCATGGGCGAAGCGAACCGGGGCGATCTTCATCCGCCGTCAGACCAAGGACATCCCCGTCTACCGGTTCGCGCTGCGCGCCTACACCGCGCAGCTGGTGCAAAACCACGCGAACGTCACCTGGTCGATCGAAGGAGGGCGGACCCGGACCGGAAAGCTCCGACCTCCGGTGGACGGGATCCTGCGATACATCACCGACGCCGTGGACGAGATCGACGGCCCCGAGGTGTATCTGGTGCCGACCTCGATTGTGTATGACCAGTTGCACGAGGTGGCCGCGATGACCACCGAGGCCTACGGTGCCGTGAAGCGGCCCGAGGATCTGCGGTTTTTGGTCCGGCTCGCCCGGCAGCAGGCCCAACGGCTCGGCCGCGCCTACCTGGACTTCGGCGAACCGCTACCGTTGCGCAAACGCCTGGTGGAGTTGCGTGCCGACGAGTCGGCGCCCGGGAACGAGATCGAGAGGATCGCGCTGGACGTCGAGCATCGGATCAACCGGGCCACGCCCGTTACGCCCACAGCGGTGGTGAGTCTTGCGCTGCTGGGCGCGGACCGCTCATTGACCATCGCCGAGGTGCTGGCCACGGTCGACCCGCTGGCGAGCTACATCGCGGCGCGGAACTGGACGGTGGCCGGTGCCGGCGATCTGACGAATCGCTCGATGATCCGATGGACGCTGCACCAGCTGGTCGGCTCCGGTGTGGTCGGCGTCTACGATGCCGGCGCCGAACCGGTCTGGGGTATCGCCGAGCGCCAGCAGCTGGTTGCTGCGTTCTACCGGAACACGGCAATCCACATCCTGGTCGATCGTGCCATTGCCGAGATGGCGTTGCTGGCGGCCGCGGAGAGCGACGCGAGTTCTCGGGCAACGGTGCTCGACGAGGCGTTGCGTCTCCGCGAGTTGCTGAAGTTCGAGTTCTTGTTCTCCGCACGCGCGCAATTCGAGCGCGACCTCGCCGACGAACTGCGCCTCATCGGCGCGGCGGTGGACGACACCGCCAAGACCTGCACGCCCGCCGATGCGCGGCGGCTGCTGAAGTCGGCAGATCTGCTGCTGGCGCAGCTGGTGCTGCGTCCATTCCTTGACGCCTACCACATCGTCGCCGACAGGCTGGCCGCCTACGAGGACGAGCCGGTCGAGGAGAAGGCATTTCTCAGCGAGTGCCTGAACGTCGGCAAGCAGTGGGAGCTGCAGCGCAGAATCGCCAACGCCGAGTCGAGGTCGATGGAACTGTTCAAGACCGCCCTTCGCCTGGCCCGCCGCCGCGGGCTGTTCGAAGGTGACGACATCGCCAAACGCCGACAAGAGTTTGCCGACGAGATCGCCACGGCGACACGACGAGTCAACGGCATCGCGGAACTGGCCAGAGCGCGATGACCACCGCGGAGCAAGCGATCGACAAGGTCCGCCACGGTCCCGCGGGACCGCGGATCGGCGCGTTCTTCGACCTCGACGGCACTCTGGTGCAGGGCTATACCGCCGCGGCGTTCTATTCCGACCAGGTCCGCAGCGGCCAGGTCTCGTCCGGCGAGTTTCTGCGGATCCTGCTGTCCGCGTTGGACACCGGCTTCGGCGGCGACCCGACGAAGTTCGCCGACGTCGCGTTCATGAGGTTACGCGGCCGCGCCGAGGATACGCTGACCGAACTGGGGGAGCGGCTGTTCGTGCAGAAGGTGTCCGGCACAATGCGGCCTGAGGCGCGCGACCTGGTGCGCGCGCATCGCCGAATGGGGCACACGCTGGTGATCGCCTCGTCGGCCAGCAAGTACCAGATCGAACCCGTCGCAGCCGATCTCGGCATTGAGCACATCCTGTGCACAGCTGTCGAGGTCGAAGACGGAGTACTGACCGGCCGGCTCGCCGGGCCGATGCTGTGGGGTGAGCCGAAGGCCGCTGCGGTGCGAGAGTTCGCCCGCACCAACAACATCGATCGCCGAGCCAGCTACGCCTACGCCAACGGCGCCGAAGACGTGCCATTCCTGGCGGCGGTCGGCAACCCCAGCGCGCTCAACCCGCACCCCGGGCTGGCCGCCGTCGCACGGTCGCAGGACTGGCCCATCGTGAACTTGCGTGAACCCCGCAGGCCGGGTCTGCGGGCACTGCTGGGCACCGCCGCCGCGATGGCCGCGTTCAACACCGGGATGGGACTCGGGTTCGCGATCGGGGCGGTGCGCCGCGATCCGGAACTCGGTCTGAACACGGCCATACCGCTGGCCTGCGACGGCGCGCTGGCAATGGCCGGGGTGCGGTTGAACGTTATTGGCGAATCCAATCTTTGGACTCGCAGGCCGGCGGTGTTCATCGGAAACCATCAGAGTTCGCTGGATGTACTGATCATCGGCTCCCTGGTTCGCCGTAATCTCACCGGCGTCGCCAAAAAAGAGGCCAAGTACGACCCGCGCATGGTCATCGGCGGGCAGCTGATGGACCTGGCGTTCATCGACCGGTCCAACCCCGAGAGCGCCAAGCGTGACGTGAATGCTCTGGTTGAGCGGATCCGTTCCGGCACGTCGGTTGGGATCATGCCGGAAGGCACCCGCACTTCGACCCCGACCATCCAACGATTCAAGAAGGGCGCGTTCCATCTTGCGATGCAGGCTGGTGTTCCGATAGTGCCCATCGTCATTCGCAACGCGGGCGAGCTGATGTGGCGGCGGTCGATGATCATCAACCCCGGCACGGTGGACGTCGCTGTGCTGGAACCGATTCCGACAGACGACTGGGCCGTCGAGGACCTGGACGCCCGCGTCGCCGAAGTGCGTCAACTGTTCGTGGACAGGCTCGACAACTGGCCCACTTCCGAGGAGGTGTCATGACCGAGATCGATCAAACCCTCGCGGAGGCGAACCTCGCGGCGTGGTCCAAGGCATCCCAATGGGGGCGAAGCCCGCGGATGACGGAGTTCGAAGCGCTGATGTGGCGATCCGAGCGCCACCCCCAGCTGTCGTCGACCATCCTCTCGGTGATGCTGCTGGACACCACGCCGGATTGGGATCGCCTAGTGGCCGCGCACGAATGGG
>DASPOT010000234.1:0-4359 GCA_035625875.1 Mycobacterium sp. | reverse complement strand
GCGCCGGTGCAGGATCTTCTCGAATGCCGACGCGTAGTCGCCCGGTGTCTGCGCGGCCTGTTCGGCCACCTCCTCGAGACGAACCACCTCATAAGCGCGGCCCCCGGAAAGGTCGGCGAGTTCGGCGACGTCGGCGACTCCGTCGCCGAACCCGGTGTCCACCAGCCAATCGGAGACTCCTGCGGCACGCAGAAACAAGCGGGCCAGCTCGACCTCGCTGAATTGGCTGCGACGCTCCCAATACACCTGTGGCTCAAGATGTCTGGGCAGATCTAGGATAGCCGCGCAGTGGGTGCGCACGGCGAACCCGAGCTGCGAGTCGAACGCGGAGTCGATATCGGCCAGCGGGTCGGTGTTGGCCTCGTTCAGGGCGTTCTCAAACCGCTGCTGGTCCCCCGCTGTCAGCCAGCAACCGTGGACGTGCTGATCGATCAACGGCACGCCGGCGATGTGCTCCGCCAGAGCAGCGGCCGCGGACACGGTTACACACTCCAGGCCATGCGAAACTTGTCCGCCAATTGCTCGCGGTTGAGGTGGGCGTACTGCTCGTGCTCCAGGCGGCGGACCGCGACCAGCACGTCGACCGCCGGATCACCGAGAATGGTTCGTAGCAGTTCCGACTTATCCAGCGCGGCAATGGCTTCAGCGTGGGAGCCGGGCAGCCGCACGATCCCGGCGCGACCGCGCGCCGCATCGGATAGTGCCGCCGGGTCCACCCTTGTCTCTGGCGGCAGCACGGCTTTCTCCTTGATTCCGTGCAGCGCGAGGCCCAGGATCGTCGCTGTCGCGAAGTACGGGTTCGCCGACGGATCGACCATCTTCACTTCGACGTTGCCGCCGTATGGGTTAGCGGGGCCACCTTTTACGAATCGCAGTGCCGCCTCTCGGTTCTCGGTGCCCCAGCACGCGTACGCTCCGGCCCAGTTGCCAGGTTGCAGTCGCAACCCAGACACGATCGATCCGCACAAAATGCCCTGGGCCTCCGGAAGGCCCGCAAGCAAGCCTGCCACCGCATTCTCACCCGTTGGTGTCATACCGCCGGCACCCGTTCCATCAGAGAAAAGCGGCCCTTTAGACGTGGTCAGCGAGAAATGCTGGTGGGCACCGCATCCGACATTTCCGACGAATGGCGCCGGGGAGAGGCTGACGCGCATCCCATAGCGGCGGGCAATGCGTCCAATGATGATCCGGGCCAGCACGAGCTGATCGGCGGCGGCGACCGGCGACCGCGGTGTCAATGAGATCTCGAACTGGTTGGCCCCGTACTCGGGATGAAACTGTTCGATTCCGACGCCGGATGCGGTGGCCGCAGCGGTGACGTCCCGAACAAAGGGCTCATGCTCGAGTAGGCCTGCCAGGCCGTACTGTGCCCACAGTTTGGACGGCAGCCGACTGCCGTCCGGATTGACGAGCAGGAACTCGATTTCGTGACCCACCACCGCATCGATGCCGGCTTCGGCAAGCGTGGCCTCGATCCGGCCCAGCGTTCCGCGGCTGCACATCGGAACCGGCGTGCCGTCCTGCTCGAAGAATGCCCCCGGCGCCCAGGCCAATCCATCGCCGATGATGTGCAATGCCGAGAGGTCGATGCGGATGCGCTGGTCGCCGACAACACCGATGTCTTCGGTGAACGCGATGCCGCTCTGGTCGATAGCGAAGCCATGCCATACCCGGCTGGCACCCACGCCTGGATCGGCGAACGTGTTGGTCCGGCGGATCGGCACCGTCTTGGTCTGCGTCAGCCCGGCGGGGTTCACCACGGTGCCGATGACGGCGTCCACCTTTTCGGCCTCGAGTTGGGCGATCGCCGCGGCGGCAAGTGGTGTGGCGGTCATGGCAGCCATTGTGCAGCGTGGCACGTGCCGGTGACCCGTGTTCGCCACCAGTCCGCGTGGTGGATTATCCCGGCCGGGTAGCGTGAGCTTGCAGGTCTGGCCGATATCCAAGGTCCGCAGAACTCGTCCCATCCCCAGCCAAAACGCGCACGACAACGCCAGGTCGGCGAGCAACTCCTCGGGAGAAGTGTTCGCCGCGTCGACGCCAGAAGTCTTCATCGTCGCGTAGCACGGTGTGCTCGGTGGCGAACCGGTGCGCGAACTCGGCCGCCAGCCGCTCCTGTTCGCTGTGCCCAGGCCAGGTGCGCCACTGCGATACGTGCTCGTGCAACCCTTCAGTAACACCCGATCTACCTGCGCCTATATCCGCGTCGCGGGTGTTGACGCACACAGCGCATTCGTTGTAGTAGGCGATGACCATCCGCGCGAGTTCGCGTGGGCGCAGCGGCAGCCGGCCGCGGTTGTACACCGCGTCGCTGAACCCCGCCAGCGCGCGGCTGAGTTAGGGGGATTTCGAAATTCAGCCGGCCAGGTCGTCGTCAGCGAAGGTTCCGATTCGGCTCATGGCGAGATGCTGCGCGCCGCGGGGCCAGTCATGGCTGCCCTTCCATCGGCGTCCGATGCTAACCCGGCACCGACGCGTGTCAGGTGCTCTCGAGCGATCCCTGTCTAGCCTCGAGCGGATTTCACGTCGTCGGCGGTCGGGCAACACACTGAGCGGCGAAGAGCTGCTCGCCCAGCTTGTCCATCAATTCCAGCTGCGTTTGCAGGTAGTCGATGTGGTCTTCCTCGTCGGCCACGATCTTCTCGAAAAGGTTCGCGGTCGTGGTGTCCTGCTTTTCCCGGCACATGATGATCCCCGGTTTCAGACGGTTCAGCACGTCGAATTCAATGGCCAGATCACTCTCGAATTGTTCGCGCAGCGTCTGCCCAACGCGTAACGACCCGAGGCGCTGATAGTTGGGCAGACCCTCGAGCAACAGAATTCGCTCGGTGACCATTTCGGCGTGCCGCATTTCATCGAACGACTCCGCGCGGGTACGGGATGCCAGCTCAGTAAAACCCCAGTTCTCTTGCATCTTCGAGTGCAGAAAGTATTGGTTGATCGCGGTGAGCTCACTGGTCAATTGCTCATTGAGCAGACGCAAGACGTCCGGATCACCTTGCATGGTCACTCCTCCGGTGGGTGAAAGCGTCGAGTGTCGAGCCGCGCATAAGGCGATATCAGGTGGGCTGGGCTGTAGCACCACCTTGCCATGCCGGGTTCAATCTAGTGCAGCAGGCGACGGTCGCCGCGGTGTTTCGTTCGGACTCGGCGCGTCGCGCCGGTAGGCGGCAGAACAGCTGCTGGATGGCGCGCCGTTCACCCCGCCGTTGACTTAGGTTAGACTGTGCTAACCCAGTTAGGTTAGACTGTGCTAACGTGCGTTCCGTTCAGTTCGGTTGCCTCGCCGACGCCCCCGATGACGTGGGTGCGACGAGCGAAATCGAATCGACCGCGTTAGTGGGACTGTGCTGATGTACGTATGCCTGTGTGTCGGAGCCACCAGCCACACCGTGGCTGAGGCCGTCGCGCGCGGTGCGTCGACGTCCAGGGAGATTGCGGCGGCGTGCGGGGCCGGCGCCGACTGTGGGCGCTGTCGGCGCACGCTGCGGGCCATCCTCGCCGCCGGTGCGCCACTCGAAGCCAGCGCATCGCGCTAGCGACTTTTACCTACGTTGCCCCATGCCGCCCCATTTCGGCAGGGGCACTCAAGTATCTCGTCGGCCGGTGAAATCCGCTAGGGCCTCCACATTGGCCTGTGCCCCGAGCAGCTCGGCGAAGTAGGCGTTCTCCCGCGCGCTCGCCGCGGCGATCTCGGGACGGATCGGTTCGACGATGGCGTTCTTGACCGCCATCAGGCTCGAGATCGGCTGGGCGGCAAGGATTTCGGCATGACAGCGGGCTTCAGCCAGCAGATCCGACGGTTCGCAGACCTTCCAGACCAGCCCCATACGCAGGGCCTCCTGGGCGTCAACCCATTCCGAGGACATCAACAGCCACGCCGCGTTCTGCCGGCCCACCAGCTGCGGCAGCAGGTACGACGACGCGGCTTCGGGTGCGACGCCCAGGTCGGTAAACGGACACTTCAGTCGCGCCGTCGACGCCATGAACGCCAGGTCGGCGTAGCCGAGGATCGTCGTGCCGATCCCCACCCCGACACCGTTGACGGCGCAAATCAGCGGCTTGGGGAACCGGCTGAGCGCGTCGATCAGTCCGGTGAAGCCGTACTTTCCCACGATGAAATTCGGGTCGCTGACACGCGCCTGCATTTCGGCGAGATCGGTACCCGCACTAAAGGCGCGCCCGGCACCGGTAAGCAGCACAACGGCGACCTCCGGATCGTCGGCGGCCGCAAGCAGCGCCACGGCGGTGGCGTCATAGAGGGCCTCGTTGAAGGCATTGAGCGCCTTGGGCCGGTTCAAGGTGAGGGTGCGCACCTTGTTGTTGTTGTCGATCTGCAGCGTCACGGCTGCAGCCTAG
>DASPOT010000233.1:0-2658 GCA_035625875.1 Mycobacterium sp. | reverse complement strand
GTTACGCAGTCCTCGTGCACGAAGTCGCCGCGCGGGTGGACGTCGAGCAGGCCGATGCGCAGCCGGCCCGGGTCGGCGCCGACCTCGTCGATGTATGGCCGCTCGGGTGCCGGTGCGATCACGGTGTCGCCGATGCCCGGGCCGCGCACCGCATCGAGCAGCCTCGCCGTGTCGCGCACCGTGCGGCTGATGCCCAACTCGACCCCCAGCCCCACCTCGGCCCGTACCGGCCCGACCGTGATCCGCCCCTGGCTTGGCTTGAGTCCCACCAGCCCGCAGCACGACGCTGGGATGCGGATGCTGCCGCCACCGTCTGAGGCATTGGCGAACGGGATCATCCCGACCGCCACCGCGGCGGTGGCACCGCCACTCGACCCACCCGGCGTACGCTCGAGCGCCCACGGGTTGCGGGTCGCCCCCCAGGCCACCGGCTGCGCGGTCGGCAGGCTGCCCATTTCCGAGCTGTTGGTCCGTCCGGCGATGACCAGGCCGGCCGCCTTGAACCGCGCGACTAACGTGGTGTCGGCGACGTCGATCTTGCCCGCCTCCTTCAGCGCCACGTTGCCGTTCGTCAGGGTCTGGCCGGCGAAGCTCGTGTACAAGTCCTTGAGTAGGAATGGGACGCCCCGGAATGGGCCGTCGGGTAGGGCCGCCGGATCGGCGGCTACGGACCGGGCGTGGTCGAACCACTCGATGACTACGGCGTTCACCGCCGGGTTCGACTGCTCAATCCGCTGGATCGCCGCTTCCAACAGCTCGCTCGGCGTGACTTCGCCCTTGGCCACCAGCGCCGCCTGGTCGGTGGCATCCATCCACCGTGTCTCGTCGGC
Organism: Mycobacterium sp.; assembly: GCA_035625875.1. GTDB lineage: Bacteria > Actinomycetota > Actinomycetes > Mycobacteriales > Mycobacteriaceae > Mycobacterium. Next base: position 1,828 of record DASPOT010000233.1, on the reverse strand, counting down.
AAGACTGCTCATGGCTCCCGGTTGTACCACACCGCTAGCGTCGCTCGCCGGCGTGGGTCATCCGGGTTCTCTCATACCCGACGACTGGACCTCCGGCAGGAGCGCGCGAGCCCCGCCGTTATTCGAGCGCTCCGGTAACCGCGACCCACTTGAGGTAAATCGCCTCATCGCCCAAGGGCCCGGTCACATACACGTGTTTTTGAGACGAACTTCCGCGAGTCGCAGTTGTGGTCTGTTTTGGGACAAGGTGGGCATGCCTCCCACCGATCGCCGTCATGGCATCGCCTCGCCCCAGGCGATATGCCCCTCGAAACCCAGCGTTCTGGCCATGTTGCGGTAGCGATCCCGGAAGTCCGCGTAAGCCCTGGCATCGCCATGAGCCCGCGCCAGGAGAGCCCGCAGCCGCAACAGCGAGATCTCGCGTATCACCAGACCCTCATCGGCTGCCGCCGCCGCCAACCGCTCGATCGCGGCCTCGGCTTCGACCACGTCAGTCTCGGCGCCGCGATCGAGCAGTGTCTCCACCAGAACACCGGTCGCTAGAACGCCCGAGCCCAGCTGTCCCTCGCGGAACAGATCCTCGATGGCGGTGCGCATGCGCGGTATGGCGGCATCGGGATCTCCACGCCGAGCCCTCTCACGCGCCAGGTACACGTTGACGATCGGTAACTCGCCCAGGGTGTGTCCCCGGCGCCTGAACACGTCGCTGACCTCGGCCAGCAGCTTGTGTCCGCGGTCACGCTCGGCAGCCGTTTGGCGGTGCACCAGCGCAACGCCCAGCACCAGCGGGGACGCCTCGCGCACCCGGCCCTGCTGCACGTGATCCTCCACCAGCCCCGCCATCCCGATGGCCAGTGACGGCTTGTCCCCGGTGCAGATCCCCGGCGGCCTCCAGATGGTCGGCGATCAGCGCAGCGTTCTGGTCGACCGATGCCGGCTCGCGGGCTTCGATCGAGGCCGCGAGCCGCCAGTGCAACCGGGCGCGATCGGATTTCAGCTGGGATTCGTAGGCCACGGTGCGGATCAGCGGATGGTGGAATGCGTACTCTCCGCGCGGGGTGAACCGCACTTGGTCGATGAGCTCGGCGGTAATCAGCTCCTCGACGGATGGATCGATGCCCAGGCTGGCCAGCAGATCGGCGCTGAAGCGAGACCCGATGACCGCCGCGGCGGCAAGCGTGTGTTTCGCTTTCGGGTCCAGTCGGTCGATGCGCGCGGCGATGGTCGCCTGCAGCGTGGCCGGCACCCCGACCTCCGCCACATCCGTGAAGCAGGCGTAGCTGCCGCGCTCGCCGACCAGCACGCCGCGTTCGGCCAGCTCACGGGTGATCTCCTCGGCGAAAAACGGGTTACCGGCCGCGCGCCCGGCGATGATTGCGCCGATCTCACCCACCGACGGATCGGGGCCCACCAGGTCAGCGACCAGCGTTGAGGTTTCCGCATCACTCAGCGGCGCCAGGGCAATGCTCTGCGCACCGGGAACATGCGCCAGAGCTCCGTGGTATTCGGGGCGGTAGGTGAGCAGCACCAGCGAGCGGGTCTGGGCGATCACCGCCACAAAGTCGGCCAGCATGGATTGGCTGACCTCATCGATCCAGTGCACATCCTCCACGACAAAGACGGCCGGTTCGCTGCGCGCCAACGTGGCCGCGTTGATCAGCGCGGTCAACCGCCGCCGCCGCGCGTCTGGGTCGATCTTGGGCAACTCCACATTTGGATCGGCGACGCCCAGCAGGTCATCAAACAGCAGCAGGTCCTCGGGATTGGCGTCGGGAATTTGTGTCCGCACCTGCGCCCGCGCGCTCTGATCATCCAGGCCGCTGATCTA
>DASPOT010000232.1:0-2577 GCA_035625875.1 Mycobacterium sp. | reverse complement strand
GCAAACCCATCGAGGAGATCGGCCACCTGTTCGCCGCGTAGGCTCTCCGCGCTGATCCGAAACGACCCCCCGGGACATGAGGCGGCGGGCGCTTGAGGCGGGCAGGGCCATCGCCCTGCCCGCAACCCTGCCCCAGGGCCGCAGGGTCCCGCAGGGACGCGCAGCGCCCTTGACGCGTGGGCATGCCGGCCTGTACCAGCGCCCGCCACCGACCCGACCCCGCTACGCTCAACACGGACGAGCGATTCCGCTCGCAACAGGACGTGTTGCGACAACTGCCAGAATCCGCCAACCCCCTTACGGACGCGGATGGGCGTGTCGAAGGTCCAGCGCTGAATCAGGTTGACACGGTTTCTGTGATGATTCGGCCAGTGGTTTTCTTGGTGAGGTAATGCACTGCGTCGTGGGGTTTGGTTCCGTTGTCGAGTGGTTGTGCGGTCACCGGGGCGACGGTCGATCCGGTGGCGGGGGAAAGCAGGGGGCCAGGTCGAGGTGGGCGGCGACCAGGTCGTCGCGGTCGACGAGGTTGTCCCATCGGGTGACGGTTGGGGGCACGTGTGAGGGTGTGGGGCGAAGCCGGTCGTAGACCACGGTGCGCAGTGCGAGGGGCGAGCCGAGGGTGAGCAGCGCTGTGGGGTGGTGGATGTGGTGTAGGGCTTCGTAGGCGACGACGGAGCCGAGGGAGTGGCCGATGACGAGGCGGGTGTCGGGGCCGATCGCGTCCAGGACCTGTTGCTGGGCGTAGGCGCGGATTTCGTCGTCGGTGAGGTAGCGGGTGACCCTGGGTGAGGGCCCGCCCCACTTGCCGGCCATCCCCACGCCGAGTGGGGCGAACCAGCGCAGTCGTGCAAGGCCGTTGAGCGCGGGACGCAGTGCAGCTTTCGTGCCCTGCGCACCATCGTCGTCTCGTTCGAGTGCGCGCAGTTGGTTCGCGGCCTCGCGTTGGTCCCTGTCGTCGTCGGCGTACTGTGCCGCGGTACGCAGCCACGTTTCGGCGAGTTGCTCGGCGAGATCGAGCGCAGCGGCCTCGAGGTGGGATGTCTGGTTGGTGCCTTGAGCGCCCTCCTTGAGGTATTTGTTGCCGTAGTAAGCCATCCGGACATCGATGTCGCCCGGTTTGCCGTGGCGCCACAGGCGATCGGCCAGTGCCGCATCGCGCTGTTACGCACACCCCCGGCCAGCGGGCAGCCATTGTGATTCCAGGGTGTCGGCCGAGAGTTGTTCGCGCGCGATGCCGTGAACGAGCACGATCGTCGCCATTGCAGGGTCCTCCTTTACGGAATTTCGACCGGAACGAGGGTTGCGTCCTATTCCTTGGGTTCATAGTGGCCGATATGGCGGGAAGACTTGCGTTGATCATCGAAGCGATCACCGAATTCGAACGGCTGCTCACCGAGCAGCAGCGGGTGCTGGGCGCCGATCATCCCGACACGCTGGCCACCCGCAACAATCTCGCCTTCTGGCGCGGGGAGGGCGGGGACGTCGCCGGCGCGATCACCGAATTCGAACGGCTGCTCACCGACCGGATCCGGGTGCTGGGCGCCGATCATCCCGACACGCTGGCCACCCGCAACAACCTCGCCTTCTGGCGCGGGCGGGGCGGGCACGTCGCCGATGACCCGTCTGTTTGAGGGAAACCCCCAAAGGACACATGGCGAACCCTGACCATTTCGGCGGTGTGCTCTACCGGCGCAGTCTCACATAGTGACGCAGACATTCTCATTGAACCCTGGCTATCCGTACACCGACAACGATGGTCATTCCCCGCGCGATCACCCGCTACCGGCAATCGCGCCAGGACGCGGCGAGGCCGGGCACCCGACGTTCGCCTGACCTCCGCAGGTCCGTTGCCGGCCAGACACGGTCTACGTGGCCAGACACGGTCTACGTGGCTTTCATTACTGTTTGCCGATCGCCGTGCACCACCGATTGGACAAGACAGACGATATGCACATTGATGGTGCACACCACACCCGAGAACGGTCATAATCGTCGCAATCCTCGATGACGAAACGCCTTGCCGTGGTCGTCATTCGGAGTGACGGGCAACAACCGTACGTCTGCGCCCGGTAAGTCAGAACGTTGTTAGCGCCCAGTGCCTTTGGGAGGTCTTGCCAACGCGAGGCCACGATGTTGTTGTAGTAGGCCTCACGACCATGGATTGCCCGTTCGACCGCATAGCCGTCGTTGTTCACGACCACCACCGGCGTCAGGCCCTCGCGGGTAAACGTGCCCGGTTCTTGGATTGTCAGCTGCGCGGCGCCGTCGTCGATCAGCAGCACGGTGCGGCGGTCCGGGTGCGCTAACCCGGCGCTGAGCGCCGCCGGCAGGCAAGCGCGGAGATGCCCCGCAGGCGCCCGTACCCAGCAGATAATCGCCAACGGTATATGCCGTATCCACGGTTTTTGACGGCACGCCGGCCGTGGCGGCCAGGTGTCAGGCTCGGCTGCGACGGTCCACAGGAACCCGATCGCGATACCGACGGTCAGTGTGGCCGCGACGGCGCGACCCGCCACCGGTGTCAGATGGGCAACCGCGTCATCGGCGATGGTCGCAGCAGATTCGAGGGAGAATGGC
>DASPOT010000231.1:0-5104 GCA_035625875.1 Mycobacterium sp. | reverse complement strand
ACGTGACCCTGCTGGGCAGGTTCTACGAGCGCTTCGCCGACCACGCCGTCGAAATCGCCAAACGGGTCATCTTCCAAGCCCACTGGCACACTCCCAGGCAGCACCGGACTCGACGGCTAGCGGCACATGTTAGACACGGCGCCGCGCTCTGACACAGAGAAACAGCTGCCCTGGCGGTCACCCTCACAGATCATCGGAGCGAACGCGGCGTTCGGCCGGGGTTAATGATGCCCAGCCGCTGGTCGGTCGTTTGCGTTCGCCGCGGCCGCGCTGGGCGTAGGCGATCGCCTCCTCGACCGACAGGGTCGCGCTCTCGGCCCACACGGAGTCAAAGTCTTTCTCGCCCATGGCGTCTCGTAGCGCCGCCACTGCGGCCTCATGGCCCGCGTCATAGATCTTGAAGCGGACGGCGCCCATACGTTGCCGGATCGCGTGCGCCGCGCCGAAGAGGCGGGCGGCTTCGGGGTGACTGCCGGCCTCGCCCGCCAGAACGGCGAGGCACTCCAGGATGTCGGGGATGCCCAAATATGCTTGCATGCTGGCGGCGCACGTGAGCGCGTCGTGGGCGTCGCGCTCGGCCTGGTCCGGCTCACCTCGCGCGATCGCCACGCGGGCGCGCGCGGTCAACGCACACATCAGGTAAAAGCCGGTCGCCATGGTGACGGCTTCGTCGGCCTCGCGGCGGGCCGAGAGCAGATCCCCGCTCGCCAGCGCGGCTTGCGCACTGTACACACGCTGCGTCGCCGCCGCCTGGGGCAGGGCACTAAGGTGCGGCCAGGCCTCGATCGCGTCCAGCGCCGTCGCAACATCGCCGGCGGCCAAGGCCGCGGCGGCCAACGCCCGGTAGCCCATGGCTGCGAAGAGCCCGCCAACCTCGGTGGCGGCCTCGATGGCCGCGTCGGCCACGGCCCGGGCCGCACCCGTCTCACCCTGGTAGGCCAGTGCGATGCCCTGGCTCGCGAGACTGAATGCCTCAAGGAGCCCATCGTGAGCGGCTTGGGCCTCGGCCACCAGCTCGGCGAATTGTGCGGCGGCTCCGGCCAGATCGCCCTGAAATACCTGCGCCCAACCCAGGCAAAAGCGGCACACGCGCGAGCCCAACCGGTCACCGATCGCGTCGGCGAGGTCGCGTCCCTCTTCGGCGGGCGCGCGCGCCGCGATCGGGTCCCCCGCGAAGATCGCTGCGAGCGCCTGCCAGGTGAGGAGCTGGCTGAGCCTCCACCGATCGCCCAATTCCCGGGCCAGGCCGATCGCCTCGGCGAAGTACGGCCGGGCCAGCTCGGCGCTCACGACGGTGGCGATAACGCCGCAGACGGTCAGCGCCCGCGCCAGCAGCGCCGGGTCATCGACCTCGCGTGCGATCGCCAGGGCCTGCTGAGCCTGATCCAGGCTCTCGGCGGCGCCCACCCAGATGGCGAGCATGGCCCGGTCGGCCAGCGCCCGCGCCCGCACCGCGGCCCCCACCTCGAGGTGCTGCGCGTCGAGGTCGGTGAGGGCGGCGTCGAACCAGGCCAGCCCTTGCCGGAGGCGGCCCCGCGCTTGCCACAGCGGCTGCAGCGAGGACGCCAGCGCCAACGCCAGCTCGTTATCGGAGTTTTCCCGGCTCCACCCGAACGCGGCGCGCAGGTTGTCGATCTCGGTTTCGGCCTGCTTGAGGCGCTGCTTATAGTCGGTGCGCGCGGGGGTGTCGAGCAGGGCGGCCAGCGCGGTGTAGTAATCGCGGTGACGCGACCGCACGGCATCGGCCTCGCCGGACTCGCCGAGTTTTTCGGCCGCGTATTGGCGCACTGTCTCCAGCAGCCGGTAGCGGGTTCGGCCTCCGCTGTCGGTCGCCACCACCAGCGACTTGTCCACCAGCAGGGTGAGCTGGTCGAGGACCTGATAGCGCTCCACCTCGCCGCCGGCGACCGCCCGGGCGGCGTCCAGGTCGAACCCACCGAGAAACACCGCGAGCCGGCGAAACAACACCCGCTCCGGTTCGCTCAGCAGCGCGTGCGACCAGTCCACCGAGGCGCGCAGTGTCTGCTGGCGGCGCACCGCGGTGCGTGCCCCGCCGGTCAGCAGCCGGAACCGGTCATGCAGGCTGTCGACGATCTCCAACAGGGATAAGGCCCGCACCCGCGCGGCGGCCAGCTCGATGGCCAGCGGCATCCCATCCAGGCGACCGCAGATCTGGGCCACCGTCGCGGCATTGTTGTCGGTCACGGTGAAGTCGGTCTGGACCAGGCGAGCGCGCTCGGCGAACAATTCGATGGCTTCATCGCGAAGGGACAGTGACGGCACCCGCCACGTCGCTTCACCGGTCACCCCGACCGGCTCCCGACTGGTGGCCAGCACGGTCAGCCCCGGCGCGGCACCGAGCAGAGCGACGACCAGCTCGGCGCACGCGTCGAGCAGGTGTTCGCAGTTGTCCAGCACCACCAGCATCTGGCGGTCGCGAACAAACCGGGCCAGGGTGTCCATCGTGGAGCGGCCGGGTTGGTCGGGCAGACCCAGCGCACGGGCCACCGCGATCGGCACCAGGTCGGGATCGGTGAGCGGTGCCAGATCCACATACCAAACACCGTCACCGAACTCAGCCGCGATGCGGGCCGCTATCTCAACGGCGAGACGGGTCTTGCCGGCGCCACCGGCGCCGGTCAGGGTCACCAGCCGGTTATCGACGAGCAGCTTCTCCAGGTTAGTCATCTGTGCGCCGCGGCCGACAAAGCTGGTGAGTTGAACCGGAAGGTTGTGCGCACCAACGCTTTTAGGGGTGCGCAAGGGCGGGAACTCGTTGCGCAGGTCGGGGTGGCACAGCTGCACCACCCGCTGGGGGCGGGGCAGATCGCGCAGCTCGTGAGTGCCTAGATCGAGCAGATCGACTCCGCTGAGCAGAACCGCCGTCGACTCGGCCAAAAGGATCTGCCCGCCGTGTCCGGCGGCCATTATCCGCGCGGCGCGGTTGAGCACCGCTCCGAAGTAGTCCGCTCCTCGCAGTTCGGCTTCCCCGGTCGCGATGCCCATCCGCACCGGCAACTGCAGTGCCCGCTGCGCGGCCACCGCCGCATCCACCGCGGATCGCGGTGAGGCGAACGCGGCGCACACGCCGTCACCGGTGTGCTTGAACAACCAGCCCCCGTGCGCCTCGATCGCAGTGCGCAACACCTCGTCGTGGGCGGCCAGCGCGACCCGCATCGCATCCGCGTCGGCCTCCCACCGACGGGTCGAACCCTCAATATCGGTGAACAAAAACGTCACCACCCCCGAAGGGGCAGCCGCCCGCGGAGCGGACACCCCGCAAGAATCTCACAACCGACACGCTCCTACCTCACACATCGCCGGAATCCGGCCCCAGACGCCCAGGCCCCGAGGCGCGGCGTAGCGCGCTACCCGCAAGCCGGATCGCGGGCGGCGATTAGGCACATGTTGGCTGGCAGGCGGTGACACGATATTGGCGTGAGCGATGCTCATGACGGCAGTGCGGCAATATTCACGGCGATGACATGACTGCGGCAGGTTTGGCGTGCGGGTCGTGCGGGGCTGAACTGCGGGCGGGCGACAAGTTCTGCCACGAGTGCGCTGCGCCAGTGGTCGCGGCCGCCAAATCCGCGGAGTACAAGCAGGTGATGGTTGTGCTGTTCGCCGATGTGGTGCACTCAATGGACATCGCGGCTGCGGTGGGCGCCGAGCGGTTGAGAGAGATCTTACCCTTCGCCTTTTGACCGTGCGCCCGGCGCGAGCGTGGGTTGTGTCGGTTATAGGAATGGTTGTATTGCGTTGCGGCGCAGCATGTTTGGTGGTATATCGGTGGGTTATGATGTTGGGGGGCACTGGGGAAAGGTGCAGTAGGGGAGGGCCGATGGTGCAGTACCCCGCGAACGCGGGTACGCCCGCAAGGGTATGTCAGGACCACCGCGGAGCCGCGGAGCGGCGATTGCGAAAGACGTTGCGGAGACAGTTGGTTTGATCCGATCACGTAAGAGATTGGTGGGCAACCGATCTCGGCCGGGGCCGGCTTGCCGGCCCGGTAATCGCGAGCCGGTGAATGCCAACACCACGATCATCGACCGGGACGCCGGTGTGGAGGGGTCTTCGGTCGGAGCCTCGTCGGCGACTACTAGGAGTCAGGATTGGCAACTCATCGACTTCGGAGACGTGGCGTGGTCGCGGCGAATACGCGGCACTCATTACCAGGTGACGGCGCGAAGTACGGCTACCGCCGGGCAGGAAATCTGCCACTACGGGGTCGGATCCAACGCAGTGGTCTGCGGCACGACTCTCGACGTGAGCGGTTCCGCGGTAGCTCTCACCGCCGCGGGCAAACCCGGGGACTCGGGCGGCCCGTGTTTCGTATTGACTGGAACCGACGCGGTGACCGCGGTCGGCCTGTGGCACGGCCACGATGGCGAAATTGCCGATCTGGGGTTTTGCGTCGGCGTCGACGCCGCGCTGCAGGCGTTCGGGGAAAACCGCGGCGACAATGCTTAACGGCTCCTATCGCGGCGCAGAAATGTCGTCGGAGGCATTCGTCCACCTGTTATCGGTGCATAGGTTCGATGGTTCGTGCCGGCGTGGATTAGGGCGGTGACAGTACCGTGTGGCGTTCTCAAATTATGAAATCGGAGCTGCTGGCGCAGCACAACAGGTACGCGTGGCTGCTTGCGTGGCCGCTGATCTTATTTGCGGTGGTGGGGTCGTGCGCCCAATCGTTCTCGTCGGGGTCGACGGCATCGGATACCGGCGAGAAAGACGCTGTGCAAGGGTTCGGACAGAGGGCGATCACCGCATATGTGTCGGCGTCTGCGGTCGACACGGCGGCAGTTGCCGCGATCTACGGGCCGCTGGTGGCTGCGCCGAGTGACGGTACCGGGTTTCCGTTCGCTGCCGAGACCGTTTTGGGTGTTATCGGAGCTGGTGCCCCGGATCTGGCACTGTCACGTTAGTTTAAAAATGTGATGGTGCAATTGGTTTCAGTGCTGGATGATGGAACAGTGGTGGGATTGCTCGTATTTCAGGCGGCGTTGTCGAGTTCGGTGACCACGTGCCAGACCGCGAAGCGGTCGGCCATCTCGCTTCGCCAGCCTGTTGCGTTGAGCAGATGTCGTCGTGGTCGAAAGTGTGC
>DASPOT010000230.1:0-3375 GCA_035625875.1 Mycobacterium sp. | reverse complement strand
TTCGAAGACGAGGAGCACCGGAGGTTCGGCCGGGCCGGCTTTCAAGGGGTGGTCGATAAAGTCGCCGATATCGAAAAAGGCCTCGGCATCTACGACCTGAGCCAGTTCACCGCGACCTAGGTTGCAGCATCGATGACACCGCACGTCTGCCTCATGCGGAGGTTCAGCAGGACGGTCGCGTGAGGCCCAAAAACCTGTCGGGCGAATTCGCCGGCGCTGAGAAATGCTTCGCACAGCTTTACTGCCAACCGGGTTGCACTAAGCCGACGACGCACGACAGTTGGCTGTACCCCGAAAATATAGCGAAACACAGTGTGCAACAATGACTTTAACACAATGGAGGTCGCGGCCTACACACATTGGCTACGTGTGCTGCAATCGCAAAGGCTGACCGACCCGTTGAGGTTGCCATGCCGAGGTGTTAGTGCGGCAAAGCCAGGCCACTGATCACGAGGACGGTGCCGGCCGCTGCGGCGGTGAGCAGGGTGAGCACCACGCCCCGGCGCAATACGAGCAGCACGACTGCGGCGGCAGCGAGGACGGCGTACTGCCACGGCTGGGTCAGCTCCCGGGCGAGGGTGATCGCGGAGCCGAGGATGGCGCCGATCGCGGCCGGCCCGGCGCCGTCGAGAAACGCGCGGGCGGTGGCATTGGTGCGCAGCTGCTCGAAATGCCGGCCGCCCAGAAGCACGAACGTGAAGGAGGGGCTGAAGGCGACGACGGCAGCCAGGACACCGCCGAGCGGCCCGGCGGCGGAGTAGCCAACCACGGCGACGGTCTGCACGACAGGTCCGGGGGTGATTTGGCCCAGGGCGACGGCGTTGAGGAACTGGGCGCCGGTCATCCAGTGGTAGTTGTTCACGGTGTCGCTTTGCATCAGTGGGATGATTACGAACCCGCCACCGTAGGACAGTGCCCCGACCTTGAACGCCACCCAAATCAGGGACGCCAGGGTGCCGGCGGTGAGGGTGCCGATCGCTAGCAGTGGCAGTGGCGCGATGGCGGTTGGCCCGCTGGTGTCGCGGCGCAGGCGGCTGGTGATTTCGATTGCGCCGCAGCCCAGTAGCACCAGGACCAGCCACGGCCCGATGGTGGCCGCCGCGAGCAGGCCGGCTGCCACATATCCGATCCAGCGCAGCCGGCTGGCGCGCCCGCGTGCACGCTGCCAGCTGGCGGGCAGCAGACCGGCTGCCGCGTGCACCGCGATCGCGGCGACGGCCGAGCCGGCGCCGGCTCCGGCGGCCAGCACCGCGCGCGGAGGTGCGCTGGCCAGGAACAGGGCGGCAAGGGCGAGGATGAGGATCAGGCCGGGGACGATGAACGCGGCCCCGCCCAGCAGGGCGCCGGGGCGGCCACGGACCCGCCAGGCGCAAAAGATCGCCAGCTGGGTGGAGGCGGGCCCGGGCAGCAGGTTGCAGGCGGCGACGGCGTCTTCGAAGTCCACCGATGTCAACCAGCGCTCGCGCTGGACGCACAGATCGCGTAGCAGCTTGATGTGGGTGGGCGGGCCACCGAAGCCGATGCACCCGATCCGCCCCCACTCGCGCACCACCGCCGCCAGGCTCGGCTGCCGCGCGTCACGCGCGTGCGCGTCGGCGTCGCTCATCGAGCCGCGCCGGAGGTCAACATCAGCGGCAGCAGTTGGGGTCCAGCACCGAGCACAACGCGATCAAGGCGTCGCGCTGGGGGCGGTGGTAAACATTCATGCCCCGGCGCTCGGATTCGATGATGCCGGCCCGGCGCAGCTGGCTCAGGTGATGGCTGACGGTGGATTCGGTCAAACCGACCGCGTTGGCCAGATCCCGGCCGCATTCCTCGCCGGCGGCCGAACTGAGCAACAGCGAGACCAGCTGCACGCGAACCGGATCGGCTAATGCCTTCAGGCGCAGCGCGATCTGCAACGCCGACGCCTCATCGAGGGGTCCGGCGGCCACCGGTGCGCAGCACACCGGCGCGGAGATGTCGACGAGGGGCAGCGCCTTGGGCATGCAACCATCCTGCCACCGCCTTGACATATATCAAAAAGGTGGAGCATGCTGGCACCGGCGCCTGGTTCGATATATGTCTCACAACCTGGAGGGTTTTCCCATGTCGCGTGTTCAGCTCGCTCTCAACGTCGATGACCTCGACGCGGCGGTCACGTTCTACTCCACGCTGTTCAACACCCCGCCTGCCAAACTCAAGGACGGCTACGCCAACTTCGCCATCGCCGAGCCCCCACTGAAGCTGGTGCTGCTGGAAAACCCCGGCAAGGGCGGCACCCTCAACCACCTGGGGGTGGAGGTGGAATCCAGCGAGGCGGTGCACGCGGAGATCGCCCGGCTGGCCGCTGAGGGCCTGGTCACCGAGGAGCAGATCGGCACTACATGCTGTTTTGCCACCCAGGACAAGGTGTGGGTGAGCGGCCCGGGCGGGGAGCGCTGGGAGGTCTACACCGTGCTGGCCGACTCCGAGCTCTTCGGCACCAGCCCCGAACAGCTCGCCACCGATGCGGCCGGCGCGTGCTCCTGCGCAGACGGTGACAACGCCGGGCAGGCATCGGCCGAGCAGGCCGCGCCGGCGACGTCGTACTGCTAACCCGAGGCGCGCTAACCGGATTGGGGTGATGTTCGTGCAGGTGCTGGCCTACGTGGCCGCGGCGCTGGTCGGCGCGTGGGGGATCGCCCATGCCGTAGCGACCAGACGGGTAGTGGCCGGGTTTGGGCCGATCACGGCGGACAATCGCCGCGTTCTCATCCAAGGGTGGCCGGCCGAATCCGTCACCATGTGGGGCATGTCAGCTCTGGTCGTCGTGGTCACCGGGACGGGGCCCAACACCCAGGCCGCCGCGATCGTCTACCGCGTGGTCGCCGGTCTGCTCGTGGCGCTGGCGGTGCTGACCGCGCTGACCGGTGCGCGCACTCGGGTCGTGTGGTTCAAGGTCTGTCCGGTGCTGCTGACCATCTCCGCGATTCTGCTGGTGGTGGCCAGTACCCGCTGACACCAGCGCCCGGAACCACTGACCCGCAAGGTGGCGGGTTTTCCCCGCCCGATCCCGGTCGCCGTGCTGGTTCACGTGCTGTTCATTTGCGGCTGGATTAGATAACCGTCAATATTGATGTATGTCGAAGCCGCATCTGCCCTTGACCGATGTGTCGGGTTGCGAGTTCGCGCCACTGGTGCACGAACCGCTGTCTGCCGAGGCGGCCAACGAGTTGGCCGCCAAGCTCAAGGCGCTCTCGGATCCGGTGCGACTGCGGCTGCTGAGTGTGGTGGCCAGCCACCGCGGCGGGGAGGCCTGCGTGTGTGATCTGTCGGTTGGTATCGATTTGACCCAGCCGACCATCTCCCATCACTTGAAGGTGCTCAAGACTGCGGGGCTGCTGACCAGCGAGC
>DASPOT010000229.1:0-15866 GCA_035625875.1 Mycobacterium sp. | reverse complement strand
TGTCACACGCAGCACCGTCGGGACTCATCACCGCTAAGCGACCGGATCACCGACCCCGTCCCAACCGGGCAGTACGCTCAACGGTCGTGGACCCCGGGCCGGTGAAGTCGGGAGTGCGTCCGCCCCAACAGGCGCGCAGTCGCGCCGCGCTGCAACGTTTACTCGCCTCGGCCGAACACGTCCTGGTCAACGAAGGCATCGACGAGTTCACGATCGCCCGGGTCGCCGAGCACGCCGGAGTATCCGTCGGAGGCGTCTACCGGCGCTTCGCAAGCAAAGAGCAACTCATCGATGCAGTCAAGCATGAACTGCTGGCGCGGCTCGAGAACGCTATGACCGAGACGCTGGACACGGCACAGCAGTCGCTGGCCGGGGTCATCGACGCGTTCACCGCGGCACTGAGCGAAACTTTGGCTGAAAGCGGCCGCGTCATTCCCGCCATCCTGGCGGCTGGACGCAGCGCCGATGTCCCCGAGCAAGGGTTGCGCACCATAACGGTGTTGCAGCAACGGTTTTTCGACGCAGCAGCGCCCTATCGGGAACAGATCCGTCACGAGAAGCCCGCCACCGCGCTGACGGTGGCGTTTCGCAGCGTGATCGCGACCGGTGCGCACCGCGCCGCGATAGCACCGTGGTGGCCCGATGGCCTGACATGGCAACAGTGGGCTCGCGAAATCGCCGACATGACCACGGCGTATCTGACCACCGAGCGTCAAAGCACTTTCTCCGCAACGTAATTCCGATCAGTTTTTCGGCTGTTCGGTTCCTGTGACAATCCCGTCGCGAGAGCGGTCAGCCCTATCCAAGGAGTCCAGCATGACCACCGTGGCATCAACCACCCCACCGCCGGCCAAGCCGTGGCTCAAGCCACTCGCCGCTGTCCTGGGTACCTCAGTTCTCTTGGCCGTCTTAGTGATTGCCTTCGCCCTGCCGGCATCCCGATCCGGCGCACACGACGTTCCGATCGGTGTCGTCGGCACACCCGCTCAGATCGTTGGATTCGAGAAAGCTGCGCACGGAATCAAGGTCCAGATCTATGCCTCTGAGACCGACGCGCGGACCGCGATCGCGCACCGCGAAGTCTACGGCGCTCTCGTGCTCGACTCGCCGACCGATGTCGACATCCTCTACTCGACAGCCGCCAGCCCGGCCGTCGCCACAATGGTGCAAACCATCGGTCAACACATCGCCGACGCCACGCACCGCACCGCACACCTGAGCGACGTACGCGCCTTTCCTGCCCGCGACCCCAAGGGCATCGGACTGGCAGCCGGCGCGCTGCCCTTGGCACTGGGCGGCTGGATGGGAGCAATGGTCATCATGCTGTTGGTGCCCAACCCGGGCCGCCGGGTGGCCGCCGCCATCGGGGTCGCCGTCGTCGGCGGGCTGACCGTTGTCGCCACCCTGCAATTCCTCATCGGCACGTTCGACGGCAACTACTGGCTCACCAGCCTGGCCGGCATGTTCGGCATCGCCGCAACATGCTTCACCGTCCTGGGATTGCGCGAACTGCTCGGCGGGGCCGGTCTGGGCATAGCCGCGGTCCTGCTCGTCCTGCTGGGCAACCCGCTGTCCGGGCTGTCCAGCGCCCCGGAACTGCTGCCCCAACCCTGGGGGCACCTCGGACAGCTCCTGCCTCCCGGCGCCACCGGCGCCCTCATGCGCGATGTCAGCCTCTTCGACGGGCACGGCGCCACCCGACCGGTGCTCACGCTGGCCTGCTACCTCGTCCTTGGTTTGACCCTCTACGGTCTCGGGCTCAAACGCGCGCGCCGAAGGGACACCGTCGACGTCGACAGAATCGAATTCGACCACCGGCCACGACACACCACAGTCCAGGCGAATGGTGCAACCGCGGGCAGCATAACGATCACCGAGCCGATGGGCCTGCGGCACCGCCGACCGCCGCACCGACAGCCCATACCGGCCAACGCGGAAGCGCCGTGGCCACCACCCACCTCAGCCTGGCAACAGCCGACGAGCACGCACGACGCAGAGCGGCAGTACTTCATCCCCCAACGCCCACCGGCACCCCGGCCAGCCCTGCCGGCTGCGCCCAACACGCTGCACCACGACAGACCACGACCGCGGCCGCAATCCGACGCCTACAACCACCCCCCGAAGGATGAGCGATGGCACGCACCGACAAGGACATCTGGGACCTCGCCAGCAGCGTCGGCGCTACCGCCGCCATGGTGGCCGCCGCGCGAGCCATCGCCAGCAACGACGACGTCACCGCGCTCAGCGCCGCGGGCAGCCGTCTGGCCGCCGGCGCGCCGCCCGCCACATCACACGCAGACGTCCAGCAAGATCAACGCATGCGCAAGGCCAGCGCTAAATGGCGCCGGCACGGGTTCGACCTCGAACTCGACAATCTCAGATACAACGATAAACGCCACGACTATGCCACCTAACACGACACTCTCGGCTGGCAGGCCGACGCCACGTCAATGAACCGGTTACTGGCAGACCACAACCTGTCGCCGTTCGCCGAACACCCCATCGAAGCTCCTGGCGCGAACCTGTTCACCTCGACCCTGCGGCCGATAGAAGCAACCTCGGATTAGCCGCCGCGACCGTCGTCGTCGTCCGGGTCGTCGTTGATTCGATTGCCCGGCTCCTCGTCAGGCCGCTCGGCGGCCTGCATCGTCGTCGGGCGCAGGTGGGCGAACGCCTGCAGGTTCTTCAGCGACTGGCCGCGCGACACCCGCCACTCCCACTCTCTTTGAATCGACGACCGAAAACCCAACTCCAGCAACGTGTTGAAGTCGGAATCCACCGCTTCGAGCACCTGGCCAAGCACCCGGTCGATCTCGTCGGCGTCGACCGAGGCCAGCGACATCCGGCCCACCAGGTAGATGTCGCCGACGTTGTCCAGCGTGTAGGCGACCCCGTAGAGCTGGCGGTTGCGCCGGAGCAGAAACCGGTAGACGCCCTCGTGGTTCTCGTCGGGCTTGCGGCACACAAACGCCTCGACGCGCACCGAGTGCTCGCCGATGCTCAGGATGGTGTTCGTATTGAGCTTGCGTTCCCCGGGCAACTCCACGATCAGTCCCGGCAGCCCGCCGTGTGCGCCGGGATAACGCGAATACGTCAGTCGGCTGGCCTCAAGCGCATCCTCGATCACCCGTTGCACAGCGGAGGTCATGCCCGCACCTCCCGACGCGGCGTGAAGCGCCGGGCCTTGCGCGCCGATGCCAGATCACGTACCCGGCGTTGACGCCGGGCGGTGAAGTCGCCGATCGCGCGCCGGTAGCTGGCCAGCAACGCGTCGACGGTGTTCTCCCAGGAGAACGTCGCCGCGTGCTCGGCCGCGGAGCGACTCATCGCCCATGCCCGCGGCCCAGGGCTCAGCCGCAGCAGGTCATCGATGGCGTCCGCCCACTGATCGACGTCATGGCCGGACACCAGCGTGCCGCTGACCCCGTCGCGCACCGCTACCGGCAGCCCGCCGACGGCGGCCGCCACCACTGGTGTCCCGCACGCTTGCGCCTCCACGGCGACCAGACCGAATGACTCCGAATAGCTGGGCACCGCAACCAAGTCGGCGGCTTGGAACAGGGTGGCCAGGTCTTCGCGGGACTGGGGCGGAAGGAACGTCACTCGCGGGGTGATACCCAGTTCGTCGGCGAGCCGAACCAGTCCGTCCGGGGAGGCCAGGCCGCTGCCCGACGGCCCGCCGGCCACCACGATGTGCACCCACCGCAGTTTGGCGGCCGCGCGCAACACTATGTCGGGCGCCTTCAGCGGCTGGATGCGGCCGACGAAGGCCACGACATGCTCATCAAGCGGCAGCCCCAGCGCGGCCCGGGCAGCCCGGCGGTCACCGGGACGGAACACGTCCAGGTCGACCCCCGGATGGGCGACGTCGATCCTGGCCGGGTCGGCGCGGTGCAGCGAAACCAATTGTCCCGCTTCGTCATCGGTGTTGACGATCAGCCGGTCTGCCTCGTCGACGACCTGCTGCTCGCCCACCGTGCGCAGCGGCGGCTCCGGTGCGTCCCCGTCGGCTAGCGCCGCGTTTTTCACCGCGGCCAGCGTGTGCGCGGTGTGCACCAACGGCACCGCCCAGCGGTCCCGGGCCAGCCAGCCGACCTGACCCGACAGCCAGTAGTGCGAGTGCACGATGTCGTAATAGCCGGGTTCGTGGGCGGCTTCAGCACGCAGCACCCCGGCCGCGAACGCGCACAGCTGCGTGGGCAGATCGTATTTGTCCAGACCTTCGAACGGGCCAGCCACCACATTGCGCACCAGCACGCCGGCCGCTAGCCGGACCACCGGCGGGTCGGTGGAGGCGGTGGCCCGGGTGAAGATCTCCACCTCGATGCCCCGCCGGGCGAGGTGTAGTGCGGTCTGCAGCACATAGACGTTCATGCCGCCGGCATCGCCGGTGCCCGGCTGGGCCAGCGGCGAAGTGTGCACCGACAGCACCGCCACCCGGCGCGGGTCGCCCAGCCCGGAAACCCCCAGCCGGGAAACGTCGTTCAGCCCAGAAACCTCAGAGCGCCACACACCGCCATCTTTGCAGGACGCTTCGCAGCGCCCGGACGCCGCACGTCAGGCGGACGACTCCGGGGCCGCCCCGCCGACGACGCGCAGCTGGGATCCCAGCGCCCCGGCGCGCCGCATCGCGCCCACCGGATCGGCGTAGAGTCCGCCCAGCGACACGATGCCGGCGCCGGCTTCCTGCACCCGGTTGCCGAAGGCGGTGACCCGGATATCGCGCGGTGGCAGCACCGAGCGCGCGGCAAACGCCGCTTCCACTTGTTCCATCCCTTCCGGGTACTCGGTGAACGCCTGGCCGCCGACCACCAACTCGTCGGGATTGAGCAGGTCACGCAGCAGCGCGACCGCCTCACCGAGCACGCGGGCCCGCTCCGCCAGCAAGTCTTTGGCTCGCTGGTTGCCGTTGCGGGCGGCACGCAGCAGCTCGGTGATGGCGGCCCCGGACCCGCCGGTGCGGGCCGCTGGCAGGATGCGCAGCCGCCGCGCGGCCGCCAGCACCGCCTTGTCGCTGACGGTGGACTCCAGCTGCCCGGAACCGCCGAGCAGCTCCGAGGTCGCGGGCAGGGTGGCGATGGTGCCCGGGCCGCTGGCCGGACTGTGCACCCGGCCGTCGATCACCAGCGCGTAACCCACGGTTTCGCGGGCGTAGATGTACAGGCTGGTCGAAGACTTCGGTGCGAACCGCCGCATGCCGAGCAGCAATTCGGCGCCGGCCATGGCATCGACGTGAGACGCCACCGAGACCGGCAGGCCCAGCGCCTCGGCCAGCACGGGCCCGACCGGTGCCTGCCGCCAGCCCAGCCGGGCATGGTCGACATGACCGGTGCCGCCGTCCACCACTCCACCGATCGCGACACCCACCCACAGCGGCTGGCGCCGATGCCAGCGCCGCAGGTAACGGCGGGCGCCTTCGGCCAGCGACGCCAACGCGGGCCCCTGCGCGCTGCGCGGCGTCGGGGTCTCGACCACGTCGAGCGTGCGGCCGAAAAGGTCGGTGGCCACGATGCTGGTGGTGCGCGCCCCGATGTGCAGGCCCAGTGTCAGGAACGGTTCGTGGTTGACCTCGACGGGCACGCGCGGACGCCCGATCGCGCCGGAGACCGCGAGGTCGGCGCGCTCGCGCAGGAGACCGGCGTTGAGCAGGGCGATGACCTGGCGGTTCACCGTCGCGATGCTCAGCGACGTAACACCGGCGATGACGTCGCGGCCGACCGGACCGCGCAGCCGCACGGCCCGGAAGACCGCTGCCGCGGCGGAGTCCGACAGGTGCAGCGACGGCGCCACCACGTGGTGACGCGAACGCGGTGGGGTTTTGCGGCTGTGAGAGTGGGCGGTGAGGCTGGTGGTGTGCACGAGTGTCCTTATCCGAGTTCCAGTTGGCGGTCCTGGCCACACCTGCCGGCTAGCTTCGAGTCAGGCGCGGCAGAGTGCGCGGCAACAACACGCACAGTCCGCGAACTGGCATGCGGCCATCAGGCCGAACAAGACGCTCTGGTGCACACGAGGAATTTAGCACGTTTATTAGAGTTGGTCCGATGACGACATCTGGGGGGCGCCAGCGAGTGCGCCCGGCGACGATGCGGGCCGGAACGGCCCGAGGAGAAGCCGGGCAATCAGTGGCCGTGGTCACCGGCGCCAGCGCCGGGATCGGTGCAGCGACCGCGAAAACCCTTGCCGCCCAGGGTTTCCACGTGGTCGCGGTGGCGCGCCGGGCGGACCGGATCATGGCGTTGGCTGACGAGATCGGCGGAACCGCCGTGGCGGCCGACGTCACAGACGGCGCCGACGTCGACGCGCTGGCGCGCGGTTTGGACCGCGTTGACGTCCTGGTCAACAACGCCGGTGGCGCCAAGGGGCTCGAACCGGTCGCCGAAGCTGACCTGGACCACTGGCGCTGGATGTGGGAGACGAATGTGCTCGGCACGCTGCGAGTGACCCGCGCGCTGCTGCCCAAGCTGATCGACTCCGGTGACGGGCTGATCGTGACGATCACCTCGATCGCGGCGTTCGAGATCTACGATGGCGGATCCGGCTACACGTCGGCCAAGCACGCGCAAAGTGCGCTGCACCGCACCCTGCGCGGGGAACTGCTGGGAAAACCCGTGCGGCTCACCGAGATTGCACCCGGCATGGTGGAGACGGAGTTCTCCCTGGTGCGGTTCGACGGCGACCAGCGGCGCGCCGACGCGGTGTATGCGGGCATGACCCCGCTGACCGCCGAGGACATCGCCGAGGTGATCGGGTTCGTGGCCTCGCGGCCATCGCATGTCAACCTGGACCAGATCGTCATCCGGCCGCGCGATCAGGCCAGCGCCACCCGTAGGGCTACCCGCCTGGGCGCGCCCTAGGCGTCCGCGCTGGCGTGGTGGGGGTGCCGGACAACGTGGGCGCGCCGGACGGGGTGATGGGCGCGGTGACCGGGATCTGGGTCGCCGGCTTCTTTCCCGGAGGCGGCAGCGCCGACATCGATACCCAGGTATCCCAGTCCACGGCCCAGTCCCAGATGTCGCCGTCGGAGTAGGACAGCTGGATGGAGCTGCCGGTCACCTCGACCGGATCGCCGTAGATCGCGCTGCTGTAGTACTGCTCGGCGTCGGACGTCGACAGGTTGATGCAGCCGTTGGTGACGTTGGTGTTGCCCTGCGCGCCGGCGCTTGCCGGGTTGGCGTGGATGAACTCGCCGTTGTTCGAAATCCGCACCGCCCAGCGCTCGTGGGCATTGCTGTAACCTGCGGCCGGGTTGGACATGTAGAAGTCGGAGTATTTCTCGCTGACCACGTGGATCCCGTTGCGGGTTACGTTGCGCGCCTTGTCGGCCTCGCCGTAGCTGCACGGGAAGTCCATGATGACGCCCTCGTCCCTGACCACCTGGATGCGGTGCGAGGAGACTTCGGCCTTGACCACCTGGCGGCGGCCGATCTGGAAATGCAAGCTCATGTGTTGCTTGCCATAGGCGCCGTTGCCGAACGCCAGCCCGTAGAGCTTGGCGTCGACGTTGACCGTGGTGCCCGCCGGGTAGTACTCACGGGTGCGCCAGTGCACGCGCGATCCTTCGGCCTCGTCGGGCAGCCATGCCCAACTTCCTTCGAGGGGCGGGTCGGTGGTGACGGTCAGCGCCCGCTCGACGGCGGCCTTGTCGCTGATCGGTGCGTCGAACTGAATGATGATCGGCGCCGCGACGCCGACGGTCTGCCCGTCGGCCAGCTGGAATCCGCCGTCGATCACCTTGGTCGGGGTCACGGTGGTGAACTTGCCGGTGACCGGAATCGCCTTGCCGTCGTGGCCGACCACCGAGCCGCTCCAGGTGTAGGCCGCGTCATAGCCCAACGGCTCGGTGATCGTGTAGGCGGTGCGATCCCTGTTGAACGCCCCGGCCGCCACCTTGCCGCTGGGATTCGTCAACGACACCCGCTGGAACCAGCCGTTACGGACCTCGACACTGACCGGTGCGGTGGGCAGCACGCCGGCGGCGGCATCGGCCGGCCGGAAAGTCAAACTCGGCGCCGGTGGCGGTTTTGCCTTCTCCGATTGTTTGCTCCATCCGCCAAAGCAAGCGGCCAACACGTTCGGTGCGAACACCCCCACCACGAGCGCCGATAAAGCCCGGCGCCGGTTGATCGGCGGCATCGGCGGCGGGGCGCTGGCTGTGTTCACAACAGACAAAGATACCGGGCCGAGTGCCCCTCCCACGAAACCTGGCAGCTATAACACACAGCCGACCAGCACCGGTTCGGGTTTCAATGTGATACCAAACACAGCACGGACGCCGTCGCGGATGGTGCGGGCGAGGGCCACCACGTCCGCGGTGGTGGCTCCCCCGCGGTTCGTCAGAGCAAGCGCATGCTTGGTCGACAGCCGACACTGGGCGGTGTCAACGCCCGGATAGCCTTTGCCGAAGCCAGCCTGCTCCACCAGCCAGCCGGCGGCCAGCTTGATCCCGTCCGGGGCCGGATAGTGCGGCACCATCCCATCGAAATCGCCGGCGAGCCGCTCGTAGACGTCCGGCGCGACGACGGGGTTGGTGAAGAACGACCCCACGCTCCAGGTGTCATGGTCTGCCGGATCGAGCACCATGCCCTTGCGGGCACGCAGGCCCAACACCGCCTCGCGGACAGTTGCCGGGTCGGCCCGCTCGCCGGTGGTCGCGTTCAGTGCGGCGGTCAGTTCGTCGTAGCGCAGCGGCGCGCTGCGGCCCGACGCGTCCAACCCGAACTCCACCTCCAATACCACGGCGGGAATCTCGAGTCCGCCGCCGGCGTGTTTGAGCACGCTTGTGCGGTAACCGAAACGCAGCTCGCGGGCCCGTGCCCAGCGCACCGCACCGCTGCGACGGTCCAGCAGCCGGACCCGAGTGATGGTGTCGGCCACCTCCGCGCCGTACGCGCCGACGTTCTGCACCGGTGTGGCACCAGCCGAGCCGGGGATGCCGGACAGGCATTCCAGACCACCGAGGCCCGCCGCGATGGCCCTGACCACCACGTCGTCCCACATCGCGCCGGCCTCCGCGCGCAGCATGTTGCCCTGGATGGCGATGCGGTCGTTGGCCAACCGCACTACGGTCAGGTCGGTCAGGGTCTCGGCGATCACCACGTTGGAGCCGCCGGCGAACACCAGCAGCGGTCGGCAGCCGTCGGCGTCCAGGTGACGCAATGTGGCGACCACCTGTTCGGTGCTGGTGCAGGTGATGACGCGCCGGGCGACCGGGCCGATCCGCAATGTGGTCAGCGGCGCCAACGGCACCATCTCGGCGACTTCCGCACCAGCGAAGAGCGTTCCTACCACGGGCCGTAACGGTAGCCTCATCTGGTATGCCGCGTTCATTCGACATGTCCGCTGACTACGGGGGCACCGTCGAACAGGTTCATCGCGCTTTCGGCGACGAGGACTACTGGCTGGCCCGACTGGCCGATTCGGGTGCCGACGAAGCGACACTGGAGTTGATGCAGGTCGGACACGACGGCAGCATCGACGTGGTCACCGTACAGGTGCTGCGCAGCGACCGCCTTCCGGCTCCGGTTACCCAGTTCCACCGCGGCGATCTGTGTATTCAGCGCGACGAGAAATGGGGCCCGGTCACCGGCGGCACCGCCAAGGCCACCGTCGTCGGATCCATCCGCAACGCACCGGTGGGCCTCACCGGCACGGCTGTGCTCGCACCGATCAGCTTGTCGGGCGGGGCGCGGCTGACGTTCCGGGCCACCGTCGAGGTCCGGATCCCCCTCATCGGCGGGACGATCGAGAATCTCGTCGGCAAGCTACTGGTCGACCTGCTGATCGAAGAGCAGCGTTTCACCACGATGTGGATCGGGGAAAACGCCTGACCTTACGCTGGCGGCATGCGGATTGCGTTGGCGCAGATCCTCAGTGGCACCGACCCGGCGGCCAATCTGCGACTGGTGCGCGAGTACACCGCCCGGGCCGCTGATGCGGGCGCGCAGCTGGTGGTGTTTCCGGAGGCGACCATGTGCCGGTTCGGTGTCCCGCTGGCACCCATCGCCGAGCCGGTCGACGGGCCCTGGGCGGATGCTGTCCGCCGAGTCGCGGCCGAGGCCGGCCTCACCGTGGTCGCCGGGATGTTCACCCCGGCCGGCGATGGGCGGGTCACCAACACGCTGATCGCGGCCGGGCCCGGCACCGACGCCCACTACCACAAAATCCACCTCTATGACGCGTTCGGGTTCACCGAATCGCGCACTGTCGCACCTGGGCGTGAGCCGGTCGTGATCAGAGTCGACGGCGTCGGAGTGGGGTTGAGCATCTGCTACGACATCCGCTTTCCGGAGCTTTACACCGAGCTGGCCCGGCGCGGCGCCGAGCTGATCGCGGTCTGTGCATCGTGGGGTGCCGGCCGCGGCAAGCTTGAGCAGTGGACGCTGCTGGCCCGCGCCCGGGCCCTGGACTCGACGAGTTACATCGCAGCGGCCGGGCAGGCCGACCCCGGCGGCGCGCTGCCCGACTCGACCGCGCCGACGGGAGTGGGCGGCAGCCTGGTGGCCTCGCCGTTCGGCGAAGTCGTGGCGTCGGCGGGTACCGAGCCGCAACTGGTGGTAGCCGATATCGAGCTCGACAGCGTCGCGGCCGCCCGCGACACGATTGCGGTGCTGCGCAACCACTCGGACTTCCCTCACGTCGGTAAGGCAGAATCGCGCAGGTGACGAACCCGCAAGGACCACCGCACGAGGACCCCTCGATCTGGGCCCGCCCCGGAAGCCAGAGTCCTCCCGCCCGACCCCCGGTGCCGTCCAAGTCACCGACCACACGCATGCGTCTGGGTCGTCAGGAGTCCCAGGATGGTCGTGGGCACAAACCGCCGGCCCCACCGCAACGACCGGCACCGCGGCCACAACCGGTCCCGCCGCAACCACCTGGTCCGCCGCCGACCCGGCAGCACTACCCGGCTGGGCCGCCACCCGGCCAGCCGCCGTCGAAGAACATACTCGCACCGGTGAAAACCAAACGCCGCTTCCTCCGCGACCCGCTGTCGGTTGTTCTCATCCTCATCACCTTGGTGGCGCTCGTCGTCGCCGCCCTGATCGGCGCCGAGCTCTACGCCAGGCGCATCGCGGACAACAAGGTGGCCCAGGCAACGCAGTGCGTGACGCAAGACAAGGCCGCCGTGTCCTTCGGCGTGACGCCACCCTTCCTGTGGCAGCACATCACCGGCCGCTACACCGACATCGCCATCAAGACCGCGGGCAACCAGATCAAGAAAGCCAAGGGCATGACGGCAGACGTCAACATCTACAACGTCGACTTGCACGGCACGGCGAACTCAAAGGGCACGATCGGCGCGCTGGACGTCACCCTCACCTGGTCGTCGGACGGCATTAGGGAGACCCTGCAGGACGCGGTCCCGATGGTCGGCCAGCTGGTCAGCAGCGTCACCACCAGCCCCGACAACGGCACAGTCGAGCTGAAGGGACCGCTGGGCCTGGGCAGTGTCACCGTCAAGCCGCAGGTGGTCAACAACAACCTTTCGCTGCAGGTGGTCGACATGAGCGGGCTGGGCATGCCGCTGCCCAGGGAGAGCGTGCAGCCCGCCCTGGACACTTTCACCTCGCAGCTGATCAAGAAATACCCGCTGGGCATTCACCCGGACAGCGTGCAGGTCATCAGTACCGGTGTGGTGGGCCACTTCTCGACCCGCGACGCGACTATCCCGTCGCAGAGTCAGGACCCCTGCTTCGCCAGGCTGTAACGCGAACCATCCAGGCCACGGTGTCGACGTCGTTGAGCACGGTGTCGACGTCGTTGAGCTTGGTAAGGCAGAATCGCGCAGGTGACGAACCCACAGGGACCACCGCACGACGACCCGTCGATCTGGGCTCGCCCCGGCGGCCAGAATCCCCCGCCACGACCCCGGCAGCCGTCCGAGTCACCCACCACTCGGATGCGTCCCCGCCAGCCGCAAGGTGGAGGTGCGTATCAACCGCCGCCGCCGCCCGGCCCGCCGCCGCAGCCTCGTCCGCAGCAGCCCACCTACCCGCCGCGGCAGCCGCCGTACCCGCCCCCGCCGCAGTCCGGGCCGCCTCCCACCCCACGGGACCAGGCCACTACCCGGCTGTCCACGCAGCCGCAATCGAAGTACCCACCGGTGAAACCCAAACGCCGCTTCTTCCGCGACCCGGCATCCATTGTCCTGATCCTCGTCATTGCGGTAGCGCTCGTCGTCGCCGCCCTGATCGGTGCCGAGCTGTATGCCCGCCACCTCGCGGAGAGCAAAGTGGCCGCCGCGGTGGGGTGCGAGGTGCAGGACAAGGCCAGCGTGTCCTTCGGCGTGACGCCGCCGCTCCTGTGGCAGTTCATCACCAGTCACTACACCAACATCTCCGTGCAGACCGCGGGTAACCAGATCCGCGACGCCAAGGGCATGAAGGTCAGCATCGACATCCAGGATGTCCGGCTGGCCAACACCAACAACTCCAAGGGCACGATCGGGGCACTGAACGGCACCATCACCTGGTCGTCCGACGGCATCAAGCAGTCGATTCAGAACGCCATCCCGGTGCTGGGCAGTTTTGTGACCAGCAAGGTCACCACCAACCCGAACGACGGCACCATCGAGCTGAACGGCTTGCTGGACAGTGCCACCGTCAAGCCACAGATCGTCGACAACGGGCTGTCGCTGCAGGTGATCAGCTTGTCCGCGCTGGGTAGCAAACTATCGACGGACAAGGTGCAACAGAACCTGGACAGCCTCACCTCGGCGGCGACCAAGAACTACCCGCTGGGCATCCACGCCGACAGCGTGAAGGTCACCAACACCGGTGTGGAAGCGACGTTCTCGACCCAGAACGCCACCATCCCATCCGGCGGCGGTGGCCAGGACCCCTGCTTCGCCAACGTCTGACGCCTGGGGCTACCCAAGCCCGTCGAGCACCGTGCGGGTGCCGGACAGCCCCAGCCGGGTGGCGCCCGCGTCGAGCATCGCGACGGCGTCGGCGGCGGTACGGATGCCGCCGCTGGCCTTGACCCCGAGCTGTCCGCCGACGGTTTCGGCCATCAGCGCGACGGCACGCACCGACGCCCCGCCCGCGGGATGAAACCCGGTCGAGGTCTTCACGAAATCGGCGCCAGCGTCCCGGGCGGCGTGGCACACCGCGGCCAGCGTGTGCGCACCGGCCTGACTGAGCAGTACCGCCGACTCCACGATCACCTTGAGCACGGCTGCGGGCACGGCGGCACGCACCGCCGCGATGTCTGACCGCACGCCGTCGAGGTCTGAAGCCAGCGCAGCGCCGACGTCGATGACCATATCGATCTCGCTCGCACCGGATGCGACAGCCAGCGCCGCTTCTTGCGCCTTCACCGCGGACAGGTGCTTACCCGAGGGGAAACCCGCCACCGCGGCGATCCGAACTGCAGCGGTGTCAGCTGCGGCGGCGATCGGCACCATCGAGGGGGAGACGCACACCGCGTAGACGCCGAGTTCAACGGCTTCGGCAACCAGGTCGGCCACGTCCGCAGCGGTGGCCTCGGGTTTGAGCAGGGTGTGATCGACCAGCGCGGCCACCTGCGCTCGAGTCGGCGGCACTAGAAGGGGCCCCCGCAAGCGGGTGGTGCCCCCCCTTCGGCGCCGCCAGGATTGCAGCCAGAAGCGACCATCTCGGTGTTGTCGACGACTGGCCGCCAGGGCTCGAGGTTCCAGCTGGACTTGCCGGGTTGCACGAGTTCGGCCAACTGCCAGTGGCAGACGAACTGGTCGCGCATGCCCGCGGTGTCGGCGTCCGGAGAGCGGGCGAGCACCTCGGTCCAGGCCTCGTCGGCTTCGGCGTCCGTCGCCGGCTGCCTGGCGGCCGCGCGCCCGGCTGGTGTCGGGTAGACCCGCAGGCTAGACAGACGACCCCAGTGCACCCATTCGGTGTGGTCCACAAAAGGGGGTGAGTACGGCGCAGCGGTCGACGGGTCGGTGCCCGGATCAGCGGACGCGGAAGCGGCACCCAGCAGCCCAACGACTGCCGCCGGCACGAGTGCCAGGGCTCGCATGCTGCTAGTGCCGCTTACCCTGAATGTCAAGAAGTTTCGGCCGCACGTCGACCAGGTAGACGCCCGCCGCGCAGGCGCCGATCGCCATCCCGAGCACACCGAGAAGCAGCGTCAGCAGCATGGCGCCGCCCAGGATCACCAACCACACCGGCTTGGTCAGCTTCTCGACGGCGGTATAAGCGTCAGGTCGCTGCATGGCCGCGTGCACAAACGCGTACAGCGTTGTCAGCAGTATGGCGATCTGCAGTACGCGCAGGATGTCATTAGCAATGCCCACGCGGTAAGCCTATGCGGGTACCGTCGCAGACGCGACTCCGAGTTGCCCGAGAGCAACTCGGAGTCGAGTGTGTTGCTGGTCCGAGTTGCCCGCTTACTTCTGAGTGACCTTCTTGGCGGGAGCCTTCTTCGCGGCCGTCTTTCTGACCGGGGTCTTCCTGGCGGGCGCAGCCTTCTTGGCCGGGGCCTTCTTCGCCTGCGCCTTCTTGGGCAGCTCGATGCCGACCAGCTTGGCGGCACGCTCACCGACCGCGCGGGTCTGCGACGCCACCGTGCCCAGCGCCTCCTGGGTCAACTCGACCGCCTGGTCGACATAGCCCTCGGCACGTGCCGACATGTCTTCGAAGCCGTCCTGGCGGCGCAGCCGCTCCAGGGCGGCCTCGCCACGCTCGACCAGCTCGTTGTACCGGTTGGTCGCTGCCTCCAGGTAGCCTTCAGCGGCCGAGCGCAGCTCCTCCGCGGTGAACCGCTCGCGCAGCTCGCGCAGCTGCTCGCGCAGCTGCTCGGGCAGCTCCTCCTGCAGCTTGGCCAGGCGCGCGCGCCGCTCCTCGACCCGGCTCCTGGTGTCGCTGCGGGCCCCTTCGGCGCGTTCGCGCAGGTCGGTGAGCAGGTCGTTGATGGTAGCCAAAGCCAGGTCGGCGGCCCCCAGCGCTGCGAGCAGCGGGGTCTTCAGATCGTCGATGGTCGGGTTCTCGGGCATGGTGATTCCTTTCGTAGGTGGTTTTCGTTGTCGGCGGTTAGTGTCAGGAGTTAGGCAGGCGTCGACTCCTCACGGGCAGCTTTGTGCTGTTGGACTTCATTTTGTTGGACAAACGACGTGTAGATATCGAGCAGAACCTGCTTCTGCCGTTCGGTGATCGTCGTGTCGGTGATGATCGCGTCACACACCTGACTGGTCTCGCTGGGCTCGAGAATCCCGGCCCGAACGTAGAGGACTTCAGCGGAAACCCGCAGCGCCTTGGCGATCTGGTTGAGCACGTCAGCGGACGGTTTACGCAATCCGCGCTCGATCTGGCTGAGATACGGATTGCTTACACCGGCCTTCTCCGCCAACTGTCGCACCGACACTTGAGCGGCCTCACGCTGCGCTCTGATGAAACTGCCGATGTCTGACGCCGCGGAGGACACCACTGCGGCAAGCTTCTCGTCCTGCGGCATTGGCGAACTCCTTGATGCGTCTTGATGCGTCGGTTAGTTCGGTGCTGACGCGCATCACAGTACGACCTGCTGCTAACTCTTGCAAGCGGCCGTTAGCGCAGCTCAGAAAAGCAGCTGAGCGACGGTGTAGATCACCAGGCCAGCCATGGCGCCCACCACGGTGCCGTTGATCCGGATGAACTGCAAGTCGCGACCGACGTGCAGTTCGATGCGCCGGCTGGCCTCCTCGGCGTCCCAGCGCTCGATCGTGTCGGTGATGATCGCGGTGATCTCCACCCCGTACTGCGACACCAGATGCTGGACGGCCCGCACGATCCAGTTGTCCACCTTGTCGCGCAGGTCAGCGTCGTCGCGCAGCGACTCCCCGATGCGAACCACCGCGCCGGTGATCCGGGTGCGCAACGCACTGGCCGGGTCGTCGACGCCCTCGAGCACCAGCC
>DASPOT010000228.1:0-72942 GCA_035625875.1 Mycobacterium sp. | reverse complement strand
TTCGAAGACGAGGAGCACCGGAGGTTCGGCCGGGCCGGCTTTCAAGGGGTGGTCGATAAAGTCGCCGATATCGAAAAAGGCCTCGGCATCTACGACCTGAGCCAGTTCACCGCGACCTAGGTTGCAGCATCGATGACACCGTACGTCTGCCTCATGCGGAGGTTCAGCAGGACGGTCGCGTGAGGCCCAAAAACCTGTCGGGCGAATTCGCCGGCGCTGAGAAATGCTTCGCACAGCTTTACTGCCAACCGGGTTGCACTAAGCCGGTGATCCACGGCAGCTCTTACACCCGGCAATCATGAAGAAACATGACGAAAAATATTGTGCTACAACGACATTTCCACACCTGCGCGCCTTAGCTCGCCCAACGGCTATTGTCATCAAACAGCATCCCTCGATCTTCGTCCGCCCGCTCCGTGCGCTTGTTGGCGCACGTCTGAAGCCGATCGGCAGCGTGATTCACAGCTCGGCTGAATTATCCACCGACATGGCCGGCGGCCGCCTGTGGTACGGCGAGATCGGCTGGTGACGGGTCAGATGGCGAACGACCCTGCGTCGCGGGGCCGCAGACCGGCTCGCGACACGCCGAGGCGGGTCGGGCATGTCGGCGTGACCTGGGCTTACGGTGTGAACGTGCTGGATCTGGAACCGCATGGCCCGCTACCACCGGAGATCTACTGGCGGCGCCGGGGGCTGGTGCTGGGCATTGCGGTAGTCGTGATCGGAATCGTGGTCGCGGCAGTCGTCGCTTTGGTAGGCGGCAACGCCGGCGCTCACACCAGCAAGGCGGCCAAGCCCGCTGCCTCGCCGGCTGCCCAGGCACCGCCGCCGGCCGCCCAGCCCGACGTCAAGACTCCGGTGGTGCCGCCGGCGGCGGAGAGCCCGGCTCCCGTCCCGACGCCGACCGCGGCGGTGCAACCGCCGCCGGTGCTCAAGGAGGGTGACGACTGCCCCGACTCGACACTGGCCGTCAAAGGTCTGACCAACGCGCCCCAATACGTCCTCGGGGATCAGCCGAAATTCACCATGGTGGTCACCAACATCGGGCTGGTGGCCTGCAAACGCGATATCGGAGCCGCAGTGCTCGCGGCCTACGTGTATTCGCTGGACAACAAGCGGTTGTGGTCCAACTTGGACTGCGCGCCGTCCAACGAGACCCTGGTGAAGACATTCGCGCCGGGCGAACAGGTGACGACGGCGGTCACCTGGACCGGGATGGGGTCGGCGCCGCATTGCCCGCTGCCGCGGCCGGCGATCGGACCCGGCACGTACAACCTCGTCGTGCAACTGGGGAATCTGCGCTCGGCACCGGTGCCGTTCATCCTGGCTGCGTCGCCACCGCCGGGGGGCCCGCCCGCGGAAGGTGTGCCACCACCTCCGGCACCGCCTGTGGCGCCACCACCTGCCGTCCCACCCGCTCCTGCGGGCAACTGATCTCAGCTCAACGGGTCTGCGATCGTGGACTCGGCCAACTGGGAGAGCCCCTCCCGGATGTGACGAGCCCACATGGCGCCGATCCCTTCGACCGATTGCAGATCGGTGGCGCTGGCCGCCAACAGGCCCTGCAGTGTTCCGAACGCCCGGACCAGCAGGTCCGCGTGGGCGAACTGCAGGCGTGGGATACCGGCCATCGCGCGGTAGCCACGCGGACTCAGCGCCGAGTCCTGCGCCTCGGCCGTCGATGGATATCCAAAAACCTTTGCCAGCGCGGCGAAGTCGAGCAGCTCAGTGTCCGACAGGGTCTCCAGTTCGTCAAGGGTTGCTGTTACTTGCGCCGTGGGCAGTGGTTCGGGGCTGGCGCGGTAGTCGCGCACCGTCAATTCCCGGGCAGTGTCGTGGCCGCCCAGCAGTTCCTCCAGTTGCAGCCGCAGTTGACGCCCGTCGGTGCCCAGTTCGACGACGTCGTAGTCGATCACCAGACCGATCCGGCGGACCAGTTCGAGCCGTTGCACCACCGTCATCACGTCGCGCAGCGTGACGAAGTCCTCGATTTCCGCTCTCGACAGTTGCCGGCTGACCTCGTCGAGCCGGGCCTTATACCGTTCCAGCGTGGCGATGGCCTGGTTGGCCCGCGACAAGATGGTCGCCGAGTCAGCCAGCACGTGGCGTTCCCCGCCGATGTATACCGTCACGATGTTCATCGAATGGCTGACCGAGATCACCGGGTAGCCGGTCTGGATGGCGGTCCGCTCCGCCGAGCGGTGGCGGGTTCCCGATTCGTCGGTGGGTATCGACGGATCGGGGACCAGCTGCACGTTGGCCCGCACGATGTGGGTTCCGTCGGTGGACAGCACGACCGCCCCGTCCATCTTCGAGAGCTCCCGCAGCCGGGTGGGCGCATACCGGACATCGAGGGAGAAGCCGCCGTCGCAGATGGCCTCCACACCCTCGTCGTAGCCAAGCACGATCAATGCACCGGTCCGGCCGCGCAGGATGCGCTCCAGACCGTCCCTGAGGCTGGTGCCTGGTGCCAGCCGGGCGACGGTCTCGCGCAGGGTGCAGCGAATCACCGCCACCGTGCCGTTCGTGATGGTCTTGCCCGGGTTCATCCCCATTCATTCTGCTCTGAGTCTGCGTTGTCGGGTGGCGGCGCGCCCAGTCGAAGTGGCGGCGCAGGTGGGCTGCTGTGATGGTCGGCGATGTCAAGCAGGTGATGCAGCGCCGCGACGATGGTAGCCGCCTGCAGCGCGCGTAGACCCGTCGGGACCGCGTCGCATCCCGGCGGGATCAGCGCGGTGGTGAACCCCTGCCGGACGGCTTCGGTCAGCCGTCGTTCCATCCCCGCGACCCGCCGCAGATCCCCGGCCAGCCCGACCTCGCCGATCATCACCGCAGTGTTCGGCACTGGCAGGTTCGCGTATGCCGAGGCCAGCGCGATCGCGACCGCGAGATCCGACGATGGATCGGTCAGCCGCATGCCGCCGACGGTGGACAGGTAGACGTCATTGACCGCGATGGCGAGCCCGGCATGCTTTTCCAGCACGGCGGTGATCATCGCGGCCCGGGCATGGTCGATGCCGCTGACGGCCCGCCGCGGCGACCCGCCCGACGGTGTGGCCAGTAATGCCTGAACTTCGCCGACCAGGGGTCGCTTTCCGTCCAGCGTCACCGTGATCGCGGTTCCGGCGACGGGAGCTCGCCGCTGATCCAAAAACAGCCCCGAAGGGTCGGCGACACCTTCAATTCCGCTGTCGTGCAACAGAAAACAACCGACTTCATCGGCAGCGCCGAACCGGTTTTTGACGCCGCGGACCATGCGCAACAGACTGTTGCGGTCGCCCTCGAAGTGCAGCACTACGTCGACTAGGTGTTCCAGCGAACGCGGTCCGGCGATGGCCCCCTCCTTGGTGACATGGCCGACGAGAATCAGCGCCACACCGGTGGTCTTGGCGGCGGCGGTCAGCGCGCTGGTTACCGCACGCACCTGCGTGACGCCGCCGGTGACGCCGTCGGCCTCGGTGGTGGAGATGGCTTGCACCGAGTCCACAACGACCAGCGTGGGCCGCACCGCCTCGATGTGGTTCAGCACTGTGTGGAGGTCGGATTCGGCGGCCACGTAGACCTCGTCGTGGCTGCAGGCGGTCCGGTCGGCGCGCATCCGGGTCTGGCCTGCAGACTCCTCGCCTGATACATACAGCGCGCGCCGTCCGGACTGCGCCCAGCGATGGGCAACCTGGAGCAGCAGCGTTGACTTACCCACTCCGGGATCACCAGCCAACAGCGTCACCGAGCCGGATACCACACCGCCGCCGAGCACCCGATCGAGTTCGGCGACGCCGGTGGGGCAATGGCGAGCGCTGCGCGGCTCGATGGAACTGATCGCAACGGCCCGCGACGCCGGGGTCTGCGAACGCCGGCGGGTGTCACCTACGGCGGTTAGCACGGGCACTTCGCCGACCCTGCCCCAGGTGCCGCACTCCAGGCAGCGGCCCACCCACTTGGCGGTGGCATGGTGGCATTCCGAACAGCGGTACTGCGAACGCGTCTTGGCCACGCCGTGACCGTATCGGGTGGGTACGACAGATCCGGGCTGGCTGTTACGGATGTTTGGCCGGGCCCGGTGTTTGCTCCTGTGGCGGAGCCACCGGGGCCGAGATCGGCACCATCAGGCTGCCTCTTCCGGCCTTTTCGAAATCGAAGGCAAAGTTATAGGTGAGGCCATTGGTGATGGGTTTGGCCAGCACCACGGTCGCCTTGGCGGTCTCGGCGGCCTCCACCATGTCCAGTGCTTTCACGTTCTGGCCACTGGGGGTGCCGACGAACAACGTCCCACCTGCCGGCAGTCGAGCATCGCCGGTCACCGTCACCGTGCCGATGTCAGAGCTGATGCCCACCAGTCTGTCTGAAATGTCGGGCGACTGGTTGACGGCCACCAGCACCAGGTCCACCGTTCGGCCCGGCCGCAGGAAGTCACCGGTCTGCGCGGATTGGATGCGGACGTCGCGCAGCGCCACGTTGTTGAAGGTGACCTTGGTGCCGTTGACCGCGGGTTCCTGGGCTGCGGTCTGCGAGAGCTGACCGGAACCGCAACCGGTGAGCGCGCTGACCAGGCCGACCACCGTCAGCCCGAAGGCCACCGCAAAGATGCGGGTCCGCAAGCGGATGTTGAAGCGGTTCACTCGATGCCTCCTGCTTGGCCTCGGGACGACACTGCGACGGTTTGACGACAGCCGCCGCGGTTCGACTATGCACAGTAGTAGGAAGGCCTCGTCGGCGGTAGCTGAGGGCGTCAGACCTGCAGAACTACACCCCGGATTGGTCCTCGACGGGTTGCGATCGGTCTGCCCCTGCACGTTTTCGCCCGTCTGTCAACCCCCATTCTTCACTTGTGGTGCCCCTGACCTGCGCCGTTGTTCCACACGCGTCGGGGCCCCGTGTTAGCATGGAGTAACGAAAGGGGCTCGAATCAGATGATCTTTAAGGTCGGAGACACCGTCGTCTATCCACACCACGGTGCTGCGTTAATCGAGGCGATCGAAACCCGAACCATCAAAGGGGAACAAAAGGAATACCTCGTCTTGAAGGTGGCGCAGGGAGACCTCACAGTTCGAGTGCCTGCCGAGAACGCCGAGTACGTCGGCGTCCGCGATGTCGTCGGGCAGGAAGGCCTCGACAAGGTTTTCCAGGTGCTGCGCGCCCCGCACACCGAGGAGCCGACGAACTGGTCGCGCCGCTACAAGGCCAACCTCGAGAAACTTGCCTCCGGTGATGTCAACAAGGTGGCCGAGGTAGTGCGTGACCTGTGGCGGCGCGACCAGGAGCGCGGCCTGTCCGCCGGCGAGAAGCGGATGCTGGCGAAGGCCCGGCAGATCCTGGTCGGCGAGTTGGCGCTGGCTGAGAGCACCGACGACGCCAAGGCGGAGACCATCCTCGACGAGGTGCTGGCCGCCGCGTCCTGACTGCCCTGAGGCTCCAGTGGTCGGGGGAACGGGCACAGTAGTCGCGGTGGTTCCGGCCGCGGGGTCCGGAGAGCGGCTAGCCGCCGGTGTTCCTAAGGCGTTCTTTCACCTCGACGGGCACACCCTGGTGGAACGGGCCGTCACTGGCCTGCTGGAGTCCGGGGTTGTCGACCGCGTCGTGGTGGCGGTGCCCGCCGAGCGCACCGACCAGGCCAAGCTGATCATCGGTGACCACGCCACCGTCGTGGCCGGTGGGGCCAACCGAAGCGAATCCGTGAGTCTCGCATTGATGGCGTTGTCTGGGGCCGAAGAGCCGGACTTTGTGCTGGTGCACGATGCCGCCCGGGCGCTGACACCACCGGGGTTGATCGTGCGCGTTGTCGAGGCGTTGCGGGCTGGCCATTCTGCTGTGGTCCCTGCGCTGCCAGTGCCGGACACCATCAAGGCCGTCGACGCCAACGGGGTGGTCCTGGGCACCCCGGAGCGGGCGGGTCTGCGCGCGGTGCAGACTCCGCAAGGGTTCGCGACCGACCTGCTGTTGCGCGCCTACCAACGCGCCGACTCCGCCGATTTCACCGACGACGCGTCTCTGGTCGAGCATATTGGCGGCCAGGTTCAGGTGGTCGATGGAGACCCGCTGGCATTCAAGATCACTACTCGGCTGGATCTATTGCTGGCCCAAGCGATTCTGAGCCGGTGACCGAGCTGCCACGTATAGGTCTGGGTACCGATGTGCACCCGATTGAAGCCGGACGGCCGTGCTGGCTGCTGGGTCTGCTGTTTCCCGACGCCGACGGCTGTGCCGGACACTCCGACGGCGACGTCGCTGCACATGCGCTGTGCGACGCCCTGTTGTCGGCCACCGGCCTGGGCGATGTCGGCGAGGTATTCGGTGTTGACGATCCTCGCTGGGAGGGCGTCAGCGGTGCCGACATGCTGCGCCATGTCGTCGACCTGATCGCCCGGCACGGCTACCGCGTCAGCAATGCTGCCGTGCAGGTGATCGGCAACCGACCGAAAATCGGGCCGCGCCGGGCCGAGGCACAGGATGTGCTGTCGCGCCTGCTGGGCGCGCCAGTGTCGGTGTCGGCCACCACCACCGACGGGCTGGGGCTGACCGGGCGCGGCGAAGGCCTGGCCGCAATCGCTACAGCGTTGGTGGTCCGCGTCTTTCCGCCCAGCGACGATGCGGGCCGCTAGCGGCCCGCTGAGGAGTCGGGCAATCCGACTTCGCCCGGTAAGCTGGCACGTCGTGACCGATCGCGCCCACTTGCGGCTACATGACACGGCGACCGGTGCCGTGCGTGATTTCGTTCCGCTGCGGGCCGGGCACGTTTCCGTCTACCTGTGCGGCGCCACCGTTCAAGGTGTGCCTCATATCGGGCACGTCCGCAGTGCTGTGGCCTTCGACATCCTGCGCCGCTGGCTGATGGCGCGCGGTTATGACGTCGCGTTCATCCGCAACGTGACCGATATTGATGACAAGATTCTCAACAAGGCCGCCGCGGCGGGCCGGCCGTGGTGGGAATGGGCGGCCACCTACGAGCGCGAGTTCACCGCCGCCTACGACGGCCTGGGCGTGTTGCCGCCGTCGGCCGAGCCGCGCGCCACCGGTCACATCACCCAGATGATCGATCTGATCGAGCGCCTGATCGACACCGGCCATGCTTATACGGGCAACGGCGACGTCTACTTCGACGTGCTGAGCTACCCGCGGTACGGGCAGCTGTCCGGACACAAGATCGACGACGTCCATCAAGGCGAGGGGGTAGCGGCCGGCAAGCGCGACCAGCGTGATTTCACCTTGTGGAAGGGCGCCAAACCCGGCGAGCCGTCCTGGCCCACGCCGTGGGGCCGCGGACGCCCCGGCTGGCACCTGGAATGCTCGGCGATGGCCCGCACCTATCTCGGGCCGGAGTTCGACATCCATTGCGGCGGAATGGATTTGGTGTTCCCCCACCATGAAAACGAAATCGCGCAGAGCCGCGCCGCCGGCGACGGGTTCGCCCGCTACTGGCTGCACAACGGCTGGGTGACCATGGGTGGGGAGAAGATGAGCAAGTCGCTGGGCAACGTGCTGTCCATACCGGCGATATTGCAGCGTGTCCGGCCCGCCGAACTGCGCTACTACCTGGGCAGCGCTCATTACCGTTCGATGCTGGAATTCTCCGAGACCGCGCTGCAGGACGCGGTCAAGGCGTACCTGGGCATCGAAGACTTCGTGCACCGGGTGTGCAACCGGGTCGGCGCCGTCGTTCCCGGCGAGTGGACCCCGCGGTTCGCCGAAGCGCTCGACGAGGACCTGGCGGTGCCGATCGCGCTGGCCGAGGTGCACCACGCGCGCGCGGAGGGGAACCGGGCACTCGACGCCGGCGACCACGACGGCGCGCTGAAGCATGCCAGCGCTATCCGCGCGATGATGGGCATCCTCGGTTGCGACCCGCTCGACGAGCGGTGGGAGTCCCACGACGAGACGTCGGCGGCGCTGGCGGCTGTCGACGTCCTGGTGCAGGCCGAGCTGCAGCGACGCGAAAAGGCGCGTGAACAACGGGACTGGGCACTGGCCGACGAGATCCGGGACCGGCTCAAAGAGGCCGGCATCGAGGTCACCGATACCGCCGACGGGCCGCAGTGGTCGCTGGGCACCCAAGTCGATGGCCGGTAACTCGCAGCGCCGCGGCGCGGTACGCAAACCCGGCACCAAGAAGGGCCCCACCGTCGGCTCGGGCGGTCAACGCCGCCGCGCCCTGAAGGGTCGCGGTCCCACTCCGCCCGCGCATATGCGCCCGCACCACCCAGCGGCGAAACGCGTCGCCAAACAGCAGCCACGCCGCCCGGCCAAACGCGCCAACGACGCCGACACCGTGCTCGGCCGCAACCCGGTTTTGGAATGCCTGCGCGCCCGTGTTCCGGCGACCGCGCTCTATGTTGCGCTCGGCACCGAAGCCGATGAACGGCTTACCGAATCGGTCACCCGGGCAGCCGAGTTGGGTATCGCGATCCTCGAGGTACCGCGCACCGATCTGGACCGGATAACCACCAATGGCCTGCATCAGGGCATCGCATTACAGGTGCCCCCATACGACTACGCCCACCCCGACGATCTGCTCGCCGCCGCCATCGACTCCCCGCCGGCGCTGCTGGTCGCATTGGACAACATCTCCGATCCCCGCAATCTCGGGGCGATCGTACGGTCGGTGGCGGCGTTCGCCGGCCACGGCGTGCTGATCCCGCAGCGACGTTCAGCGTCGGTGACGGCGGTGGCCTGGCGTACCAGCGCGGGCGCGGCGGCCCGGGTTCCGGTGGCGCGGGCCACCAATCTCACCCGGACACTGAAGGATTGGGCCAATCGCGGCCTGCGGGTGATCGGGCTGGACGCCGGCGGTGACAGCACGCTCGATGACCTGGACGGCACCGACCCGTTGGTGGTGGTTGTCGGCTCGGAAGGCAAGGGGCTATCGCGGCTGGTGCGGC
The DNA here is from genome assembly GCA_035625875.1 of Mycobacterium sp. GTDB lineage: Bacteria > Actinomycetota > Actinomycetes > Mycobacteriales > Mycobacteriaceae > Mycobacterium. The sequence goes on along the minus strand of DASPOT010000228.1, from coordinate 64,069 downwards.
AGAACTGCGACACGGTGGTAGCAATCCCGATGGCCGGCCCGACCGAATCGCTGAACGCCTCGGTGGCCGCCGGGGTAGTGCTCGCCGAAATCGCCCGTCAGCGCAGACGCTAGCCAACGCATGCTTTCCCGCCTTGGTGCCTTGCTTTCGGTGCTGGCGGCGGTCGCGATGCTCTTGCTGCCGACGGTGGCCGCACAGCCAGCGACCTTCGACGTGGTGGCGCATCAAGGCCGTCAAGGCGCGACGACCGGAGAATCACTGCGAGCATTTTCCAAATCACTCGAACTCGGTCAGCACACTGGAATTCGACATCGTCATCACTAAGGACGCCAGCCTCTGGTGTGGCACGACCAGGCGATCCGGCCGGAAAAATGCGCCGACACCGGACCCGTGTTCGTCGGCGACCCGCAATATCCATATGTCGGGAAGCTCGTGCACGACCTCACCCTGGTGCAGCTCCGCACGCTCGACTGCGGCAGGCCTCAGTGAGTTTCCCCGGGCCGAAGTGGTGCGCGGCAACAGGATAGCGACGTTGCCGGAAGTATTCGCGCTCACCGACTCGTATCGGGCCGGTGTTCGCTACGATATCGAAACCAAGGTGGACGCCGAGCACCCAACCGCATCAGCCAGCCCCCAAGAGTTCGTCGACGTGGTTCTGGCTGCGGTCAGGTTCGCGGGCAAGGTCGATCGCGTTGAAATTCAGAGTTTCGATTGGCGAACGCTGCCGATGGTGCATCAAGGGGAGCCGTCGATTCCTGTGGTCGCGTTGTGGAACGAGAGGACCTGGGTTCCCCGATTCGCCTTGGCTGGCCGGGATCAACCCGGCTGTCGTCAGCGATCCGGTCATCGGTGCGATGATGGCCGGAGCCAGCATTCTCTCGCCCAGCTACTCGGTGCCGTACGGCCGAACACCGACGGATCCCGGCTTCACGCTGGTCGCCGACAAGGCATTCGTCGATCGAGCACACTCGTTGGGGCTCAAGGTCATTCCGTGGACGATCAACGACAGCGACACCATGCGCGCGCAGATCGCGGCCGACGCCGACGGCATCATCACCGACTATCCCGCGCTGCTGCGCCGCATGATGGCCCGGCTCGGGATGCCGTTACCGCCGGCGTACCACCGGAGCTAGCTCGGCGAGCTGGGCACCGCCCGCTTGCGAGTAGACACAAACTCGCACGAATTCCGCCTGAAACAGTGCGATTCTGCGTCCTACGCCGCTAGGACACGGGTGACCAATCGCGCGTAATCGTGGAAGGAGCGTGCACCGGAGTGCTGGCAGCCATCCCCGCCGGGCACGACCGCCACCATCGACATGTCGGCCGACTACCTCGATCACGCCGTGCATCAGGCGATTGACGACTGGCGCCGGTAGCATCGCGCCACGGGCGGGATGGTTCGCATCGCCGCGTCGCTGATTCACGATCTAGCCCGGCCGGTCGCTGCCCCAGTGGCCACAGCTGCCACGTCGGCACCGCCGACTGTCATGACATGCTGCCGAGAAGCGATGCCGCAGGTGATATCACCGGGCCCGCTAATCGACGTCGAACAGGTTGCCGCCCAGCGGCCGCTGTGCGAGTTTCTGCACCACCCACTGATTCATCGACACACTCTGCTCAGCGGCTTCCACGGCCAGCCGCGCGTGCAGGGCCGGCGAGGTTCTGACCACGAACCTGCCGCTGTATGGGCGTTCGGTCAGGGGCACTGGCACGTCATCACCCGCTGCGTTCCGCTCGGCGATGAACTCATCGACTGCTCGCTCGATCCGGCAATCGCCTCCCGTAGCGTCGGCGCCCACCGCGACAGCGACGCAATTTCGAGGCACCGCGCGACGTATTCGCCGTGCTCGGGTGACCATTCGGCGCGGTAGGTGTAGTGATTCATGTGCGGCTTGATATCACATACGCCATCACATTGGAGAAGGCACCAATTCCTGCCGCAGCGACTCAAGAGGCTACTGAGTCCCCTGAGGTCTAGACGCCCGCTAGCCGAACACTGGCCCACAGCGCGAGCACCGCCACCACCAGGGCCGTGGGCACTGTGCACAGGCCGAGCCGGGTGTACTCGCCGACGCTGGCCGGGACATTGTGCCGGCGCAGCACGCGGCGCCACAGCAGGTTGGACAGCGAACCGACGTAGGTCAGGTTGGGGCCGATGTTCACCCCGATCAGCACCGCCAGGATCGCCGCCGGCCCGCTCCCCGCAGCCAGCGGCAGCAGAACCAGCGTCGCAGACAGGTTGTTGGCGATGTTGGCCAGCACGGCGGCCACCGCTGCGATACCGAGCAGCGCTGGCAACCCAGAGCCGGCCGGCAGCACCGCGCGCATACCGGTCGCCAGCCCGTTTCGCATGACCGCCTGCACCACGACGCCCAGCGCCAACACGAAGACCAAAAACGGCACGTTTACCGCGCGCACAATCTCCGCAACCGAGGTGCGTCGATGGCCGAGGCTTCGCACGGCCAACACCGATGCGCCGGCAAGCGCCGCCCACGCCGGGGCCACCCCCACCGCCTCGGCGACCGCGAACCCGGCAAGTGTCAGCGCCACGACCACCAATACGAAGATCGGCGCCTGCGGCGCCGGCACTGCCTCGTGGGGATCCGGCACCGTGTGCAGGTCCGGGGCGAAAAACCACTGGAAAACGACATAGACCGCGGCCACCGCGGCCAGCCAGGGCAGCGCCATCAGCAGCGTGAACTTAACGAATGAGATATCCGCGAGGTGAAAGGCGAGCAGGTTGGTCAGATTCGACACCGGAAGGAGCAGCGACGCGGTGTTGGCCAAGTGCGCGGTGGCATAGGCGTGGGGGCGCATCGGTGCCCGAAGCCTGCGGGCCATGTGCAGCACTACCGGGGTCAACAGCACAACGGTGGCATCCAGGCTCAGCGCGGCGGTGATGATGGCAGCGACGACGAACACCTGCCGCAGCAGGCGGCGCGGCGATCCGACGCCGGCCCGTGCCATCACCGCCCCGGCCGCGTCGAACAGGCCCTCGTCGTCGCACAGCTTGGCCAGCACCAGCACCGCACCGAGAAATGCCACGACGCGCAGCAGCCGGGCCGCCTCCGCGGTGGCTTCGTGCATCGAGATCGCGCCGACGGCTACCAGGACGACGATGGCCGGGACCGCGGCGAACGCCTCGAGCCAGCCCCGCGGGCGGGCGACCGCGAACGCGAGGACGACAGCAAGCAGCAACAGAGCGAGCGTCAGTGTCAACGGTTAGATCCAGGGGTCCTCGCGGCGCCACACCGTCGGCATCTGCAGCGCGATATCGTCGTGCCCGGCCAAGTCTCCCAGGATGCGCATGGATGAGTCCAAGTCGTCGCCCGCATAAGGCAAGGCCCGCAACGGCTTTGAGAGCGGGCGAAAGAAGTCGTCCCAGTGGATCAGAACCACCCGGCGCGCGCCCACCGTGCGCACGGTCTGCGTCCAGTAGTCGACAAGGTACGGCTGCGGTAGCAGGCCCAGCTGGCCGACGCTGAGGTAGACGACATCAGCGCGATGCCCGCCGAGTGCGCCTTTGACGAAGCCGGCGCTGCCCTGGATCAACAGCCGTCGGCCCGACGGCCGGTGGTGCACCAGCATAGACCACGCTTCACCGCAGCGGTAGGCCGACGCTTTCACCGGCGGGGTCAGCGGTGCGGTGATCACGCCGGGAAACCGGTCGGGCGGGCAGTGGTGTGATTCCACCAGCGTGACGTCGAAGGCGCCCAACCGAATTGGTTCACCGGGGGTCGCGACGACGATGCGGTCTTCGGGCAGGCCGTATCCGCGGCCGACGTTGGCCGCCGATTCGCCCCCGACCAGCCGCGCGCCGGTGCGGTCGGCGACCAGCGCGGAGTCCATAGCGTGGTCGATGTGAGTGTGCACCGGGATGACGGCCTCAAGCCGGGACACCTGAGCCCGGGCGAGGCAGCCGTCGACGCGCGCCGGTGAGGGCGACACCTTGCGCACCGCCACCCGCGCAAGGCTGGGTCGGGAGAAGTAGCCATCGGTCATCAGCGCCGAGGAGCCGTCGTCGAGCAGCAGAGTCGCCACCCCCATCCACGTGACCGACAGCAGCGCATCGGGTTTCGCGGCAGGCACGGTGAACCGGTCCGAGTATCGAGCGATATCGGGACGACCGAATTTGAGTCGCATCAGCCGAACGCCCAGATGCCGAAACCCTCGCCCAGATCGACGCTGATATCGATGGTCGGTGACACAGCGACAAGCCTAGGATGCCGCGCACTAGTGCATCGGGTCAGTAGGCGTAGACGTTCGCTGGCGGATCGATTTTTGTCACGCTGCTCAACAGGATGCCGACCAGCAGTTCGGTTGTGCCCAACCGCAAGCGATGGGGACCAATCGGCCAGTTTGACGCGTCACGTGCTGACCGGCAGCTGCCGGCGCCGCCCGAGCAGCCAGCACACCAGGTAGATCAGAAACGAGATGATGGCGACGAACACCGACACCGGCACGCCGGGCGCCAGCGACAGCACGATGCCGCCGACGGCGGAAATCTCGGCGAAGACCACCGACGCGACGATCGCCGCGACCGGCGAGGTGCACACGCGGGCAGCCGCAGCCGCCGGTGTGATAAGCAACGACATCACCAGCAGCGCACCCACGATCTGCACACCCTGGGCCGCTACCACACCAACCAGCGCCGCGAACACGAGGCCCAGCGCGCGCACCGGAACACCGCGAGCCGCCGCGACCTCCGGATCAACGGTGGCGAACAACAGCGGTCGGTAGCACACAGCCAGCACGGCGACGACGAGCACGCTGACCACTGCCAGGATCTCCAGCCCTGAGTAGCCCACCCCGACGATCTGGCCGGTCAGCAGCGCGAAACTGCTGCCGGTCTGTCCCTCTGGATACAGGTGGATGAACAGCACCGCCAGACCCAGCCCGAACGCCAACACCACCCCGATCGCGGAGTCACGTTCCCTGGCTCGCTGCCCCAGCAGGCCGAACAGCGCCGCGGCCACAGCACTGCCGACTAGCGCGCCGGCGCCCACTTCGAATCCGACCAGCAGCGCGAACGCGGCGCCGGTCAGCGACAATTCGCTGGAGCCATGCACAGCGAACGACATCTGGCGCATCACGATGAACGGCCCGATCAGCCCGGCTATCAAACCCAGTAGCGCGGCCGCCACCAGGGCCTGCTGAACGAAGTCGTGGCGCAGCAGGTGGGCGGTGATATCAAAGGAAAACAGATGCGCCAACAGGTCTGCGAGCTTGTCGTTCATCATGAGCGCCTGTCACACATGTTCGGCATCGGTCACGCGCCAGTTCGCCGGCTCGCCGACCACCACATAGCGATCCTTGACCTTCATCACCTGGATGTCGGTGCCGTAGAGCGCCGACAGCGTCTCGGAGGTCATTACCTGCTCGACGGTGCCGATCCGGAATCGGCCGTCGACCAGATAGAGCACCCGGTCGACGTAGGGCAGGATCGGATTGACCTCATGGGTGACGGACACCACCGCCGTGTCCGCCTCCCGGCGACAACGGTCGATCAGCGCAGATACCAGCTTGGCGTTGGCTGGGTCCAAGGTCAGCAGCGGCTCATCGCAGAGCAGCAACATCGGGTCGCTGGCCAACGCCTGGGCGATGCGCACCTGCTGCAGTTCCCCTCCCGACATCACCCCGACCGGGACGTCGGCCAGGTGTTCGGCATTGACCTGTTGCAGCGCACGTCGCACCGCGTCGCGGCGACGGGTCCTATCGGTACGACGAAGCTGGGTGGTACCCCATCGGCGCCCGTCGACGCCCAGGCGCACCAGGTCGCGCCCACGCAGGGTCAGACCGCGCTCCATCGGGCGGTGCTGCGGCACGTAGCCAATGCGCTCGCTGCTTGACGCCACCGGCTGCCCGCCCACCAGCACAGTTCCGGCGCTCAGTGGCAGTTGTCCGAGCAACACCTTGAGCAGTGACGTCTTCCCGGTGCCGTTGGGGCCAAGCACCGCGAGGAACTCGCCGGGCGATACCGTTAGCTCGAGGTGATCCCACAGCACTCGGTCACCGAACGCCAACCGGGCACCAATCAGCGAGGCAGTGCTGGCGCCGTGGTCGACGGCTTGGTCTACGTCGTGGGTCACGGGCCGTGATTATCGCCTCGACCGAGCGCGGCGGCGAGGCTATTGACGGTATTGCGTTGCCAGGTCAGGTAGTCGGTGCCGCTGAGCAACATTTCGGGCACTTCGGTCACCGGCACACCAGCGCGGCGTGCGGCTATTTGGACGCCGTTGGTCGCGGCGGTGGAGGTCTGAGGATTGATTAAGAGCGCCGAGACCTGGCGGTTGTTGATCAGGTCCAGAACGTATGCCATGTCGGCCGGTGACGGCTCGTTGTCGTTCTCGGTAGCCACGGTGAAGCTGGGCGGAGCCTGATTGACTAGGTCGCACGCCGCCAGCAGGTAGTAGGCGACGGGCTCGGTGGCGATGACATGGGCCCGCGGGTGTGCGGTGGCAATGGCGTGTTCAGAGCTGGCGATCGCGTCGGCATTGCGGCCGAACCTGGCGGCGTTGGCCCGGTAGTCGGCCGCGTTGTGGGGGTCGATAGTCGCTAGGTTGTCGGCGATCTCGGCGGCGACCGACTTGGCGACGTCCAAGTTGTAGAAGACATGCTCATTGGGATGGCCGCCGCTGTCGCTCGGCGCAGGAGACAGCAGCGAGTACGCGTTGACCGATTCGATCGCCGGGTGAGCGGCCAGCACCTTGTCGGCCCAGGGGTCATAGCCCCCGCCGTTGTACACCACCAGCGCGGCGTCGGCGATAGCGGCGTCGTCGACCGGGCTCACCTCATACGTGTGTGGATCTACCTGGGCGCTGGTCAGGATGGACTTCACGGTGACGTGCCCGTCGGCTACTGTGCCAACCACGCTGCCCCACACGCCGGTGGATGCCACCACGGTGGCGGCCCGCGGATGCGGCCCATTGCCGCAGCCCGCCAGTACCACCGAGCCCATCAGACCGACGACGATCGTCGACAGGCTGATCGCCAGGCTGACTACTGCCGTCCGCACCGTCGGTGTTCCTCTCGCCGGCCGGCTGCCCGACCAGTCTACTAATGAAAATCGTTTGCAGCAGACTGTAGCGCAGCAGTCCAGGGTGCGCGCAAATGGATCGATGTAGCGTCACGGAACATGAGCCCCATGCCGCGAAGGCGGGCCGGGTTCGATGGCCCGGCTCCTCAGCGGGCCGCTGCCGGCCCGCATCGTCGCCGGGCGACCCTGGCCTCGTTGGCAGCTGAGCTCAAGGTCTCGCGCACCACCATCTCAAATGCGTTCAACCGGCCTGATCAGCTCTCGGCCGGCCTGCGTGAACGAGTACTCGCCACGGCGAAACGACTGGGATACCTGGGGCCCGATCCGGTGGCACGATCTTTGCGGACGCGCAAGGCCGGTGCGGTTGGTTTGGTGATGGCCGAACCGCTGACCTATTCCTTCAGCGACCCCGCAGCACTGGATTTCGTTGCCGGAGTTGCGCAGTCATGTGAGGAGCTAGGTCAGGGACTGCTCCTCGTGGCGGTCGGCCCGAGTCGGAGCGTCGCCGACGGTACCTCGGCGGTGCTTGCCGCGGGGGTCGACGGCTTCGTGGTGTATTCGGTATCCGACGACGACCCCTACCTCGAGGTCGTTCTTCAACGGCACTTGCCCGTTGTCGTGGTCGACCAGCCCAAAGACGTTCTGGGTGCCCACCGGGTGGGCATTGACGACCGTGCGGCAATGCGCAAGCTCGCCGACTACATAATCGGGTTGGGTCATCGTGAGATTGGACTGCTGAGCATGCGGCTGGGGCGTGACCGTCGACAAGGTGGCGTGGACCGCGAACGCCTGGAGTCGGCCACTTTTCACGTGCAGCGCGAACGCATCCACGGCCTTCGCGATGCGATGGCCGCGGCTGGGCTGGACCCGGATTCGCTGACGGTGGTGGAAAGCTACGAGCACCTGCCGACGTCGGGCGGCGGTGCCGCCAAGGTGGCGCTGGGTGCCAACCCGCGGATTACCGCGTTGATGTGCACCGCGGACGTGTTGGCCCTGTCGGCCTTGGATTACCTTCGGGCACACGGCATTTACGCGCCGGGTCAGATGACCGTCACCGGATTCGATGGCGTGGCCGAGGCGATCAGCCGGGGACTGACCACGGTGGCGCAGTCGAGTCTGCAGAAGGGCCGCCGCGCCGGTGAGCTATTGCACAGCCCTCCGCGCTCGGGCCTGCTGGTTACCGAGGTGCTCGACACCGAGCTGATCCGGGGGCGCACAGCCGGGCCGCCGGCCTGAGCATTCAGATCTTCGGGTTGTCCTGATCGCCGATCAAAAGCCGCACAGCCAGGTCTAGCCGCTTGCTGACATCGGTTGCCGACGCCCGCCGGGTGAGCCACGCGAGCAGGTTCGACAACCACACATCCGAGATCACCCGGGCGATGTGGTACTGGTCTTCGGTCGGTTCGCCATCACTCATCGCACGCGCGAACATGGAATCGATGAGCTTCTCGACGTGGTCAACCTCACCCGCCGCGGAGGCGTCGGCGAAGACGTACGCACGGGTCATCGCCTCGGTCAGCAGTGGATTGCGCTGCATCGCGCGGTTGAGCTTGCTGACCATGAAGTTCAGTCGCTGGTACGGGGTGCCGCCGGACAGTGCGGACCGATCCGTTTTGGCGTCGATGCGTTCGAACTCCCGGCCCAGTGCCGAGACCAGCAGATGCACTTTCGACGGGAAATACCGGTATAGCGTGCCGACCGCCACATCGGCCCGGTCGGCGACTGCACGCATCTGAACTGCCTCGTAGCCGCCTTTGGACGCGATGGCCATTGTCGCGTCCAGGATGCGTTTGCGACGCTCCCGCTGCGCCTCCGAACCGAGCTCGGACTCGGCCAATACCGCCACGTTCATGACCTCCCGGGGCTGCACATCAGGGACACGGCCCGAGTTGGTGTTCGCTGGCGACGACATGTGACGGGCAGCTCCTTCTCCTGGTGGTTCGCTCTCAAACGATACGCATTGCGAGCGTGAATTACCCACCTCCGTGATGCCGAGACATCGACGTGTCCTGCTGTAATGCCGATCGACTTGACGGTTGATCGCTGGCACTATTAGAACACGTTCTAGCGCGCAGGGGCACCCTACTGACGGCAAACGAGGAGTCCGGGTGGCTGCGACCATCACCGACGAACAGTTCGCGGCGCGTCAGGTGGTGCGCGATTGGGCCTCAACGTCGGGTGCGACCGCGGCGATCCGCGATGTCGAACAGGGCAAGGCCGACGCCTGGCGGCCGGTGTTCGACGGCCTGACCGGTCTGGGACTGTTCGGTGTCGCCGTTCCGGAGGACTGCGGCGGCGCGGGCGGCAACATCGAGGATCTGTGCGCCATGGTCGACGAGGCGGCCAAGGCGTTGGTGCCCGGGCCGGTCGCGACCACCGCGCTGGCCACCTTGGTCGTCTCCGACGCGGGACTGTGCCGCGCGCTCGCGTCCGGTGAACGCGTCGCAGGGGTGGCGCTCGACGGTGACGTGCACTTCGACGCCGCGACCTCGCGGGCGTCGGGCAGCGTCCGGTGGATGCTGGGCGCCACCGCCGACGGCCTGCTGCTGCCGGCCTACAGGAATTGGCTGCTCGTCGACACCGCCGACGACGGTGTGGTGGTCGAGCCAATGTGCGCCACCGACTTCTCCCGGCCGTTGGCCCGAGTGGTGCTGACCTCGGCACCGGCCGCAGCGGTGGCCGCCGCATCCCGGCAGTGGGTGGAGGACCTGGCCGCCACCGTGCTGGCCGCCGAGGCGGCCGGCGTGAGTCGATGGGCTCTGGACACCGCCGTCGCCTACGCCAAAGTGCGTGAGCAGTTCGGCAAGCCGATCGGCAGCTTCCAGGCGATCAAGCACCTGTGCGCCGAGATGCTGTGCAGTGCCGAGCAGGCCGCGGTCGCCGCAGTCGATGCTGCACGCGCGGCGGCGGAACCGGATCGCCGGCAGTTGTCGATCGCTGCGGCCATCGCCGCCAGCATCGGTGTCGACGCCGCGAAGGCCAATGTCAAGGACTGCATCCAGGTTCTCGGCGGTATCGGCATCACCTGGGAGCACGACGCGCATCTGTACCTGCGCCGGGCCTACGGCATCGGGCAGTTTCTCGGCGGGTCGGCACGCTGGCTGCGCCGTATCACCGCGCTGACCCGGGCCGGTGTCCGTCGCCGCCTCGGTATCGATCTCGATGTGGTCGCCGGCCTGCGGCCCCAGATCGCCGAAGCGGTTGCCGAGATCGCCGTGCTGCCCGAGAAACAAACGACAGATGGCCCTGGCCGAGGCGGGGCTGCTGGCGCCGGACTGGCCGGCGCCCTACGGGCGCGATGCCTCACCGGCGGAGCAGCTGTTGATCGATCAGGAAATGTCGGCCGTGGGTGTGGCCCGGCCGGATCTGGTGATCGGCTGGTGGGCGGCGCCGATCATCCTCGCGCACGGGACGCCGGAACAGGTACGGCGCTTCGTCCCGGCCACCATGCGCGGCGAAATCTTTTGGTGTCAGCTGTTTTCGGAGCCGGGAGCCGGGAGCCGGGTCCGATCTGGCGTCGCTGCGCACCAAGGCGGTGCGAGTCGAGGGTGGCTGGAAGCTCACCGGGCAGAGGACGTCCTCAGCGCACAAGGCGCAGTGGGGGGTATGCCTGGCAAGAACGGACCCAAGCGCTCCAAAACACGAGGGCATCACCTACTTCCTGGTCGATATGAGCTCACCCGGCATCACGATCCGGCCGCTACGGGAGATCACTGGCGATGCGCTGTTCAACGAGGTCTTCCTGGACGACGTGTTCGTCCCGGACGACATGGTCGTCGGCGCTGTGAACGACGGCTGGCGATTGGCGCGCATCACCCTGGCGAATGAGCGGGTGGCGATGGCCACCGGGACCGCGCTGGGCAACCCGATGGAAGAGTTGCTCGACGCGGTGGCCGACAGGGAACTCGACGTCGCCCGACAGGACCAGCTGGCGAAGTTGATCGTCGCCGCCCAGACCGGCTCGCTGCTTGACCAGCGCATCGCCCAGATGGCCGTTGGTGGCCAAGACCCAGGGGCGGAATCCAGCGTGCGCAAACTCATCGGCGTGCGGTACCGGCAGGCGCTGGCCGAATACCGGATGGACCTGACCGAAGGCGCGGGCGTAATTGAAGACACGACGGTGCACGATTTCCTCAACACCCGCTGCCTGACGATCGCCGGCGGCACCGAGCAGATCCTGCTCACGCTGGCCGCCGAGCGGCTGCTGGGTCTGCCGCGGTAGGAGTCGGAAGCTGCGACATTGCTGACCGGCAGTGTCGATCAGTGATGCTGCCGCCGCGCGGCGCTGGCAACTGGCTTGTCGCGACCTTTCCGGCGTTGCAGGCTTAAGCTAACGAATCGCATGGTCTGCGAAATAGATGCGATCAGTGTTGAGGCCCAACCCCTGGAATGCGGCAACAGGGGCCGTACGCTCAGGCATCACCGATGGGTACTGTGTTGATTCCGATTCCGGATCGTGATTTCGACCCGACCGAGGTCGCAGTCAGTTGGCGCGTCCTGAGCGGGAACGGTCGCCGGGTGATTTTTGCAACCGAAAGCGGCATACCTGGGGTGGCCGACGACATCATGGTGAGCGGTAGCGGTTTGGACATCTGGTCTGCGATACCGGTTTTGGGCGCCATGGCAATCGTCGGGCGGATGCTGCGGGCGAACAAGGACGCTCGCGGCGCATATATGGAGATGCGGTAATCGGCCGAGTATCAGCATCCGTTCAGCTGGACTCAAACCACCCTCGACGGCATTGACGCGTTGCTTCTGCCCGGCGACCATCGTGCCCGTGGAATGCGCCGGTACATCGACAGCGACACGCTTCACGGCCTCGTCGTTGACGCCTTTACCCGTGGGGTGATCGTGGCCGCGATCTGTCACGGTGTGCTGCTCGCCGCCCCGTAGCGTTGATCCCACGACCGGTCGTTCGGTGCTCTATGGACGCCGGACCACGGCGTTGATCCTTGGCCCTGTTCTAGCCGGCCATGATCCTTTCGACCGGCAGGAGATCTGGCGGCAGCTGTGGGCAGCAAAACTTCCTGAGAATGTTTGCAGCGTGATCGATTTGGCCCTGTGGGATCTGGCCGGTCGCGTGACCGGCTTGCCGGTGTACAAGCTGCTCGGTGCTGCCCGGGACAGGGTGAAGGCCTATGCGAGCAGCTTCAACAACCTTGGGATGCCTGAAGACTACGCGGCGCACGCTGTGGAGTGCCAGAGCCAAGGATATCGCGCATACAAGATTCACCCTTAACACTACCGGAACCCGGCCACACGCCAACCTGCGCTGCCGCGCCCGTCGTGTGTGGAGTGGGACATTGAGGTGTGCCGGGCAGTGCGGTCGGCGGTGGGTGATGACATGGTGCCGATGTTTGACCCGTGGGGCACTTACTACGACTATGCCGACGCGCTGCGAGTCGGTCGGGAACTGGAACGGCTGGGCTTCTACTGGTACGAGCATCCGATGCCCGAGCACCGAGTGGACTTTTACGTCAGGCTGGCCGCCCAGTTCAACATCCCGATCTGCTCACCTGAGATTGCGGAGGGCAGCATCTACACACGAGCAGAGTGGATCCGCCGCCGGGCGTCTGACATCAGTCGCATCGACGTCTTGCGCGCGGGTATCACCGGGGCGCTGAAGATGGCCGGGGTGTGTGAAGCATTCGGACTGCGCTGCGAGCTGCATATGAGCGGCTTCGGAAACCTGCAAGTCCTCGGCGCGACCAGCGAAGACGTTTGCGAGTACTACGAGCGCGGCTTGCTCGGACCGGGAGTCCGATATGGCGGTACCCCGCCCTATCTCAAGACGCCCTGTGACCCGCTCTACCCCGATGGGTACGTCAACCTGCCTCAAGCACCCGGGCTCGGCTACGAGATCCAGTGGGATTACATCGAACGCCACCGTGTGCCCGACGCATCGGGAGAAGGAGTCGCGCCACTGCACCCGAGATAAGTGACCGCCTTCTCATTTCTTGTGTCGCAGCGCGTGTCCTGTGTGACCGTGCGTGGTGAGACGGTAACGGGTATCACGGCGATACTCGCTCTGTTGCGGAAGTTACACAGACTCGCCGGTCTCTGTGATCGCCGAATCACGTTGCGCGCCTTATGAGAAGAGGCGTACACACACCGATGGGACGTGCTGTCGCGGCCATCATGGCCACCTTCGCCGACCTAGAACTTGAGTTTGGCCGCGGGCGAGGTGCCGCGTCGCGGGAATCCCGCCGAGCCCGAAGTCTGCCGGCCACTAAGCTGAAGGCGCTCATCGAAAATCCCCAGGCGTGCTCACCAAAATTCCGCACCTGCGGGGGTGGTCAGTGTAGTCGCTTGCCGCCAAACAGTTCTATGCCGAGAGCAGCGTCTGATTGATCCCAGTTCTCCACATAGGCCAACTTAATCCGCTCTGGCTCACCGGCTGACCAGCTGCACAGACCCAGCAGCTGTGCCCACAACATCGCCGGGTTCCGCGTCGCTGCCGGGGTGCGGCGCGCCACTGTCATGGTTGGCCGATGAGAAATCCCGCCTTCTGGGGCTTACATTTGCGCCCAAACGATTTTCGTTTGCAAGTATGTCTCGAGGCCCGCTTTGCCTGACTCGTAGCCCCAGCCGGACTGTTTGTATCCGCCAAACGGCATGGAGTGGTCGAACTGCATCTGACAGTTCAGCCCCACGGTTCCGGCTTTCAACCGCTTTGCAATCCGATGCGCGCGGCTTAGGTCGCGAGTCCAAGCGGTAGCAGCCAGCCCGTAGGTGCTGTCGTTGGCCAGGGCGACGGCTTCATCGTCGTCGTCGAACGGCAGGATCGTGACCACAGGCCCGAAGATCTCCTCCTGGAACAGCCTGCTCGTGGTCTTGACGCTGGTGAGCACGGTTGGGTGGACGAAGTATCCGCGCCGGTCGAGCCGGTGCCCGCCGGTGACGACCTCGACGCCATCGGACTTGCCCTGGTCGATATAGCCCATGACGCGGGTGAGCTGCTTGGCGCTGATGAGCGGACCGATCATGCTGCCCTCTTCTTTGGGGCCGCCCAGCTTTAGGTTGTTCCCCATCGTGGCGATGCGCTCGACGACCTCCTCGTAGACACCGCGCTGCGCGAAGATGCGAGATCCGCATACACATGCCTGGCCGGAGTGGATAAAGGTGCCGAAAGACGCCACCGCGGTGGCCAGGTCCAGATTGGCGTCGTCGAAGATCAGCACCGGCGACTTGCCCCCGAGTTCCAGCGTGACCTTCTTCAAGTTGCTTTCGGACGACGCCGCCACGATTGCCCTGCCGACCTCGGTCGATCCGGTGAAGGCGACCTTCTCGACGTCGGGATGCGCGGTGATGGCGGCACCCGCGGTGTGACCGTAGCCGATCAGCAAGTTCACGACACCATCTGGCACTCCGGCCTCTGCCAGGATTTTTTCCAACACCAACGCCGACAGCGGTGTCTCCTCGGCGGGCTTGACGACGCTACTGCAGCCCGCGGCCAGCGAGGGCGCAAGCTTGGCGCAAAAATTGAACACCGGGCCGTTCCACGGGAAGATCAGCCCCACCACACCGTAGGGTTCTTTCAGGGTGTAAGCGTGCAGATGCGATTCGATGCCCGTAAGCCCGCTGGTGTTCACGTCGGCCGCGATCCCCTCGATCTTCGTGCACCAGCCGGCGTAGTACCGGAACCACTCGGAACCAACAGACACGATCATCTGTGCTTGACCCGGCGGCATGCCGGCGTTGAGCGATTCGAGCTCAGCCAGAATGGCCGCATTCTGGTCGATCAGATCAGCGATACGCCACAGCACCTTTGCCCGCTCGCTGCCGGCCAGCCCCTGCCAGACACCCGACTCGGCGGACGCCTTCGCACGCGCAACTGCGTCGTTGACGGCTTCTGAGCCGCAATCGGTGAACTCGGTGATCTGCTCTTCGCTGGCGGGATCGATGATCGGAATCACGTCTCCGGTGCCGGGTCGTTTACGGATCTCGTCCAGCACAGCGTGCACCGTCATAAGTACCCTTTCTGGCCTCTATGCGACTATTTCGTTCCACGAACCGAACCGTCATGGCCGAAAGTTACGCGCTTAACCTGCGGATTGTCTAGCTCCAGGACTTCAGGTGAAGAAGGTGCGTATGACAGCGGGTGAATCCCGTAACTGCCTAGGCGCCAGGGCCGATGCGAAAGTTCAAGGGTTAAGTAGAGGCGCGCACGATGAGGCGCGCAATGTCCGTTGGCCGAGGAGGCGGCAGGGCCGGATACCCCAATTTGGAGAGGGTGGCGGCGATCGCCGCGTCGGCGACCGCGGTGGGGTTGAACTCCACCGTGGTCAGTGGCGGAGAGCTTAGTGCTCCCATCGGAGTGGCATCGACGCCGATTACGGCAAGGTCGCCTGGGCAGCGCAATCCCGCTTCGCGGATGCCGTACAGGACGAGGCACGCTATCTCATCGCTTTGCGCACACACTGCGGTTACGCCGTCGTGTACCCAATTGGTCACCACCTCCGCGGCATTGTCCTGGGTGACCTCGGCAAGGCGGATGGGCGGAAGATCGCGGGCCCGCGCCGCACGGACGATACCGTCGAGCCAGTAATCACCCAGGGCACGCCATCTGGCGATCCCCGTATAGGCGAACGCGATCTCTTGGTGACCCCGCGAGGCTAGGTGCTCGATGCGGACCTCGCCGACCGATAGATGCGGAGCTCCGAGCGCGGGCAGTGCCCCGATCTCGATGTGCGGTATTGATGCGGCCTGCACCGCGCTGAGGACGTCTCTGTTCAGCGGGAACAGGCTGGTGACGGCGACGGGGTCAAGATTCTTGACCGCGTTGATGACATGTTGATCGTCCTCGGTCTCGAAGATCTGCACCTGCAGCAAGCCCAGGCGCGCCAGCTCTGTTGTCATCTGGCTTCCTGCCTGCATCGGCATCTCGCCCACCGCCACACGCGGAACCACGTACAAAACCACGCCGCTTTTACCGCGGGCGAGGTTCCGCGCGGCAAAATTAGGCCGATAACCCAGCTGTGCGGCGGCGCGGTAGACCGCCTCCCGGGTACGCGGCGAGATCTTACGGCCTTCGGCATTGTTCAGTACGTAACTGACCGTTGCGGTCGACACGCTGGCAAGCCGGGCCACGTCGGCGGTGGTGGGCCGGGCAACTTTGTCCACACTCAACGCGTCACCCTCCGGATCGGCCATGCCCCATGGTGGCACAACGTGCAGATTGCTATCGCACATAAACTACCGGCACTTCAACTGCCGTTCCCGCCGCGGACATCATGTCTTACACCCGGCGCCACATCGGCAGCGTCGACGAACCGACGGTGTAAAGACACGATTCAGCCTGTAACCAGAAGGAACCCAGAAATTTCACCCCAGGATCCGACACCACGGTTGGTGGTGATGACGATTGAGGTTTTCAGATACCGTTGGGACACAACCTGAAACAACGCGGATGCGGCTTCAGCCGGCGACGGTAGATACCAAGACCCCGAGAAGACAGTGGCACAACGAGTGATCGGCCTATCCGACGATTTGCTCGAATCGCTCTAGGCCGCAAAGAAGGTCGGGGTCGAGCTCACATGTCCATCGATGAGGTGACTTGCGTGCTCGACGACCAGTCGCGGCGCAAGGCCGTCGTCGATGCCACCCTGGACTCGGCCGAGCAGCTCGTAACTGCGCAGATCGAGCTCTTGCGCAGCGTCATACGAAGTACAGGCCAGACGTTGAGCAAGGGGTGAAAAGGCCGCCGTGTCCTGATCAGGGTCGCATTTAGTTAAAGTTAGGTGCTACACCCTGGCGGAATCATGCCTGAAGACTGACCGCTAACCCCTGACTATCGCAGTTACTGTTGCGCTTCAACAATCCATTCGCGCGCTTTGCTGGCTTCAGCGGTCGGAAATGCACGCCACTCCCCAGGCACCAAAAGACCGAAAAATTTCGTTGCCCAGCTCATCCATTCCACGTCAGTGACGATCGCGCCGCGTTCCCAGTCGAACCACGTACTGAAGCTGAACTTCCAATCCCCCCAAACCGCATCGGGTTCGAGCCCGGCGTAATCGGGCGCGATCTCGCAGTAGATGCGCAGCTTATTATGCCGAGTCAGTTTGTCTTCGATGTCTGGTATCAGCACGGTGTCGTAATCGGCTTTCGTCAGACGCCTATGGCATGCATACGCCGCGACGTTGTCGGGAAAGTCCTTCAGCACCTCGATCAAGATGTCCTCCTGAACCGACACGGGAGTCTGCTCGCGCATCATCGTCTCCTCGCCGAGCATTTTGGTGTAGAGACCAAAGTCACCGAAGAAACACACACCTGACCGTTACCTGCCAACCCAAGACTCCTTAGTCCGCGGGAGCGCGAGGTCTTGGCGCTGACGGCGGAGGGAGGGGCGATCCAATGCCGGCATCGCCCATCGGCTGTGGCCAGCCGACCAAGATCGTTACGACAATCGTTCCCGGAAGGGGGCTCACGAAAACGTGGTCTGGGCGCAGGTGCTGGGCGAGGTGAGGTTCACGCCGGTGTAGACCACCTGGATGTGCGCGCAGACGATGACGTTGGAGTCCGTCTTCGGTTGGCCGGTCCGCCAATCGGTAGAGTGGATGACGCCGACGGTCTGGTACTGGTCCGGCGGGCCTGCACCCCAGTAGATGGTGGTGACCACGTCGGGCCCGCCTTGTTTGAAGACCTTGGTGAACGGGCCGCCGTTGGCGTGCACGTCCAGGTAGGCCGACCGGTTCGTGGAGCGCACCTCGGTGCTCTGCCGGGCCCACAGGCCGGGTGGGAATCCGGTCACCCCATCGGGTGTGCGCAAGTCGGCCCCGGCGGTGAAGTCGCAGCTGCCGGTCGACCGGTGGCAATCGACTAAGGTGTGCGTCTCCAGTTGGGTCGCCTCGTCGACCGGAAACAAGATGGTGGCGGTGTTGCCGTCCGCCGCGCAGACCGCTGGAGGCAGAAACGCCAGCACCAGTCCGACGCCCGCCAGAGCCGTCACCAGCCGCTTCATCCTGCTCCCTTTCGCGCCGACTCCCGCAGAACTTAACGCCGCGGCTACTCGTCGTAGGTGACTTCGACCGAATCGGTCTCCGGGTGGGATTGACAGGCCAGGATGAGTCCCTCGTCGAGGTCCTGCTGCTCCAGCACATCGTTGACTTCCATGTTCACCTTGCCGTTGCGCAGGGTGCAGGCACACGCTCCGCAGTGGCCCTCCCGGCAGGAGAATGGCGCGTCCAGACCGGCGTCCAGCAGCACGTCGAGCAGCTTGGCGCGGCGTGGCCACGACACGGTGTACGTCTCACCGTCCAACTCCACCACCACCGTGGCATCCGGCGTATCGCCGCTATCAACACCGTCCTCGATCTTCACCGCCGCGAACGGGTCGGTCTCCAGCGACCGGAACACCTCGAGGTGGATCTGTCGCGCGGGCACGTTCAGTGCCTTGAGGGCATCTTGAGCGGCCTGCATGAACGGCCCGGGCCCGCAGATGAACGCGGGGCGGTCGGTGTACGGGGCGGCCAGCTTCGCCAGGGCGGCGGCGCTCGGCAGCCCCTGCAGCGACTCCAGCCAGTACACCACCGTCAGCCGGTCGGGGTACTTGGCGGCCAGCTCGCGCAGCGCATCGCCGAAGATCACCGAGCGGTCGTCGCGGTTGGCGTAGAGCAGTGTCACCTGCCCGCTGCCCTCGGAGAGCGCCGACTTGCAGATCGACATGATCGGGGTGATTCCGCTGCCCGCTGCCATCAGCAGAAAGTTGTCGTCGAGCGTCTTGGGCACGAAATTGCCCGACGGCGCCAGCACGTGGATCCGCATCCCGGGGTGGGCGTGGTCGCACAGCCAGTTGGACGCGTATCCGTCGGCGGTCCGTTTCACCGTGACCATGAGCGCGTCGTCGGTGAACGGCGAGCTGCACAGCGAATAACAGCGCGCGACCGAGCCGGTGCAGTCACTCGGGATGCGCAGCGTCAGGAACTGACCGGGCGCGTAGCGCAGCCGGTCCGCCGGGATGGCTGGATCTTCTGGGCCGTCCGGAACTTTGAACACCAACGACCGCGCCTCATCGGTCTCGGCGACCACGTCGGCGATCTGCAGTTCAAGGACGTGGCTGCCCAGCGGCTCGTCGGGAACTGCGTCGGTCAAGACGAGCCTCACTTCCGTCATAACTAGAACAGGTTACAGAAACCGTGCTAGCTGGCGCTACCATCTGCAGGAACAACGTGCTCGACACAAATCGGAACGTGTTCTAATCTCTGTTCCATGTTGGCACTCATGGGAGGCAATGCAGTGACCACGACTCTATTCGGCGAAAGCCACGAACTTAAGTTCGAGCTTAGCCAGTCCGGTTGGGCGCCGGGCACGGCCCTGTGCTGGTCGAACCCGGCGGGCTTGGCCATCGAATTGGTGGCAGATGATCGACATGGGCTTCCCGCCGCAGGGGAAGGCGAAGTCGGACGGCGACCACTGCTGTCCCGACATGCAGGCACGGCGTTTAGTAACGAACACCAGGTGCGTCAGGTGTGTGTGCAGTGCCGACACGGTGTGCTGCTCGCGGCAGTGGGTCGGCTTTATTGTCGGTGGCTGCCACTACGGTGTCAGTGTGCAGGTGCGTTACCGATACCGCATCGAACCAACATCAGCCCAGCAGCGGGAGCTGGGCCGCATATTCGGGTGTTGCCGTGTGGTGTTCAACGACGCGTTGCGCACCCGAGACGAAGCTTATCGGACCGGAGTGAAGCTCTCGGACAGCGAGGTTCAGCGGCGGGTGATCACGATCGCGAAGACCACCGAAGAGCGCCGCTGGTTGTCCGAGGTGCCCAGTGTGGCGCTGGTGCAGGCGGTTGGCGACGCGCGCCGGGCGTTCCGAAATTTCTTCGAATCCCGCTCGGGCAAGCGAAAGGGCCGCAGGATGGGTCGGCCAAGAATGAAGTCGAAGAAGGATCATCGGCAGTCATTTCGACTCACCCGCAATGGATTCCGGCTGCGCTCCAATGGGTGGCTGTTCGTGGCGAAAGTCGGCGAGTTACGAGTGCGCTGGTCGCGGCAAATGCCGAGCGATCCGTCGAGCGTGACGATAATCCGCGAACCCGACGGACACTATTACGTCAGCTTCGTCCTCGACGTGGCGAGTACGCCACTGCCAGTGGTGGATTCGGAAGCCGGGATGGATCTGGGCATCGCCCGGTTGGCGACGATCTTCGACACCGCCGGCGCGCGGACGGATATCGCGAATCCGAAATATCTGCAACGCAAGTCGCGCAAGCTCATGCGACTTCAGCGCGAACATTCCCGTCGACAGAAGGGGTCAAACAGCAGAGACAAAACCCGGCGCAAGCTCGCCATCCAGCACGGCAAGATCGCCCGTACACGTCGCGACAATCACCACAAGCAGGCCCTGGCGTTGGTTCGCGAGAACCAAGTGATCCATGTCGAGGACCTCAACGTTGCCGGGATGGTCATCAACAAGCGGCTGGCGCGCGCGATCAGCGATGCCGGCTGGACTCAGTTCGTGCGGATCATCAACGAGAAGTGCCAACGCTACGGTCGCACACTACATCCTGTATCGAGATGGCTGGCGTCAAGCAAAATCTGCAGCAAGTGCGGGCATCGGCTCGACGAGTTGCCACTACGAATCCGCTCCTGGACATGTCCGGCTTGCCACGTAGTGCACGATCGCGACCACAACGCCGCCGAAGTCATCCTCGCCGCCGGGCGGGCGGAGAGATTAAACGCCTGTGGAGCTTCGGTAAGTCCTCCCAGCAGGGAGGCTCGGGACGATGAAGCAGGAAGCACCCCAACAGCGGCATAGCCATCCGGGAATTCCTAGCATTCATGCTAGGGAGCACGTCAAGTCCATTGAACAACGCGACGACGCCGACGCCCAGTCGGTCCTATCCGACATCGACGAACTGCTGCCCAAGTTGCGGCAGCGGGCCCAAGAGACCGAGGACCTGCGCCGGCTGCCGGACGCCACCGTCAACGAGCTCCAAGAGATCGGCTTTTTCAAGCTGTTGCAGCCGGCACAGTGGGGCGGCCTGGAGTGCGATCCCACGCTGTTTTATGAGGCAGCACGCCGTCTTGCCAGCGCCTGCGGGTCCACCGGCTGGGTGGGCTCGATCGTCGGCGTGCACAACTGGCACCTGGCGCTGTTCGACCAACGGGCCCAGGAGGAGGTCTGGGGCGAGGACCAAGACGTGCGGATCTCGTCGTCGTACGCCCCGATGGGTGCGGGCACCGTGGCCGACGACGGCTACCTGGTCAGCGGCTCCTGGAACTGGTCATCGGGATGTGACCATGCCACTTGGTGCTTCGTGGGCGGGCCGGTCATCAAGGACGGCCGCCCGGTCGACTTCGGCAGCTTTTTGATCCCGCGCACCGAGTACCGCATCGACGACGTGTGGTATGTGGTCGGCCTGCGGGGCACCGGCAGCAACACCATCGTCGTCAAGGACGTCTTTGTGCCGCGGCACCGGTTCCTGTCGTATAAGGCGATGAACGACCACACCGCGGCCGGGCTGCAGACCAACACCGCGCCGGTCTACAAGATGCCTTGGGGCACAATGCATCCGACGACGATCTCGGCGCCGATCGTGGGCATGGCCTACGGTGCCTACGGCGCCCACGTCGAGCATCAGGGCAAGCGGGTGCGTGCGGCGTTCGCCGGTGAGAAGGCCAAGGACGACCCGTTCGCCAAGGTCCGGATCGCCGAGGCGGCCAGCGACATCGACGCGGCGTGGCGGCAGCTGATCGGCAATGTCGGCGACGAGTACGCGTTGTTGGCCGCCGGCAAGGAGATCCCCTTCGAGCTGCGTGCCCGCGCCCGCCGGGACCAGGTGCGCGCCACCGGGCGCGCGATCGCCTCGATCGACCGGCTATTTGAAGCTTCCGGCGCCACCGCCCTGGCCAATGACGCTCCTATCCAGCGGTTCTGGCGCGACGCGCACGCCGGCCGGGTGCACGCCGCCAACGACCCCGAGCGGGCGTATGTGATCTTCGGGAATCACGAGTTCGGGTTGCCGCCTGGCGACACCATGGTCTGATGCCGCCGGCGACGATGCAGAGCGAAGCGATAAGGAGGAGCGGCGCTTAGTGACCGCGACCGAGGAGTTGACGTTCGAGTCGACCTCGCGCTATGCGCAGGTTGGCGGCCCAGATTTAAAGGGCCCGTTGAAACTGCACTACCACGAGGCCGGTGTCGGCAACGACCAGACGATTGCGCTGCTGCACGGCAGTGGCCCGGGCGCCTCGAGCTGGACGAACTTCGCGCGCAACATCGGGGTGCTGGCCCAGTACTTCCATGTGCTTGCCGTCGACCAGCCGGGCTACGGCCACTCCGACAAACGCGCCGAGCACGGGCAGTTCAACCGGTTTGCCGCGACTGCGCTCAAGGGCCTGTTCGACCACCTTGGTCTCGAGCGGGTGGTCGCACTGAAGACCATTCCGCGTGTGCAGTTGCACGTCTTCGGGCAGTGTGGACATTGGGTGCAGGTGGAGAAGTTCGACGAGTTCAACAAGCTGACCATTGACTTCTTGGGAGGTGCGTGATGAGCATCCGCTCGCTGGGCTATCTGCGCATCGAGGCCACCGACGTGGCGGCTTGGCGGGAGTACGGCCTGAAGGTGCTCGGCATGATCGAGGGCACCGGCAGCACCGAGGGCGCCCTGTATTTGCGGATGGACGACTTCCCGGCCCGGCTGGTGATCGTTCCCGGCGAGCGCGACCGGCTGTCCGCAGCCGGCTGGGAGTGCGCGAATGCCGAAGGCCTGCAGGAGATCCGCAACCGCCTCGACCTGGAGGGCACGCCGTATAAGGAGGCCACCGCCGCTGAGCTGGCGGATCGGCGGGTGGACGAAATGATCCGGTTCTCCGACCCGTCGGGCAACTGCCTGGAGGTTTTCCACGGTGCCGCGCTGGAGCACCGCCGCGTGGTCAGCCCGTACGGGCACCGGTTCGTCACCGGTGAGCAGGGGCTGGGCCATGTGGTGCTGTCCACCCGCGACGACGCCGAGGCGTTGCACTTCTACCGCGATGTGCTCGGCTTCAAGCTACGTGACTCGATGCGGCTCCCGCCGCAGTTGGTGGGCCGGCCCGCCGACGGGCCGCCAGCCTGGCTGCGCTTCTTCGGCTGCAACCCGCGCCACCACAGCCTGGCTTTCCTGCCGATGCCGACGCCGAGCGGCATGGTGCACTTGATGGTCGAGGTGGAGAACTCCGACGACGTCGGACTGTGCCTGGACCGGGCGTTGCGGCGCAAGGTGCCCATGTCGGCCACGCTGGGTCGGCACGTCAACGATCTGATGCTGTCCTTCTACATGAAGTCACCCGGCGGGTTCGACGTCGAATTCGGTTGTGAGGGAAGGCAGGTCGACGACCGGGATTGGATTGCCCGGGAAAGCACCGCCGTCAGCTTGTGGGGTCACGACTTCACGGTCGGCGCCCGCGGCCAGTAGGTTTTACGGCGTGACCGCGGCACCGATCGACGCGCGCACGTTCCGCAACGTGCTCGGTCAGTTCTGTACCGGGATCACCATCATCACCACGGTGCGCGACGACGTCCCGGTGGGCTTCGCCTGCCAGTCGTTCGCGGCGCTGTCACTGGACCCGCCGCTGGTGCTGTTCTGCCCGACGAAGGTGTCGCGTTCGTGGAATGCCATCGAGGCCAGCGGAAAGTTCTGTGTCAATGTGCTGCACGAGAAGCAGAAGGACATCTCGGCGCGATTCGGCTCCAAGGAACCGGACAAGTTCGCCGGTATCGACTGGCACCCGTCGGAGCTGGGCTCACCGATCATCGACGGCTCACTGGCGCATATCGACTGCACGGTGGCGTCCGTGCACGATGGCGGCGATCACTTCGTGGTGTTCGGCGCGGTGAAATCGCTGTCGGAGGTGCCCAAGGTCAAGCCCCGCCCGTTGCTGTTCTATCGCGGCGACTACACCGGCATCGAACCAGACAAGACCACACCCGCGCAGTGGCGCGACGACCTCGAGGCATTCCTCACCACGACCACCGCCGACACCTGGCTTTAGCCGGCGACGATGCGGGCCGGAACGGCCCGCGGAGGAGCCGGGCGATCCGACCGAGGGCCCGTATGGGGGGCGCGCAATGGCCCGCTGTGGAGCCGAACAACCGGCTATAGCTGGGTCAGCCGATGGGACGCCGCCAGCGGAGACCCGGAAAACGGGCGAATGCGCGGTCGGTGGTAATCCACGTCGCGCCGTTTTCTATCGCGAGTGCGGCGTGATATGCGTCCGGGACCGTGTTCGCCCTTGCTCCGACTTCGGCGCAAAGGGAATCGAAGATGTTCCAGTGTCGTGGTCCGGGCCGCAGCGGGACGGCGGCGGGCGCCGACCTCAGCGCACGGCACGCGTCGAGCGCCTGGATCGTCGTGCTCGGTTGTCGAAACACTCGATGGTTGGTAAGAAGCCGGATAACACTCGACAGCACGAGTTCGCTTATCCCGATGGGTTCGTCGCCGGTGAGGGCACCCTCGACCCACGTCCGGTATGCGTCGTGGTCGACGCTGCTGTCCTCGCGGATGGCGTATACGCAGACGTTGACGTCAAGGAGCAGCATTGTCGCCCGTCAGTTCGGCGAGTGCTTCCTTGTCGTTCAGATCGACGCCGGCCTGCAATCCTCCGGTACCGTGCGTCGGCAGTCGAAACTCGCCGCGACGGTGTTCGTCGGTCTCGCGCCGCAGCATTGCTCGCAACGCATCGTCTAGCACCGCGCCGAGCGAACGAGACGTTCGTGCGGCGAGAACCTTCGCCTCGGCGAGAAGATGGTCGTCGATGTTGACCGTCGTACGCACGACGTCATCATAACATCAGTGATATGCATCATGATGCACGGCAAGCCACGCACCCATCCGGCGCAGCGCCTCCTCGATATCGCCGGTTGGGCCGGCGAAGGATAGCCGGACGAACGAACCGCCGTGCACGGTGTCGAAGTCGATGCCAGGAGCGATCGCAACCCCGTTGTCGGCCAACAACTTCGAACAGAACGCCATCGAGTCCGTTGTGAAATCCGAAACGTCGGCATAGACGTAGAAGGCGCCGTCGGTGGGGGCCAGCCGGTTGATACCGAGATCCTGTAGGCCATCGAGCAGCATTGCGCGGTTGACGGCGTACTGGTGTAGATGGCCGTCCGCCTCAGCAACCGCCTCGGGGGTGAACGCCGCGACGGCGGCGTACTGGGACAGCACCGGTGGGCAAATGGTGAAGTTACCCGTCAGGCAATCCACCGCACGGCGCAGTTCGGGCGGCACCAGCAACCAACCCAGCCGCCAGCCCGTCATCGCGAAGTACTTGGAAAAGCTGTTGACCACCACCGCATTCCGCGACGTCTGCCAGGCGCAGCTGGTTTGCGGCGCCCCCTCGTAGACCAGCCCGTGATAGACCTCGTCGCTGATCAGCCGCACCCCGGAGGCCTCACACCACGAAGCGATCGCCGCCAAGTCCGCGGGCGGAATGACCGTTCCGGTCGGGTTCGCGGGACTGGCCACCACCACGCCCTGCACCGGCGGGTCGATCTCGGCGAGCATCTGCGCGGTGGGCTGGAACCGCGTCTCCGGTCCGCATTCGACCTCGACGACCTCGCACCCGAGCGCCGACAGGATGTTGCGGTAGCAGGGGTACCCCGGGCTGCTGACCGCCACCCGGTCGCCGACGTCGAAGCAGGCCAGAAACGTCAGGAGGAACCCGCCCGACGAACCCGTCGTCACCACCACGTCGTCGGCGCTGACCTGCAGCCCATGCCGATCCAGATACGACGCCGCGATGGCGCCGCGCAGCTCCGGGATGCCCAGCGCCACCGTGTAGCCCAGCTGGTTGAGATGCAGGGCGGCCGCCGCGGCCGCGCGCACCGGCCCG
This sequence comes from Mycobacterium sp., assembly GCA_035625875.1. GTDB lineage: Bacteria > Actinomycetota > Actinomycetes > Mycobacteriales > Mycobacteriaceae > Mycobacterium. The sequence continues at coordinate 38,217 of DASPOT010000228.1, read as the reverse complement.
GGGGCGCCCGCGCTGGGCTGGCCGGCCGACAGGTTCACCAGATCGCCGTGGGTGCGCTGGCGCTCGGCGGCTGCCAGCCACACGTCCATCACATAGAACGGTGGGACGCCGGCGCGCAGCGCGACACGATCTGTCACGCGGCCCAGGCTAGAACACTCCCGGCGGCGACGCGCGGCGCCTCGAATACGGCTTGCGAGCGCATCGTCACCAGCGCCGTGTACAGCAGCACCTCAGCGAGGGTGTCGGTAGCCGCCGGCAGTTGGCCTGGGTAGTTGCAGTCAAGCACCACCAGCGAACGTGCCCCCATCCCGACCGCTTGGCGCATCGGGACGTTAGCGACGCCGCCGCCGTCGTAGAGGCGGCGACCGTCATGTTCGACGGGCGGGTAGATACCGGGGATGGCGGCGCTGGCCAACAGCGCGGGCAGCAGCGGGCCGTCCCGCACGGCGTATGGACGCGCGGCGGCGATGTCCATGGTGACGGCGGCGAAGGCAGGGCCAGGTCGCCGAAGGCAGGGCCAGGTCGCCGAAGGCGGTGGTCGCACCCATGAAGTCGGTGATGAGCGCGGCAAGCCTGGTGTTGGGGAATAGATGGGTCTTGGTGCGTCGCAATGTCCGGCCCTGGGAGAGCAGGCCGCCCGGGAAGACCTGTTTGCGCGTCACCCGTGCCCACAGATGCGACAAGCGGTTGGGGGCGCCTTTGGGATCGAAGGCCACGACGGCGCCGTTGAGCGACCCGACCGAGGTGCCAGCGACAAGGTCTGGAGTGATGTCGTGTTCGCTGAGCGCTTGCAGCATGCCGACTTGGATCGCGCCGAGACTGCCACCCCCTCCAAGCACGTAACCAACGGGCCGGGGCAGGTCCACAAGCCGACCGACGCGATCATTCACGCGGTTAGAACACCTCAGTTTCCAGTCGTCTTAACTGCTCCCGCGGCGGACCAAGCAGCTGGGCACTGCCATGTGCGCGTTTGAAATACAGGTGCATGTCGTGTTCCCAGGTGATCGCGATGCCGCCATGCATCTGGATGCCCTCGGCGGCCACGTCACAGAACGTTTCGCTGGCGCCGATGCGGGCAAGGGCGGCGTTGGTGGGTGAGGGGTCGGTGATTGCGTCTTCGAAGACGGCGCGGGCCGCGGAAACCGCGACATACAGATCGGCCATTCGATGCTTGAGTGCCTGGAAGCTGCCGATCGGCCGCCCGAACTGCACTCGGCTCTTGGTGTATTCCACGGTCAATTCAAGACAGCGTTCGGCTGCGCCGATCTGCTCGGCCGCCAGCAGGATGGCGGCGGTATCGGCAATGCTCGGGTCGGCGCCCAAAGCGATGGTCTGCAACGGTTCTACCCGGGCCAGTCGACGGGTGGGGTCCATGGTGGCGACGGGATACGCGGTGAACCGCGTCCACCTGCTCAGCTGGCCGTCTGTGGCCGCGACGACGACGTCGGCGATATCCCCGTTGACCACGTAATCGTCGTCGAAGACCACCGCGCCGATCGAGGTGCCGGTGGCCAGGGCTTCCAGCGTCTCGGTGTCCGGCTCGGGCGCGGCCAGCAGCGCGAGTTCCGCCAGTGTGGTGCCCAGCAGCGGGGTGGGCACCAGCGCGCGGCCCAGTTCTTGCAGAACCGTTGCGGCGTCGGCGAGTTCGCCGCCCGCTCCGCCGAATTTCTCAGGGATCACCAGCGCCGCGGCACAGACCTGCTCGCACAACAGCTGCCACAGCGACTCGTTGTATCCGCGTTCCGACTCCATCGCCTCGCGCACGGCAGCCGGGCCGGCGTGTTTGGCCACCAGGGCCGCAACGGTTTCGGCCAGCAGCTTACGTTCTTCGGTCATAGCGCCTCCAGCACTCGGCGCCGGTGCGCCGCCGGGTCGCCCCAGGCCGACCGCAATGCCTGCACCCGCAACAGCCACAGCGACAGGTCGTGCTCGGCGGTGAACCCGATCGCGCCGTGGGTCTGCAGGGCTGACCGGGCGGCCAGTAGCGCAGCCTCTGCGGCGGCAACCTTGGCGGCGCTGACGTCGCGAGCTATATCAGCGGAGTTGTCGGCCAGCGACAGTGCCGCCCCGTACACCAACGGCCGGGACAGCTCGACCGCGATGTGCACGTCGGCGAGCTTGTGCTTGATTGCTTGATAAGAGCCGATCACCCGGCTGAACTGTGTCCGTTGTTTGGCGTAGTCGACGGTCGCGGCCAGCAGGGCTTCCGCGGTGCCGATCAGTTGCGCGGCGGTGGCCAGCGCGCCGACGTCGGATGCCCGCTGCACATCGGCGGGCTGACCATCACCGACGGCGGCGACGTCGTAAAGGCGGCGGCTGGGGTCGACGGACTTGTGGGCACCGCCAGCGCTGGCGTCGGCGACGCGGCCGTCACGCCCAAGTAGTACCAGTCCGGCGGCTTCGGCGTCGACCGCGCGGGGCATCACCGGCGGAGAGGCGACCGTGGCGATCAGCTCCCCGGACGCCAGCGTCGCGCAGCGCTCATCATCGGCGAGCAAAACCGGTGCGACGGCAATAGATTCGGCCACCGGGCCGGGCACACACCAACGCCCGAGGCGTTCGAGCGCGACCACCAGATCGACCAGATGCGCCTCTAGCCCGTCGAATCGCTCCGACACGGCCAGCGCGGTGACGCCAAGCTCAGCCAACTGCGCCCAGACCTTACGTCCGGGTGCGAAGTTGCCTGCGGCCCAGGCCCGCACCGCGGCCGGCAGGCCAGCGGCGCCGAGCGCCGCATCGATGCTGGCCGCGAAGTCGCGCTGCTGTTCGTCGAGTTCGAATTTCACTTGGCCTCCTTCGGCGGGGCAGTGCCCGACCAGGTGCACGTGGTCCGTCTCACCGTTGAAACTCGCGCTGCTCGACGCCTGTGTCGGCGCAGACCGTGTGCATGAGGTGCTCCCATCGGGTAAGCATCCTGTCGGTGAAGACAAGCCGCCGGTATTTGGTGACGGACACCAGGTCGGCGTGCGGGTTGTCGATGACGCTGCGGCAGGCCACAGGCCCGTCCCCCCAGGGATGGGTTCATGACTTGGCCTTCTCTCGCGGTAGGCCCAGCAGCCGCTCGGCGATGATGTTGCGCTGGATTTCGTTGGTACCGGCGTAGATCGGTCCGCCCAGCGCGAACAGCAGGCCCTCGGTCCAGGAATCGGCGAGCTCGGCGTCCGCACCCTGGATGTCCAGCGCCGTTTGATGCAACGCCACGTCGAGGTCCGACCAGAACACTTTGGTCACCGACGATTCCGCCCCCAACTCTCCGCCGCTGGCCAGCCTGGTCACCGTGCCGAAGGTGTGCAGCCGGTAGCCCTGCGCCTTGATCCACGCGTCGGCGACTCGGTCGCCGAATGCCGCCGGCGAGCCGTTGTGTTTCCACAGCTTCGCGAGCCGTTCCGCCGCGGCGAGGAACCGGGCAGGGCTGCGCAGCGAGATGCCGCGTTCGTTGCTCGACGTGCTCATGGCCGCCCGCCAGCCGTCGTTCACCTCGCCGATCACATCTTCGTCGGGAACCAAGACGTTGTCGAGGAAGATTTCGCCGAAGCCGGTGTCGCCGTTCAGCTGGGCGATGGGGCGCACCGTCACACCCTCGGCGCGCAGGTCGAACATGAAATACGTCAGCCCGCGGTGCCGCTCGGCCTGCGGGTCGGACCGGAACAGGCCGAACGCCTTGTCGCCGAAGGGCGCCCGCGAGCTCCAGATCTTCTGGCCGTTGAGCAGCCAGCCGCCGTCGGTCTTGGTCGCGGTGGAGCGCAGCGACGCCAGGTCGCTGCCGGATTCGGGCTCGGACCAAGCCTGCGCCCAGATCTCCTCGCCGCTGGCCATTTTCGGCAGGATCCGGTCCAGCTGCTCTTGCGTGCCGTGCGCAAACAGCGTCGGCGCCAGCATCGAGGTGCCGTTGGCGCTGGCTCGCCCGGGCGCGCCGGCCCGGAAGTACTCCTCCTCGAACACCACCCGCTGCAACAGCGTCGCGTCGCGACCGCCATACTTTCTGGGCCAGGTGATCACCGACAAGCCAGCGTCGTAAAGGACGTGGTCCCAACGCCGATGCTGCTCGAAACCTTCCGCGGTGTCATAGGACTTCGTCGGAAACGAGTCGCTGTTGGTCGCGAGGAATTCGCGCACCTCACGCTGCAACGCCAGCGTCTCGTCGTCGAAATTCAGGTCCATCAGGTCATCTCTCGCAGTTGTGGTTTGACTACCTTGCCGCCCGGGTTGCGTGGTAACGCGTCGATGAATCTCACCGAACAGGGTGTCTTGAAGTTCGCCAAATGTTCACGCGTGTAGGCGATCACTGACTGCTCGTCAAGATCCGAGCCGCGCCGCTTGACCACGAACGCTTTTCCGATTTCGCCCAGCCGCTCGTCGGGAACGCCGATCACCGCGCAGTCAGCCACACCGTCCAACCGGGCCAGCACCTGCTCGACCTCAGCCGGATAGACGTTGAACCCGCCGCAGATATACATGTCCTTGAGCCGGTCGGTGATGCGCAGATTGCCGGCGTCGTCGACGGTGCCCACATCGCCGGTGTGCAGCCAACCGTCGGCGTCGATGGCGACGGCGGTCGCTTCCGGGTCGTCGAGGTAGCCAAGCATCACGTTCGGCCCGCGCAGCAACACCTCACCAGCCTCACCGATGCGCAACTCGAAGTCGGCGATCGGGCGCCCGCACGTGGTGGCGACGGTGACCGGGTCGTCCTCGGGCCGGCACATGGTGCCGAAGCCGCTGGCTTCGGTCAGCCCGTAAGCGGTTAGCACGATGTCGATGTCGAGTTCGGATTGCATGTGCTCGATTAGCACCACCGGGACGGTCGCCGCGCCGGTCACCGCGAACCGCAGCGAGGAGAGGTCACAGTCGCGGCGGGCCGGATGGTCGAGCAGGCTCTGGTAGATCGTCGGCGGGCCCGGCAGCACGGTGATGCGCCGTTGCTGGATCGTCTGCAGCGCGCGCAGCGGGTCGAACGTCAGCTCCGGGATCAATGTGGCGCCGGTCTGCAGGCAGGCCAGGATGCCGGCCCGGTAGCCGAAGTTGTGGAAGAACGGGTTGATACACAGGTAGCGATCAGCGCTGGTCACTTTGCCGCATCCGGCCCAGGCGGCCGAGCCGGCTAGTGACTGCCGGTGAGCGCAAAGCACCCCTTTGCTGCGGCCGGTGGTGCCGGAGGTGAAGAGGATGTCGCTGACATCGTCGGGTGCCACAGCGGCAGCACGCGCGCGGACCGCGTCACGATCGACCCCGCCGGCGAGGAACTCGTCCCACGGCAGATCCGCTGTCTCCGGACACTCCACCGGGACCCGGACGATTTGCCGCAGCGCGGGCAGGGCGTCGCGGTCCAGGCCGGCGACCCGGTCGACACCCAGGAACCGGCCCATCGCGATCAGGACTGGCGCACCGGTGCGAGCCAGAATGTCGCTGGCTTCCTCCGCGGTGTAGCGCGTGTTCAGCGGCACCGTGACGGCTGCGGCGTGGTGGACCGCCAGGCAGGCCACCACCCAGTGCCAGGTGTTCGGCGACCAGATCGCGACCCGGTCGCCGGGCGCTACGCCGAGTGCGATCAGCGCGGCCGCCGCCCGGTGCACCTCGTCCCGCAAGGTGGCGAAGGTGAATGACCGGTCGTCGGTGATCAGCGCATCGTGGTCGGGGAGTTGGCGGGCGATCCGATCCAGCGCCGCAGGGGTGGTCCGCGGATCGCTGGTCATCGATGCTCCTCTAGGTTCGATTGCCCGGCTCGCCCCCGCAAGCGGGTGGTACCCCCACCTCACGCCGCTTCGCGGCGCGCATCGTTGCCGCGCTAGCTTCGATTTGCCCGGCTCCTCCTCACGCCGCTTCGCGGCGCGCATCGTTGCCGCGCGTACAAAGCAAGTGCTTGGTAGGTTAGCCTACATGGCATGCAAGGCGTCGAGGAGTTCCGGGCCGAGGTCCGAGAGTGGCTGGCCGACAATCTGGTCGGCGAGTTCGCCGCGCTCAAGGGGCTCGGCGGTCCGGGGCGCGAGCACGAGGCGTTCGAAGAGCGTCGCGCCTGGAACCAGCAGCTCGCCGCCGCGGGTCTGACCTGCCTGGGGTGGCCGGTCGAGCACGGTGGGCGTGGGCTCTCCGTCGCGCACCGGGTGGCGTTCTACGAGGAATATGCGATCGCCAACGCGCCCGCGAAAGTCAACCACTTCGGTGAGGAACTCCTCGGGCCGACCTTGATCGAGTACGGCACACCCGAGCAGCAGCAGCGGTTTCTGCCGAAAATCCTCGACGTCACCGAGCTGTGGTGTCAGGGGTATTCGGAGCCCGGCGCAGGCAGCGACCTGGCCAGCGTCTCGACGTCGGCCGAGCTCGACGGCGACCAGTGGGTGATCAACGGGCAGAAGGTATGGACGTCGCTGGCGCACTGGGCGCAGTGGTGCTTCGTGGTGGCGCGCACCGAGAAGGGCTCCAAGCGGCACGCCGGGTTGTCGTACCTGCTGGTGCCACTGGACCAGCCCGGGGTGCAGATCCGCCCGATCGTCCAGCTGACCGGTGACTCGGAATTCAACGAGGTGTTCTTCGACGGCGCCCGCACCGACGCCGACCTGGTGGTCGGGGCGCCCGGCGACGGGTGGCGGATCGCGATGGGGACGCTGACGTTCGAGCGCGGCGTCTCCACACTCGGGCAGCAGATCGTCTATGCGCGCGAGCTGAAGGGTGTCGTCGAGCTGGCCAAGCGCACCGGTGCCATCGACGATCCGCTCATCCGGGAACGGTTGGCCCGGTCCTGGGCGGGCCTGCGGGCGATGCGCTCCTACGCCCTGGCCACCATGGACGTCGAGCAGCCCGGCCAGGACAACGTGTCGAAGTTGTTGTGGGCCAACTGGCATCGGGAGCTCGGCGAGATCGCGATGGAGGTGCGGGGCAAGGCGGGCATGGTGCTAGCCGACGGCGATTTCGACGAATGGCAGCGGCTGTTTCTGTTCACCCGCGCGGACACCATCTACGGCGGGTCCAACGAAATCCAGCGCAACATCATTGCCGAGCGGGTGCTCGGCCTGCCCCGGGAGGTCAAGGGATGACGTTAGCCGTCGCGCCGAAAGAGATTGCCGGGCACGGACTTCTGGACGGTAAGGTCGTCGTCGTGACCGCGGCTGCGGGCACCGGGATCGGCTCGGCCACCGCGCGCCGCGCCCTGGCCGAGGGTGCCGACGTCGTCGTCTCCGACCACCATGAACGACGACTCGGGGAGACGGCCGGCGAACTGTCCGCGCTGGGACTGGGCCGGGTGGAGAGCGTGGTGTGCGACGTAACGTCCACCGCGCAGGTCGACGCCCTGATCGCGTCGGCCACCGCCCGGATGGGCCGCATCGATGTGCTGGTCAACAACGCCGGGTTGGGCGGGCAGACGCCGGTGGTCGAGATGACCGACGATGAATGGGACCGCGTCCTGGATGTGACGCTGACGTCGGTGTTCCGGGCCACCCGCGCCGCACTGCGCTACTTCCGTGACGCCAAGCACGGCGGGGTGATCGTCAACAACGCCAGCGTGCTGGGCTGGCGGGCTCAGCACTCGCAGTCGCACTATGCGGCGGCCAAGGGCGGGGTGATGGCGTTGACCCGCTGCAGCGCAATAGAAGCCGTCGAATACGGGGTGCGGATCAATGCCGTCTCGCCCAGCATCGCCCGGCACAAGTTCCTGGACAAGACGACGTCGGCCGAACTGCTCGACCAACTGTCCGCTGCCGAAGCGTTCGGGCGGGCCGCCGAGCCATGGGAGGTCGCCGCCACCATCGCCTTCCTCGCCAGCGACTACTCCAGTTACCTGACTGGAGAAGTGATTTCGGTATCGAGCCAGCACCCATGAACCGGCGCGACGAACTTCTGGAACTGGCCGCAACCATGATGGCCGAGCGTGGTTTGCGCGCCACCACCGTGCGCGATATCGCCGATAAGGCGGGCATCCTGTCCGGCAGCCTGTATCACCATTTCGCCTCCAAGGAGGAAATCGTCGACGATGTGCTGCGCGGCTTCCTCGACTGGCTGTTCGCCCGCTACCGGGAGATCATCGACACCCAGCCCAACCCCCTGGAGCGGCTCAAGGGGCTTTTCATGGCCTCGTTCGAGGCGATCGAGCGCCGGCATGCCCAGGTCGTCATCTACCAGGACGAAGCTAAGCGGCTTTCGTCGCAACCGCGGTTCTCCTATGTCGAGGAGCGCAACAAAGAGCAGCGCAAGATGTGGGTCGACGTGCTCAGTCAGGGCATGGAGGAGGGCTACTTCCGGCCCGACCTCGACGTCGACCTGGTCTACCGCTTCATCCGCGACACCACCTGGGTGTCGGTGGGCTGGTACCGGCCCGGCGGTGCGCTAACGGCCGAACAGGTCGGCCGCCGGTACCTCGCCATCGTCCTTGGTGGAATCACGGCAACTCGAAGGAGATAGATATGCCCGAGGCGTTCATCATCGACGCGGTGCGCACAGCGGTCGGCAAACGCGACGGATCACTGGCCCACGTGCACCCCCTCGACCTTGGCGCCCACGCCTTCCGAGGGCTGTTCGACCGGGTCGACGTCGACCCCGCGGCCGTCGACGACGTGATCGTCGGCTGCGTGGATGCCATCGGCGGGCAGGCCGGCAACATCGGTCGCAACGCCTGGCTGGCCGCCGGTTACCCCGAAGAGGTTCCCGGTGTGACCGTCGACCGGCAATGTGGGTCCAGCCAACAAGCGATTTCGTTTGGCGCACAAGCGATCATGTCCGGCACCGCTGATGTCATCCTGGCCGGCGGTGTGCAGAACATGAGCCAGATCCCGATCGCTTCGGCGATGGTCGTCGGCAAGGAGTTCGGCTTCACCTCGCCGACCAACGAGTCGACGAACTGGCTGCATCGCTACGGTGATCAGGAGATCTCGCAGTTCCGCGGGGCCGAGCTGATCGCGGAGCGGTGGAACGTCTCCCGGGAGGAGATGGAGCAGTACGCGCTGACCAGCCATGAGCGCGCATTGGCGGCGATCCGGGGTGGGCATTTCGACAACGAGATCATCGGCGTGGGCGACTTCCGTGTCGACGAAGGGCCGCGGGAGACGTCGCTGGAGAAGATGGCCGCGCTGCCAACGCTTTCCGAGGGCGGTCGGCTGACCGCGGCGATGGCCAGCCAGATCTCGGACGGCGCCAGCGCGGTGCTGCTCGCCTCCGAGCAGGCCGTCAAAGACAACAAGCTGACCCCGCGGGCCCGGATCCACCACATCAGCGCGCGCGGCACCGACCCGGTATTCATGCTGACCGGACCGATCCCGGCCACCCGCTATGCGCTGGAAAAGACTGGGCTCTCCATTGACGACATCGACGTTGTCGAGATCAACGAGGCGTTCGCACCGGTTGTGCTGGCCTGGCTCAAGGAGATCAAGGCTGACCCGGAGAAGGTCAATCCCAACGGCGGTGCGATCGCGCTCGGTCATCCGCTGGGCGCCACCGGCGCGAAGCTGTTCGCCACCATGCTCAACGAACTCGAGCGCACAGGCGGCCGCTATGGGCTGCAGACGATGTGCGAAGGCGGCGGCACCGCCAACGTCACGATCATCGAGCGGCTGTAGATCTACACCGGAGCGTGCACGTCGCGTGCGCCAATCACACCGCGTAACCCCGAACAGTTGACGCACCTGACGCACCCGATGCAGTCGGTGCAGCCCAGGCAGCCGATGCAACCCACGCATTGGGTGCAGCCCAGGCAGGCCACGCACGCCACGCAGAATCGGGCCGCCGCGCATAGAAAAATCAACAGACTGCCGGCCACCCCGGCGCTGCCGGCGGTGGCGATCGACGCGGCCACCCCGATGCTGCCGGCGGTGGCAAGCGAGCCGGCGACCCCAATGCTGCCGGCGGTGGCGATCGACCCGGCCACCCCGATGCTGCCGACGGTGGCACCCGACCAGGCGACCCCAATGCTGCCGGCGGCGGGCGCAGACGCGACCACAGCGGCACCCCAGTCCTTCCTAAGCGCGGTCATCGGCACTGCAGCCAGCGTTCACATGGTGAGGATCATGCGGTAGCGGGCCCGTCCTTGCTCCATCGCGGCATATGCCTCTGCGGATTGCTTGAGTGGCCGCTCCTCGGCACGAGCGCGGACGCCTGACAGGACAGCGAATTGCATCGTCTCCTCGACGTCACGAGCAGTACCGGATGGATGCCCGATAACGCTGATCGCGGGGGAGATGAGCTGCATCGGGCTGATCGGTAGCGGTTCGGCCGTGACCCCGATCACCACGAGCTCGCCGCGCGGAAGCAACCCGCCGACCGTCTGCCCGATCGCTTCGGAGTTCGCCGCTGTCGCCAGAACCACCGACACCCCTCCGAGCGTGCGCAACGCTTCGCTGACGTCACTGACGGTGGAATCGATGTAGTGGTGGGCACCCAGCTGCCGTGCGTCATCACCTTTCGCCACGCCGCGAGCGATCGCGATCGTCTCGAAGCCCATCGCGCGCGCGAACTGCACACCGAGATGGCCGAGGCCGCCAATGCCCAGAATGGCCACTCGGTCACCCGGCAGCGCGTTCGTTTCCCGGAGCGCGTGGTAGGTGGTGACGCCGGCGCAGCCCATCGGCGCGGCCTCGGTAAACGACAGCTCGTCGGGTATCCGGGCGAGCGCGTTGGCCGGTACCGTCACAGACTCCGCGTATCCCCCGGGATAGTGCCAACTGGGCACTTGCCCGTTCTCGCAGTGGATGAACAGGCCTTTTCGGCACGGGACGCACTTGTTGCAATGACCACCGAACCAGCCCACTGCGACGCGGTCTCCGATCGCGAAGTTGTCGACATCCGAGCCGACTTCGGCGATCGTTCCGGCGATCTCATGTCCAAGCGTCACCGGCCACGACATCCCCGGGAACGCACCATTGACGAAGGCGCGGTCGGTGCCACATACGCCACAGGCCGCGACGGATAGGCGCACCTGGTCGCGACCAGGTGACGTCGTCTCTACCTCGACGAGCTGCAACGGACTGCCGACAGACTCAACCTGAACAGCTTGATGCGTCGACATTCGGCATCCTCTCTACCCCCGAGGACAGACCTTAGCCGCAGACGGGGTCGGCTACACCCAAACGGCTGCGCTACACCAACAACTTCATCCGCCCGGGGCTCAGGCCCTCGCCGGCGCGTCCTTCACCTTCAGGTAGTGCTCAATGCCCACTCGCTGAAAGGTGCGTCGGTGCCGGGGCGACAGCACGGGCAGGGCCGCCGCCGCGTCGATGATTTCGGGCTGCACCACGTCGTAGCTTTCGCCCTGAGACGAGACAGTCGCTCGTCCCGCTGCAAGCACGTTCTGCAGCCAGTCCACCCGTGTGCCATAGGGCAGAGGTATGACGAAACCATCTGCCGCGCGCTCCGCCACGACCGGTGTGGCGTACTGCTTGCCCGACCGTCGCCCGGTATGACGGATTGCCGCCGCGTACCAGTGTTTGCGGCCGGCAAGCCGCAACATGAGCGGGTTGAGCAAATGCCGGTTCGAAATCCGAACCGCATTGCGGAGTGGAATTGGCCAGGATCCCGGTGCCAGCGCCATCATTTCCCTTACGTCCCAGGACGGGCTTTCGAAGCCGACGATACCGTGCCGGGCAAGGGGTTCAGCTGAGAGAACGCTACTCCACCAATGCCGAGGCCGCCTGCAGGTGCTTAATAGCGTCGGCGACGGTCGACTCGATCAGTTCGGCGCAGGACGGCAGGTCGTCGAGGATGCCGGCCACCTGACCGGAGGCCAGCACACCGGCCTCGGTGTTGCCCTCGACTAGGCCGGCCCGCAACAGCATCGGCGTGTTCGCCGCCATCACCACCTGTGACCAGGTCAGCTCCTTGCCGTGCCGCATCGCCAGGCCGTCTTTGATCATGGTCCGCCAGGTCATACCGGACAGCTTTTTGAATTTCGTGGCATTGAGCACCGCCGCAGCGAAACCCCTTGCCCGCGAACCGCTTTCCAGTTTCTCCACGAGACCAGTGCGCAGCACGCGGTGTGGCATGCCGTCCACTCGGGTCGTGACTACAGTGCCGTCCAACCCCGCTTCCAGATAGCGGCGCTTGACGGCGTCGGGCACGGTGGAATCCGAGGTGAGCACGAAGCGGGTGCCCATCGCCACCCCGGCCGCGCCGTAGGACAACGCCGCCGCGAGCCCGCGCCCGTCGAAGAAGCCACCGGCGGCGATGACGGGGATGTTCACAGCGTCGAGGACCGAGGGCAGCAGCAGCGTGGTCGGAACCGGACCGGTGTGGCCGCCGCCCTCACCGCCCTGCACGATCACCGCGTCGGCACCCCAGCCGGCAACCTTGCGGGCGTGCTTGGCCGCGCCCACCGACGGGATCACCACCGCGCCTGCGTCTTTCAGCCGCGCGATCAGCTCGGGCTTGGGTGCCAGCGCGAACGACGCAACCTGCACGCCCTCGCGGATCATCAGATCCACGCGGGCGTCCGCATCGGTGGCGTCAGCGCGGATGTTCACGCCGAAGGGCTTGTCCGTTGCCGCCTTGACCTTGGTGATCGCGGTTGAGAGTTCGTCAAGCGTCATCGTCGCCGACGCCAGGATGCCCAGGCCGCCGGCGTTCGCGGTGGCCGACACCAGCCGCGCACCCGCCACCCAGCCCATCCCGGTTTGTACCACCGGGTGCTCGACGCCGACCAACTCGGTCAGCGGCGTGCGCAGTCTCATATCCGTACTTCCTTGTCCCGCAGCCCCTTCGGGTCGATAACCTCGCGGATCAGCCGCTGCTCGCCATCGGACGGCAGCCGGCTGGTGCCGGCCTCGTCGAGACCATGAATCTCGAATGAGGTGGCGTCGCGGACGTCGTCGGCCAAGACGCCCGGGTGCAGGCTCAGCGCCCGCATCGTGTGATCGGGGCCGCCGAAGTCGAACACCCCCAGATTGGACACCGCCCGGAAAACGTTGACGAATCGGAACGCCGGGTTACCGACGTCGACCTTGTCGTAGCCGATACCGGAGACGACGTCGACGGCGTCGCAAAAGACCCGCTTCGAATGGTTACCCACCCAGTAGCTGGTGGCGTGGTTGATGGTGTTGCCGGGCGCACCGCGGACCCCGAACATCTGCCGGGACGGGTGCTGCAGTGGCCCGAACGCCGAGATGTTCTGATTGCCATAGCGGTCAACCTGATTGGCGCCCATCACCACGTGCCGGCACCCCCATGCCAGCGTCTCGAACACCCGCCCGAACGGCATCCAGCCCTCGACGGCACCGGACGTGCCCAGTGCCGGGGTATCCGCCAGCAGCTGTGCCTCCCCGTCGGTCAGCAGGATCTCGGGGGAGAAGGTCAAGCGGGCCAGCCGCGCGCCGATCGAGGCCACCGTCGTCATCGGGCTGATGAGGATCTCGCCGGCGTCGCGGAAGAGCTCGGCACAGGCCACCACACACACTTCGGCGCGGGTGCTCACGAGGACACCTCCGCTGCAAACGTGTGCACCGCCGCTTGGTAATCGGGTTCGCTGCCTGACAAGTAGGTTTGTACGAACTCGCGCCAGCTTTCTTCCGACGCGGCGGCCTCGGCGTAGTGCCGCTGGAACTTCTCGTCGCATCCGTAATCCGGTGCAGCGGTGGTGAAGTGGGCACCGCCCGGTGCCTCCGCGACCGCGTGGACCATCATCCGGTTCACCAGCAGCGCCTGCGGCGGCACCGCTTTGACCAGCTCTTCGGTGGAGACGACGCGCTCCACCGACAGGTAGCGCCGCTCGGCGGCCATCAAAAACAGGTCATCGAAGTAGGGGTCGATACCGGTGTAGGCAGCATTGCCGCGCGCGTCACCGAGATTCAAGTGCACAAAAGCGGCGTCGAGCCGCAGCGCGGGCATCGCGATCAGCGCCTCGTGACCGCCGCCCGGCGCGGAGTAGGGCGAGCGGACCGTCGCCAGCTCGCCTTCCCAGAAGTCCGGCACCGAGCTGCCCAACCCTGCCCGGATCGGCAGGAACGGTAACCGCTGTGCCGCCGCCTGTAGGCCGCACCGCAGCATGCCTTCGTCCATCTCCCGGGCTTCGATCGCTCCGCTGGTGCGTGCCTTCGCGAACCACGGGTCGTAGAACGGCGGCGAGTCCAGTGAGACGAAGCCGTAGTAGACGCGTCGCACTTTGCCGGCCGAGCACAGCAGCCCGATGTCTGGTCCGCCGTAGGCCACAACGGTCAAATCCGTGACGTCCGAACGCAGGATGGCGCGCACGAATGCCATGGGCTTGCGCCGCGATCCCCAGCCGCCGATCCCGATGGTCATACCGCTGCGCAACTCAGCGACGGCGTCGTCGAGGGTGATTCGTTTGTCGCTCATGACTTCTTGGCGAATGCGTCGCGGTGCTCATCGGCCACGCCCGCGAGGTTGAGTTCGAACGTAAAGCCCTGTTCCATGCGATAACTGGAGTTGACCCGCTGCACATCGATGAAATTCAGCGCCTCCTTTGCGGCCCGGATGACCCGGGTGTCCTTGGCGGCGATGTCGCGGGCCACCCTTAAGGCCGTCTCGTCGAGTTCATCGCGGGGCACCACCTCGTGCACCGAGCCGAAGTGATGCAGGGTGGCGGCATCGACGGTGGCCGCGGTGAAAAACAGCCGCCGCATCATGTGCTGCGGCACCAGCCGGGACAGATGAGTCGCCGCGCCGAGCGCACCTCGTTCCACTTCCGGCAGCCCGAAGGTGGCGTCGTCGGAGGCCACGATGACATCGGAGTTGCCGACCAGCCCGATGCCGCCACCGACGCAGAACCCGTTGACTGCGGCGATCACCGGGACCGCGCACTCGTATACCGCACGGAACGCGGCGAAGCAGCCGCGGTTGGCGTCGATCAGCGCCGTGAACCCCTCCGTGCGCTGCATCTCCTTGATGTCCACACCGGCATTGAAGCCCCGCCCCTCTGCTCGCAGGATCACCACGCGGGTGTCGGGCTTGTCCCCCGCGGCGGTGACGGCATCGGCGAGTTCGAACCAGCCGCGCGATGGGATGGCGTTGACCGGTGGGTAGTCGACGGTGACCGCGACTATGCCCGGTTCAGTAATGGTGGACGTGATCGGCATCGGCACTTCCTGGGGACGGCTACCTAAGCAAGCACTTGCTTGGTACGCTAGCACAGTGACCCGCACCGAACGAGCCGATCCCATCAACTTGGGGCTGGCCGGACGGGTCGTTCTGGTGACCGGCGGCGTCCGAGGGGTGGGCGCCGGTATCAGTTCGGTCTTTGCCGAGCAGGGCGCAACCGTCGTCGCCTGCGCACGACGTGCGGTCGAGGGACTACCGTACGAGTTCCACTGCTGCGACGTCCGCGACGAGGACGCGGTCGCCCGGCTCATCGATGCGATCGCCGAGCGTCACGGTCGGCTTGATGTGTTGGTCAACAACGCGGGCGGGTCGCCCTATGTGCTGGCCGCCGAGGCGACTCCCACCTTTCATCGCAAGATTATCGAACTCAATCTGCTTGCGCCGCTTCTCGTTTCGCAGCGCGCTAATGCGTTGATGCAGCAGCAGTCCAACGGCGGATCGATAGTCAACATCTCGTCTGTCAGCGGGCGCCGTCCCTCGCCGGGTACCGCCGCGTATGGCGCGGCGAAGGCCGGGATCGAAAACCTCACCGCCACATTGGCGGTTGAGTGGGCGCCCAAGGTGCGGGTGAACGCACTGGTGGGTGGCATGGTCGAGACCGAGCAATCCGAGTTGTTCTACGGCGACGCCGAGTCGATCGCCAGGGTGGCCGCCACCGTGCCCCTGGGCCGGCTGGCACAGCCTGCCGATATCGGCTGGGCGGCTGCGTTTTTGGCGTCAGATTTAGCGTCGTACATCAGTGGTACGACCATGGCGGTGCACGGCGGCGGTGAGCCGCCGCCCTACCTGGTCGCATCGAGCGCCAACAAGTAAGGAGCCATGGGTATGGGTGCCATGGGTGTGGGTTTGGTAGACGGCCGGGTGGTCATTGTCACCGGAGCGGGCCGCGGGATCGGCCGCGCGCACGCCCTGGCCTTCGCCGCGGAGGGGGCGCGGTTGGTGGTCAACGATATCGGTGTCGCGCTGGACGGCACGGCCGGGAATGAACCCGGAGCCGCAGGGGCGGCGACATCCAACGGCAGCCCGGCGCATGCGGTCGTCGAGGAGATCAAGGCCGCCGGCGGGGAAGCCGTCGTCAACGGTGATGACGTCGCCGACTGGGAGGGCGCGGCGAACCTGATTCAGAACTCGGTCGACGTGTTTGGCCGGCTCGACGTGCTGGTCAACAACGCCGGTTTCATCCGCGACCGGATGCTGGCCAATATGAGTGAGGACGAGTGGGACGCCGTCGTCCGCGTGCACCTCAAGGGACACTTCGCGACGCTGCGGCACGCAGCGGCGTACTGGCGAGGGCTGGCCAAAGCAGGTGAGTCCGTGGAAGCCCGGATTATCAACACCAGCTCCGCCGCCGGCTTGCAGGGCAGCATCGGACAGGGAAACTACTCGGCGGCTAAGGCCGGCATCGCCGCGCTGACGCTGGTCGGCGCCGCCGAGCTGGGCCGCTACGGGATCACCGTGAACGCCATCGCGCCAGCCGCGCGTACCCGGATGACCGAAGCGGTGTTCGCCGAGACCATGGCCGCACCCGACGGGGGGTTCGACGCCATGGCCCCGGAAAACGTTTCGCCCCTTGTCGTTTGGCTGGGCAGTGCCGAATCGCGCGACGTCACCGGGAAGGTCTTCGAAGTCGAGGGCGGTCTGATCCGGGTTGCCGAGGGCTGGGCACACGGCCCGCAGGTCGACAAGGGCGCGAAATGGGGTCCCGCTGAGTTGGGGCCCGTGGTCGCCGACCTGCTGGCCAAGTCTCGGCCGCCGGTCCCGGTCTACGGGGCAGGCTCTTAACCGTCCCGAGTGTGCACTTCGACTGGGAGCAGTTGACCGACAGCGTCCATCGCTGTCGGCTACCGTTCCTCGACGTCACAGTCGGTTTGGTGCGGGGCCATACCGGAGCGCTGCTCGTCGACACCGGCACCACGCTCACCGAAGCAGCTGCGATCGACACCGATGTCAGGCAGATCGCCGGACGCCCTGTGACGCATGTTGTCTTGACGCACAAGCACTTCGACCACGTCCTGGGATCCGCCGTGTTCTCCGAAGCCGAGATATACTGCGCGCCCGAAGTCGCCGAATACCTGTCGTCGGCCACCGGCCAACTTCGCGACGACGCGCTGCACTACGGCGCGGAAGCCGAGGAGATCGATCGCGCGATCGCGGCCTTACGGCCGCCACAGCAGGGTATCTACAACGCCGTCATCGACCTTGGAGACCGCACCGTGACGATTGCCCACCTGGGCCGTGGCCACACCACCGCGGACCTGGTCGTGGTGGTGCCCCGCGCAGGCGATGACCGCGCCGTGGTGTTCACCGGTGATCTTGTCGAGGAGTCTGCCGACCCGGCAATCGATGCCGATTCCGACGTGGCGGCCTGGCCGGCAACGCTTGATCGGGTGCTGGCGTTCGGCGGACCCGACGCCATCTACGTCCCGGGTCACGGCAAAGTCGTCGGCGCCGAGTTCGTCCGTCGCCAGCGGGATTGGCTGAGTAGGCGCGCGGATTAGGGCTCGCAGACGACGATTGGGATCGTGCGGTCGGTCCAGGACTGATAGTCCTCGTACGACGGATAGATCTCCACCAGCCGCGGCCAGTACATGGCGCGCTCTTCATCGCTGGCGTCCCGTGCGGTCAGGTCGAGGACCTCTTTTTTGATCTGGACCTGGACCTTGGGGTTGGCCTTGAGGTTGAGGTACCACATCGGGTTCTTCTCGGCACCCCCCTTCGACGCGGCCACGATCACTCGGTCCTCGTCGCGCAGGAAATACAACGGACTGACCCGCGGCCGCAGGGTCTTACGGCCCGTGGTGGTCAGCAAGGCGACGGGAACCTTCTGGAATGTGCCGCCAAGTCCCTCTCCGCCGCCGCGGCGGTACATGAAGGTGTTGATGCGCGACATCCATTTGATGAAGAAATCGGTCAACGGCGAATTTAGAAACCGCGGTGGTGATTTCGCGGGCATGACAGTGATCCTAGGGTGGCTGAATGAAGGGATGGAATCGAACCCTAATGTGATGGATCGTGGCCTTACCATCCGGATCCTCGGCCGGGATCACGAAGGTCTCGTCCACCCGCGCGGCGATCCGTCGTCCACCGAACGATGCCTTGGTCAGCACGTTGTACACCGCGCGGACCTGGTCGCCGGACACTGTGTACTCGGGTGTGGTGGTCGCCGCGATGATCCGGTACTGGGGTCCGCGATTAAGGCCGCGCCGCAGGTGATTTCCGGAAAATCCGGTCTTGACGCCCTGCTCGATGCGGATACAGTCCGGCGCGAACGGAACCGCGTCACCGTTGCGGCTGACCAGCGCATCGATATAAGACTGGGCGGCCGCGATGCGGTCGGCCTCGGAGAACGCCACTAGATCCGCTCGATGATCGTGCCGGTCGACAAGGCGCCACCGGCGCACATGGTGATCAGCGCGGTGCTCTGGTCGGTGCGCTCCAGCTCGTGCAGCGCGGTGGTGATCAGCCGGCTGCCGGTGCAGCCTACCGGATGACCCAGCGCAATCGCACCGCCGTTGACGTTGACCCTGGCCATGTCCGGGTTGTGCACCCGCGCCCAGGACAGCACCACCGACGCGAACGCCTCGTTGATCTCGACGAGGTCGATGTCACCGATCTTCATGCCGGCCTTCTCCAGCACCTTCGCGGTTGACTGCACCGGGCCGTCCAGATGGTAGTGGGGCTCGGCGCCGACGAGCGCCTGGCTGACGATGCGGGCCC
The DNA here is from genome assembly GCA_035625875.1 of Mycobacterium sp. Taxonomy (GTDB): domain Bacteria; phylum Actinomycetota; class Actinomycetes; order Mycobacteriales; family Mycobacteriaceae; genus Mycobacterium. The sequence goes on along the minus strand of DASPOT010000228.1, from coordinate 19,473 downwards.
GCGGCCGCAAGCCCAGTGCCTTGGCTTTGTCTTCGTTCATCCACAGCACTGCCGCCGCTCCGTCGGAGATCTGCGACGATGTGCCCGCTGTGTGGATGCCACCTTCGAGCACCGGTTTCAGCTGGCTCAATCCCTCCATCGTGGTGTCGCGTAGCCCCTGGTCTCGGGTCACCGTCTGCCGATCCCCGGTCGGCTGGTGCTGCTCGTCGAGCAGCGGCGCCTCGATCGCACTGATCTCCCGGTCGAAGCGGCCCTCGTCCCAGGCTCGTTTGGCGCGTTGCTGGGACTCCAATCCGAAGGCATCGATGTCTTCGCGGGTGATGGCGCGTCGCTTGCCGATGCGCTCGGCAGCCTCGAACTGGTTGGGCAGGTCGATATCCCACGATTCCGCACGCCAATTGCGCTCGGGACCGGCGTTGGCGCCCAGGCCCACCCGGCTCATGGCCTCGATGCCGCAGGCGATGCCGATGTCGATGGCGTCGGCAGCGATCAGTCCGGCGATCAGGTGGTTGGCCTGCTGGCCGCTGCCGCACTGGCAGTCGACGGTGGTGGCGCCGACGTGTTCGGGCAGGCCCACGGTCAGCCACGAGGTCCGGGTGATGTTGTTGGACTGCTCGGCGTACTGGGTCACGCAGCCGCCGATGATCTGTTCGACGGCGCCGGCGTCGATGCCGGCCTTGTCGACCAAAGCCTTTTGTACGGCGCCCAGCAGCTCGGTGGCATGCAGGCCTGACAGCCATCCATTGCATTTGCCGATCGGGCTGCGGGTGGCTTCAACGATTACCGGGTTACCCATGCGGTCAGGCTAGAACACGTTTCATTACTCTGACAAGCGGCGATGCTTTCGTCCTTTTGTCTGCGGTGAAGGCATGTTTTACTGGCACTAGAACACGTTGTATTGAGGAATGCACTGATGCCTACCCCCAATCTGCCACCCGAGTTTGACTTCACCGATCCCAACATCTACGTCGAACGGTTGCCAGTCGAAGAGTTCGCCGAAGTGCGCAAGGCGGCGCCGATCTGTTGGATCGAGCAACCCCCTGGCAAGGGGGGCGGCTTCAACGATGGCGGCTACTGGGCGATCACAAAACTCAACGACGTCAAGGAAGTGTCGCTGCGCAGCGACGTCTTCTCCAGCTACGAGAACTGCGTGATACCGCGCTTCAAGAACGACACCGCGCGCGAGGACATCGAAGTTCAGCGGTTCGTCATGCTCAACATGGACGCGCCGCACCACACCCGGCTGCGCAAGATCATCTCTCGCGGCTTCACCCCGCGCGCCATCGGGCGGCTCCAGGACGAACTCAACGAGCGGGCGCAGAACATCGCCAAGGCGGCCGCGGCCGAGGGTTCCGGTGACTTCGTCGAACAGGTGTCGTGCGAGCTGCCGCTGCAGGCGATCGCCGGTCTGCTCGGGGTGCCGCAGAACGACCGCAACAAGCTGTTCCGGTGGTCCAACGAGATGACCGGCAACGAGGACCCGGAGTACGCCGACATCGACCCGAAGATGTCCTCGGCGGAGTTGATCGCCTATGCGATGAAGATGGCCGAGGAGAGGGCGAAGAACCCGGGCGACGACATCGTCACCCAGCTGATCGAGGCCGATATCGAGGGCGAGAAGCTCTCCGACGACGAGTTCGGCTTTTTCGTGGTGATGCTCGCGGTGGCCGGCAACGAGACCACCCGCAACTCGATTACTCAGGGCATGATGGCCTTCGCCGACTACCCCGACCAGTGGGAGCTGTTCAAGCGGGAGCGTCCGGAGACCGCCGCCGACGAGATCGTCCGCTGGGCCACCCCGGTGACCTGTTTCCAGCGCACCGCGCTACAGGACTACGAATTGTCCGGGGTGCAGATCAAGAAGGGTCAGCGGGTGGTGATGTTCTACCGCTCGGCCAATTTCGACGAGGACGTTTTCGAAGATCCGTACACCTTCAACATTCTGCGTGGCCCCAACCCGCACGTTGGGTTCGGCGGCACCGGCGCGCATTACTGCATCGGCGCCAACCTGGCCAGGATGACGATCAACCTGATCTTCAACGCGGTTGCCGATCACATGCCCGACCTGACGCCGATCTCGAAACCCGAGCGGCTACGGTCGGGGTGGCTCAACGGCATCAAGCACTGGCAGGTGGACTACACCGGCAAGTGCCCGGTGGCCCATTAGGCCGCAGGAACCACGGCAATCGAGTCAGGGAGGATTCGGGTGGATTTCGCTCCGGACCCGTCGCAGCAGGCTGTCGCCGACGTGGTCACGTCGGTGCTGGACCAGGATTTCAGCCCGGCGACGATGCGGACCGTGGAGCGGCCTCAGGAGGAGGTGGGCGATTGGGATCCGGCCTGGAAGGCGTTGGTCGCAGGGGGTATGACAGCCCTGCCGGTGCCGGAACGTCTCGGCGGCGACGGCGTGGGTCTGGCCGAGGTCGCGACGGCGCTAACCGAGATTGGTCGCCGCGGTCTGATCAGTCCGGCACTGGCCACCCTGGGCCTTGGCGTCGTGCCACTGCTGGACCTGGCCTCTGACGAGCAGCAGGACCGTTATCTGGCCGGGGTGGCCAAGGGCGGGCTGCTGACCGCGGCACTCAACGAGCCGGGTGATGCGTTGCCCGACCGCCCGGCGACGACGTTCGTCCATCGTCGGTTGTCGGGCACCAAAGTCGGAGTTGGGTATGCGCAACAAGCGGATTGGATGCTGGTGACCACCGACAGTGCTGTCGTCGTGGTGTCACCGAAGGCCGAGGATGTGCAGCTGGTGCGCACGCCGACATCCACCGGGAGTGACGAGTATGCCGTCACGTTCGCCGACGTGATGGTTCCAGAGGGCGACGTGCTGATCGGCGCCGAAGCCCATCGGGTGAACCAGTTGGCGCTGGCCATGATCGGCGCCTATGCCGACGGGTTGGTGGCCGGGGCGTTGCGTTTGACCGCCGACTATGTGGCCAACCGCCACCAGTTCGGCAAACCGCTGTCGACCTTCCAAACCGTCGCCGCGCAGCTCGCCGAGGTCTACATCGCCTCGCGCACCATCGATCTGGCGGCGAAGTCGGTGGTCTGGCGACTGGCCGACGGCCGTGACGCCGACGACGACCTGGACGTGCTCGGGTACTGGGTGACCTCACAGGCGCCGCCAGTGATGCAGATCTGCCACCATCTGCACGGTGGCATCGGCGTCGACATCACCTACCCCATGACCCGGTACTACTCCACGATCAAAGACCTGACCCGGTTGCTGGGCGGGCCGTCGCATCGTCTTGATCTGGTGGGAGCGCAATGTTCATCGATCTGACACCCGAGCAGCGCGAGCTGCAAGCCGAACTGCGGCAATACTTCTCGAGCCTGCTCACGCCTGAAGAGGCGCAGGAGATGAAGACCGACCGGCACGGCAAGGCCTACCAGGAGGTGGTCCGACGGATGGGCCGCGACGGCTGGCTGGGCGTGGGTTGGCCGAAAGAGTACGGCGGACGCGGTTTCGGGCCGCTGGAGCAGCAGATCTTCGTCAACGAGGCGTCGCGTGCCGACGTGCAGCTGCCGTATGTGACGCTGCAGACTGTCGGCCCGACCCTGCAGGTGTACGGCAGCGAAGCCCAGAAGAAGAAGTTCCTGCCGGCGATCCTGGCGGGGGAGGTCCACTTCGCGATCGGCTACAGCGAGCCGGAGGCCGGCACCGACCTGGCGTCGTTGCGCACCACTGCGGTCCGCGACGGCGACCATTACATCGTCAACGGCCAGAAGATCTTCACCACCGGCGCGCATGAAGCCGACTACATCTGGCTGGCGTGCCGCACCGATCCGAACGCGCCCAAGCACAAAGGCATTTCGATCCTGATCGTGGATACCAAGGATCCCGGTTATTCGTGGACACCGATCATCACCAACGACGGTGCACATCACACCAACGCCAGCTATTACAGCGACGTGCGGGTGCCGGTCGACATGCTGGTCGGCCGGGAGAACGACGGGTGGCGATTGATCACCACGCAGCTCAACCACGAGCGAGTAATGCTCGGCCCCGCCGGCCGGGTCGCCGGCATTTACGACCGGGTGCACGCCTGGGCATCCAAGCCGCGGGGTGACGGTGTCACGCCGATCGACCATGCCGATGTGCGGCGAGCGCTGAGCGAGATGCACGCGATCTGGCGGATCAACGAGCTGCTGAACTGGCAGGTGGCCGCCGCCGGGGAGACCATCGACGTCGCCGACGCGGCGGCGACGAAAGTGTTTTCCACCGAACGCGCCCAATCGGTTGGCCGGCTGGCCGAGGAGATTATCGGCAGGTACGGCAACCCCGCCGAGCCCGATACCGCCGAACTGTTGGAATGGCTGGACGTGCAGACCAAACGCAACCTGGTCATCACCTTCGGCGGCGGTGTCAACGAGGTGATGCGCGAGATGATTGCCGCCGCCGGTCTCAAGGTTCCGAGGGTGCCTAGGTGACTAACGACATTCACGAAGCGGTCGCGCAGGTCAAGGCGGCCGGACGCAGTAAGCCACGTGCAGGTCGGGATCCGGTGAACCAGCCGATGATCAACAACTGGGTGGAGGCCATCGGCGACCGCAATCCCATCTACGTCGACGAGGCGGCGGCCCGCGCCGCCGGTCACCCCGGAATTGTCGCTCCACCGGCGATGATCCAGGTCTGGACGATGATGGGTCTGGGCAGATCCCGGCCTGACGATGATCCGCTAGGCCGGATCATTCAGCTGTTCGATGACGCCGGTTACGTCGGCGTGGTGGCCACCAACTGCGAGCAGGCTTATCACCGCTATCTGCGGCCGGGCGAGGAGGTCAGCGTCAGCGCCGAACTCGGTGACGTGATCGGACCCAAACAGACTGCCCTTGGCGAGGGCTGGTTTATCAACCAGCACATCGTCTGGCAGGTCGGCGACGAGGATGTGGCCGAGATGAATTGGCGCATCCTGAAATTCAGGCCGCGTGAGGAATCCGAAGCGAAAAGCGAAGTGCCAGACGACCTAGACGCCGACGCGATGATGCGGCCCGCGGCGTCGCGCGACACTAAGTTCTTCTGGGAGGGGGTCAACGCCCACGAGTTGCGGATTCAGCGCCGACCAGACGGCAGCCTGCAGCACCCGCCGGTGCCAGCGCTGTGGCAGGACAAAGAAGCCCCAATCGATTACGTGGTGGCCAGCGGCAAGGGTACGGTGTTCAGCTTCGTGGTGCACCACGCGCCGAAGGTCCCCGGCCGCGCACTGCCGTTCGTTATCGCGCTGGTCGAGCTTGAGGAAGGTGTACGCATGCTGGGCGAACTGCGCAATATCGACCCCGCAAGGGTGGAGATCGGAATGCTGGTTCGCGCGATCTACATCGACTTTCCGGGCAATGACGTCGGTCCGGCGTGCACCCTCTACGCCTGGGAGCCGGACGCATGAGCGCGCCGGCTATCGAGGTTGGTACCACGCTGCCGAGGCTGTCGCTGTTTGGTGATCCCACATTCATCATCTCAACGGCGTTAGCCACCCGCGATTTTCAGGACGTCCACCACGACCGGGACAAGGCTCAGGCCAAGGGGTCGAAGGACATCTTTGTCAACATCCTCACCGACACCGGACTGGTGCAGCGGTACATCACCGATTGGGCCGGTCCGTCGGCGTTGATCAAGTCGATCGGGTTGCGGCTGGGCGTACCGTGGTACGCCTACGACACGGTGACGTTTTCCGGTGAGGTGACCGCGATCGATGACGGTTTGATCACCGTAAAGGTACTGGGCCGCAACAGCCTTGGCGATCACGTCATCGCGACGGCCGCGCTGACGATGGGGGCGCCTGATGCTGTCGGGTAACGCAGCTATCGTCGGTATCGGCGCAACCGACTTCTCGAAGAACTCCGGCCGCAGCGAGCTGCGGCTGGCGGCCGAGGCGGTGCGCGACGCCCTCGACGATGCCGGGCTGACTCCGACCGACGTCGACGGGCTGACCACCTTCACGATGGACACGAACACCGAGGTCGCCGTTGGCCGTGCGGCCGGTATCGGCGAGCTGACGTTCTTCTCCAAGGTCCACTATGGTGGCGGCGCCGCGTGCGCGATCATCCAGCAGGCCGCGATGGCCGTCGCCACCGGAATCGCCGATGTCGTGGTGGCCTACCGGGCATTCAACGAACGCTCCGGCATGCGATTCGGTCAGGTGCAAACCCGGCTGATGGAGAACGCGGACTCCACCGGCGTGGACAATTCATTCTCGTATCCGCATGGCCTTTCGACGCCGGCGGCGCAGGTGGCGATGATCGCCAAGCGCTACATGCACCTGTGCGGCGCGACCAGCCGGGACTTCGGCGCCATCTCGGTGGCCGACCGCAAACACGCCGCCAACAACCCGAAGGCGTACTTCTACGGCAAGCCGATAACCATTGAGGACCATCAGAATTCGCGCTGGATCGCCGAGCCGCTGCGGCTGCTGGACTGCTGCCAAGAGACCGACGGCGCGGTGGCGATCGTGGTGACCTCAGGCGAGCGCGCCAAGGACCTCAAGCACCGGCCAGCAGTCATCGAGGCCGCGGCGCAGGGTTCCAGCCCCGACCAGTACACCATGGTCAGCTACTACCGCCCGGAACTGGACGGCCTGCCCGAGATGGGTCTGGTCGGCCGGCAGCTGTGGCAGCAGTCGGGCCTGCGGCCGACCGATATTCAGACTGCAGTTCTCTACGACCATTTCACCCCGTTCACCCTGATTCAGCTGGAGGAGCTGGGATTCTGCGGCTGGGGCGAAGCCAAGGATTTCATCGCCCATGGCGCGATCGAGCTTGGCGGGCGGCTGCCCATCAACACGCATGGCGGTCAGCTCGGTGAGGCTTACATCCACGGCATGAACGGCATCGCGGAAGGTGTGCGGCAATTACGCGGTACCTCGGTGAACCAGGTGCTCGACGTCGAGCATGTTCTCGTCACCGCCGGTACCGGTGTGCCCACCTCCGGACTGATCCTGGGCTAGTTAGCTAGCCTGCGCCCAGCGCACCGTCGAGCGTCACGCCAGCGTGGCTGTGGATGCCGAGCGTCACGTTGGAGTGACGCTGTGGATGCCGAGCCTCCCGTGAAGTGACGCTGGTCGTGCCAGGTGCAACGCTGCGGTCATGGGGGAGCCATTTATCGGAAGCGAGGCTGTCGCAACCGGTGTCCTGGTCAAGAGCGCCCTGCGGACCCAGTACATCAAGTTGTTTCGTGACGTTTATGTCAGCCCGGGCACCGAGCTGACACCACAGCTTCGCGCACAGGCGGCGTGGCTGTGGTCACGACGCCGGGGCATCATCGCGGGCTTATCGGCTTCCGCACTTCACGGCGCAAAGTGGGTCGACGTCGCCGCGCCGCTCGAAATCATCCACGCGAACAGAAACCCGCTGCCCGGACTACGGGTTCGTGGTGACCGTATCGAGGAAGACGAGGTCGGAGTGGTTGACGGCCTCCTGGTGACAACCCCAGCCCGGACGGCGCTCGACTTGGGATGCTGGTATCCAACCGGCGAAGCGGTGGCAGCGATTGATGCGCTTGCCCGGGCCACTGACCTTAAGGTGGCTGACGTACAGATGCTAGCTTGGCGGTATGCCGGTCGGCGCAGCATCCGCCAGGCTCGGACCGCACTCGACCTAGTGGACGCCGGAGCGCAGTCGCCCAAGGAGACGTGGCTTCGACTGCTGCTCATCGATGCCGGGCTACCCAGACCGCAGACGCAGATTCCGGTCCGCGACAAGTTTGGTGAGGCAATCGCCTATCTGGACATGGGGTGGGAAGACGTCAAAGTCGCAGTCGAGTACGACGGCGACCAGCACCGGAGCGATCGACGGCAATACACATGGGATATCCGGCGATTGGAGACGCTTGAGAGTCTTGGATGGATCGTCGTGCGAGTGGTCGCCGAGGATCGGCCGGCTGACATCGTCCGCCGCGTTCGAGCCGCACTGGCCCGCCGAGCGTAACGCTAGCGCGACGCTCGCAGGCCAGCGCCACGCTAGCGTGACGCTGGCGAAAAACTCAGCCGCAGTTACGCCGGGACCAGCTCCACGGCGCTGAGCACCGGCGCATTGTCACGCCCAGGCGCAACGACGCTGGCCAGCAACCGGCCGTCGTGCTTCCAGAGGTTGGCCTTCAGTGTCTCGCCAGGGAACGCCACACCGGCAAAGCGCGCACCGTAGGAGGCGACGGCGGCGACGTCGGCGTCGAGCATCGCATCGACGATGGCCTTGCACGTCATGCCATACGTGCACAGACCATGCAGGATAGGCCGGGGAAAGCCTGCGGCGACAGCGAATTCGGGATCCGAGTGCAGCGGATTGCGATCGCCGCAGAGCCGGTACAGCAGCGCCTGCTGCGGCAGTACCGGTATCGCGACCTCCAGATCCGGCGCCCGGTCCAACGCCGGATCCGACGTCGACGGCCCGCGCTCGCCGCCGAATCCGCCTTCGCCCCGGGTGAAAATCGAACGACGCTGCGTCCACAGCGGGGTGCCGTCGGTGCCGGTCACCGAAGTCTCGAGCACAACCACCGCGGCCTTGCCCTTGTCCCAGATCTCGACGATCCGGCTGATGGCGCGGGCACTGCCGGACGGCGGCAGCGGCGCGGGCACGGTCACCTGCTCGGAAGCGTGCAGCACCTTGGCCAGGTCGACCTCTACGCCTGGCCAGCTGACCTTCGGCGGTTCGATCTCATGAAACGACGCCGCGACACAGCCGAATGTCGGCAGCACCTGTGGGTTGTGGTCGATCACGTAGCTCAGCTCACGCGCGCTAACCGGGTCGGCGCCGGCTCCGAGCGCGAGGTTGTACAGCTGCACGTCGGTGGCCGTCCAAGAAAATTCGAGGGCCCCGAATTCGGCGCCCAGCGCCACCTCCGGATCGATCGGCATGTCAGCCCTCTCCCGCGATGTGCAGTGCGGCCAGGTAGCCGAATGTCATCGCCGGCCCGATCGTGCCGCCCGGGCCGGGATAGGTGTGTCCCATCACCGGGGCGCTGACATTGCCTGCGGCGTAAAGACCTTCGATAACGCTGCCGTCATCGCGTAGTGCACGTCCGTGCACGTCGGTGCGGATGCCGCCCTTGGTGCCCAGATCCCCGGGCACCATCTTGACGGCGTAGTACGGCGGATGAGTGAGTTCCCCCAGGCTCGGGTTGGGCTTGTTGGTGGGATCGCTGTAGTACTTGTCGTAGGCGCTTTCCCCGCGGTGAAAATCCTCGTCGATACCGCTGCGCGCGAACCCGTTGAACCGCTCGACGGTGCGCACCAGCCCGTCTACGTCCACTCCGATTGTCGTGGCCAATTCTGCGATGGTCTCGGCCATCACGACGGCGCCGGACTCCAGCCACTTGCGTGGGAACCGTTGCCCCCCTTGCAGTCCCGCAAACAGGTACCGTTCGCGGCATTGCTGGTCGAGGATCATCCATGCCGGCAGGTTCTCTCCGGGGCCAGGACCCTGGCCCCACTTGCCGCCGTACATCCGGTGTGTGGCCTCGACGTATGGCAGCGCTTCATTCATAAACCGTTGGCCAGCGGCATTGACGACGATGGAGCCGGGCGCATTGCGCTCCGACAACGCGAACCACGGGCCGTTGGGCAGCGGGATCGTCGGACCCCACCAGGCATCTTCCATCAGATCCAAAGCAGCGCCGAGCTTTTCGGCGGCCACAATGCCGTCCCCGGTATTGGCGACAGCACCCACCGTCCAGTCCGCGGTAATCGGCGCACGCTGGTACTTGACCCGCATCTGCTCATTGCGCTCAAAGCCACCGCACGCCAGGATGACGCCGCGGCGCGCCTTGATCAACTTCGGCTCCGTCGTCTCCGCCGAGGCGCCCTCGCGGACATACACGCCGCGCACCGCACTGTCCTCGACATAGAGGTCAGTCAACACGGTGTTGAGCAGAACCGGGACACCAACCTGCCGCAAGCCCATCCGAAGCGGCGCGATGAGTGCACGGCCCATGCCTACCAGGTTCTTACCCGTCGCCTTGCCCCAGAACGTCCTGGCGCCCACCCGCATGGTCCGCAGCAGCCCCTTGGGGTGACGCTTGAGGAGGTTCAGCCGGACGTAATCCTGCTGCATCACAACGACATTGAGTGGCACCTTGCTATAGGGCGGCTCCAGCCCGGGCAAGTCGGGACCAAGCTTTTTGGCATTGAACGGCTTCGGCTCGATCGAACGGCCGCCGGGTCGGCCGCCGTCAGCCTCGGGATAATAGTCGGAATAGCCTGGCACCCAGCACATCTTCAATGGTGTGTGCTTCAGCACGAAAGACAGCATCTCGGGCGCTCGCTGCAGGTAGGTGTCGATGCGCTCGGGTTCGATGACGTCGCCGATGATCCCGTGCAGGTACCTACGGGCCGCTTCGAGCGTGTCCCGGACACCGTCCCGCTTGAGGACCTCGTTGTTGGGAATCCAGACGCCGCCACCGGAGCGCGCGGTCGAGCCGCCGTAGTGCGGAGCCTTCTCGATGACTATTGTCGAGAGGCCCCGGTGGGCGGCGGCGAGGGCAGCGACCATGCCGGCGCCGCCGCTCCCGACCACGACGACGTCGAACTCCTGAGCTGTCATGTAGAACACGTTATAGAATTGCCCGGGCCGGGCGCTACCGCACCGGTCACACCGACGAAGGGACTTCGGCCAATGCTGCGTGTTGCCACCCGTCAGGAGCTGGCCGCCGACTTGGCGCAAGCCGAGCGCAGCCGTGAACCGATCAGTCCCCTGACCGCTGCCTACCCGGGTATCGACGTCGTCGACGCCTATGAGATCCAGTTGATCAATATTCGCCAGCGGGTGGCCGAGGGCGCCCGGGTGGTAGGCCACAAGGTGGGGCTGTCATCGTCGGAGATGCAGCAGATGATGGGGGTCGACGAGCCGGATTACGGACATCTGCTCGACGAGATGCAGGTATTCGAGGACACCCCGGTCAAAGCGGCGAACTACCTGTATCCGCGGGTGGAGGTCGAGGTCGGTTTCATCTTGGCCGCAGACCTGCCGGGCGCCGGTTGCACTGAAGACGATGTGCTCAACGCTACTGACGCGTTCGTCCCGGCTATCGAGTTGATCGATACCCGCATCACCGACTGGAAGATCGCGTTGTGCGACACCATCGCCGACAACGCCTCCTCGGCGGGCTTCGTGCTCAGCGAGGCGCGAGTAGCTCCGAGCGACATCGACATCACCGGGATCGACGTGGTGTTGACCCGCAACGGCGAGGTGGTGGCCAAGGGCCGCAGCGACGCGGTGCTGGGCAATCCTGTCACCGCGGTGGCGTGGCTGGCCCGCAAGGTGGAAAGTTTCGGTGTGCGGCTCAAGGCTGGTGACATTGTGTTACCGGGCTCGTGCACCCGAGCCATCGACGCTCGGCCCGGCGACACCTTCGTCGCAGAATTCGCTCGCCTGGGGTCCGTGCGGTTGACTTTTGAATAAAAGGAGCGAACATGGCGTCGAAGGCGAGTGTGGCCATTGTCGGGTCAGGCAACATCAGCACCGACCTGTTGTACAAACTGCTGCGATCCGAGTGGCTGGAACCGCGCTGGATGGTGGGGATCGACCCCGATAGCGAAGGTCTCAAGCGGGCCCGCAAGTTGGGTCTGGAGACCACCCACGAGGGAGTCGACTGGCTGCTGGCCCAGCCCGAAAAACCCGACTTGCTGTTCGAGGCAACCAGCGCCTACGTACACGAGGAAGGAGCACCGAAGTACGCCGAAGCCGGGATCCGGGCTATCGACCTGACACCAGCCGCAATCGGTCCAGCGGTGATCCCGTCGGCGAACCTGCGCGAGCACCTCGATGCGCCGAACGTGAACATGATCACCTGCGGCGGGCAGGCGACGATCCCGATCGTTCACGCCGTGTCACGGGTCGTTCAGGTGCCGTACGCCGAGATTGTGGCGTCGGTGGCGTCGGTGTCGGCGGGCCCCGGCACCCGGGCCAACATCGACGAGTTCACCAAGACCACCGCGCGGGGAGTGGAGACCGTCGGCGGGGCTACCCGCGGCAAGGCGATCATCATTTTGAATCCGGCTGAGCCGCCATTGATCATGCGCGACACCATCTTCTGCGCTATCCCCGAAGACGCCGACCGCGACGTGATCGCCGCATCCATTCACGACGTGGTGGCCGAGGTGCAGACCTATGTGCCGGGATACCGGTTGCTCAACGAGCCGCAGTTCGACGAGCCGTCGATCAACTCCGGCGGCCAGGCTCTGGTCACTACCTTTATCGAAGTCGAGGGCGCCGGAGATTACCTGCCGCCGTATGCGGGCAACCTGGACATCATGACGGCGGCGGCCACCAAGGTGGGCGAGGAGATCGCCAAGGAAACCCTGTTCGTTGCGGGAGGCGCGCGATGACTGCCGCTATCTGGGAAGGCATCTGGGACGTCCGGATCACGGATACGTCGCTGCGCGACGGGTCACACCACAAACGTCATCAATTCACCAAGGACGAGGTCCGAGCCATTGTGGCGGCGCTGGATGCTGCAGGGGTGCCGGTGATCGAGGTGACCCACGGCGACGGTTTGGGTGGGTCGTCGTTTAACTACGGCTTTTCCAAGACGCCCGAGCAGGAATTGATCAAGCTGGCTGCCGAGACCGCAAAAGAGGCCAGTATCGCGTTTTTGATGCTGCCCGGGGTGGGCACCAAAGACGACATCAAACAAGCGCAGGACAATGGCGGGTCGATCTGTCGGATCGCTACCCATTGCACCGAGGCGGACGTATCGATCCAGCATTTCGGGCTGGCCCGCGACCTGGGGCTGGAGACCGTCGGGTTTTTGATGATGTCCCACACCATTTCGCCGGAGAAACTCGCCGCTCAGGCCCGCATCATGGCGGATGCCGGCTGCCAGTGCGTGTACGTCGTCGACTCCGCTGGAGCGTTGGTCCTCGAAGGTGTGGCCGATCGGGTATCGGCCTTGGTTGCCGAACTCGGCGACGACGCGCAAGTCGGGTTCCACGGGCATGAAAACCTCGGGCTGGGGGTGGCCAACTCCATGCAAGCGGTGCGGGCCGGCGCCAAACAGATCGACGGGTCCTGCCGTCGGTTCGGGGCCGGGGCGGGCAACGCCCCCGTCGAGGCTCTCATCGGGGTGTTCGACAAGATCGGCGTCAAAACCGGCATTGACTTCTTCGACATCGCCGATGCCGCTGAGGACGTCGTGCGCCCGGCCATGCCCGCTGAATGCCTGCTGGACCGCAACGCGCTCATCATGGGATACGCCGGGGTCTATTCCAGCTTCCTCAAACACGCTGTCCGCCAAGCCGAACGCTACGGCGTGCCCGCCTCCGCATTGCTGTACCGGGCGGGCCAGCGCAAACTGATCGGCGGCCAAGAGGACCAACTCATCGACATCGCGCTGGAAATCAAGCGTGAACAAGATCGCGGCCAGGTGGTCACCCACTAAACGTGGATCATCGGGTGTTCGGCTCCCGAGTAACCTCGATAACTATGACGGTGACTTCCAGGAATGCCAGCCGTCTTCGCCGCGGACTCTACGACGTGCTTGCCGGTGGTCTGCTGGGCGCCACCGCCTCGGTGGTGATCGCGTTGCCGGTGGCGAACGCGCAACCTCAGCAGTGCAATACCACCGTAGGCCAATCGGCGTCCCAGACCGTCCAGGTCTACCTCGACCGGCATTCCGACGTTAAGCAGGAGCTGACGGCCAAGGCCCAGGCGGAGTCGCCAGGATCCAGCAACCCGCTGCTCGACTATCTCACCCGGCATCCTGATGTGCGGCAGGCACTGATCACACTGGCCAATCAGTGCACGTCCTAGATATCGGTCGTGTTGGCCCGCCAACAGATGCGCGCCAGTGAGCGGGCCTCGTCTTTGATCGCCGGGGACGACACGCAGGAATGTTAGCCATTGACGGAAAATAGGAACACGTTCTAGCGTCTAGGCGTGTTCTCACACCCGCTCATCGACGCGATCGCCGAGGCCGAGGAACTGGTGGCCGCCGCACCTCACATCGAGACCGAAGCCGACCTGCTCGAGGGACTGCAGTACCTGGCCGGCTGCATTGCGGCATGCACGCATCTGGCGTTCGACTACGAACGTGACCACCCTTACCTGCTGTCCGGTACCGGGCCGTTCACCAAGATGGGCCTGGACAACCCCGACACCCTCTACTTTGGCTGCCGGGTTCACGCCGGCCATGACTACGTCGTCACCGGCACGCGCGGCACCACCACCGACCTTAGTTTCCAATTGCTCGGCGGTGAATACACCGACGACAATGTGCCGGCCAGCCAGGTCGCGTTCGACGACCGCGAACTCGACATCGCCGACGACGGGAGCTTCGAGTGGCGGCTGCACCCGACTAGTGCGGGGCAATTGGTGATCCGCGAGGTTTACGGCGATTGGTCACAGCAGCGCGGCACAGTGGCCATCTCACGGCTGGACACCGCGGGCAGCGCGCCGCCGCCGCTGACCCGCGAAACTATCGAAAAGCGTTATGCTACTGCGGGAAAGCAACTTGTCAACCGGGTGAAGACGTGGCTGCAATTTCCGCGGTGGTTCTATCTCAACATTCCGGTGAACACCATGGTCCCTCCCCGGCTGACTCCCGGCGGCCTGGCAACCCAGTACTCGTCAGCCGGGCATTTCGAGCTGGGCCCCGATCAGGCGCTGGTGATCACGTTGCCGGTGACCGAGGCCCCGTACCTGGGCTTCCAACTGGGCAGCATGTGGTACATCTCGTTGGACTACATCAACCACCAAACCTCGCTGAACGCCAGCCAAGCCCGAGCGGACCCGGACGGCAAGATCCGCATCGTCGTCGCCGACCAGAACCCGGGAGTGAGCAACTGGGTGGAAACTCTCGGCCATCGACGTGGCTTCCTGCAGTTCCGTTGGCAACGGGTATCCCGTCACCTCACCGAGGCCGACGGACCCGCCGTCGAACTCGTCGACTGCGACGCCGTCCCGGACGCGCTGCCGTATTACGAGCACAACAAGATTTCCGATGACGACTGGCGTGCGCGAATCGCACAGCGCCAGAACCAAATCGCCAACAGAATGCTGGGGTAGCGGTGACCGGGATGCTCGAGGGCAAGGTAGTGGTGATCAGCGGTGTTGGCCTCGCGCTGGGTACCACGCTGGCACGCCGATGCGCGCAAGACGGTGCCGACCTGGTGCTGGCGGCCCGCACCGCCGAACGCCTCGACGACGTCGCCAAGCAGATCACCGACACCGGGCGGCGCGCGGTGGCGGTCGCGACCGACATCACCGACGACGATCAGGTCGCCAACCTCATCGAGTCCACGCTGGCCGCCTACGGCAAGGCCGACGTGCTGATCAACAACGCGTTTCGGGTGCCGTCGATGAAACCGTTGGCCGGAACCACATTCCAACACATCCGCGACGCCATCGAGCTCACCGTGCTGGGGACGCTCCGGCTCATCCAGGGCTTCACACCCGCGCTCGCCGAATCCCACGGCAGCATCGTCAACGTCAACTCCATGGTGATCCGTCACTCGCAGCCGAAATACGGCGCCTACAAGGTGGCCAAGTCCGCGCTGCTGGCGATGTCGCAGTCACTGGCCACCGAACTCGGTCATCAAGGTATCCGCGTCAATTCCGTTGCTCCCGGCTACATCTGGGGTGACACCTTGAAAGGCTACTTCGAGCATCAGGCCGGCAAGTACGGGACTACGGTGGAGGCGATCTACACCGCCACCGCCGCAAACGCCGACCTCAAGCGGCTGCCCACCGAGGACGAGGTGGCCTCGGCGATCGTTTTCCTGGCGAGTGATCTGTCCAGTGGCATCACCGGTCAGACCCTCGACGTGAACTGCGGGGAGTACCACACCTGATGGCCGAGCGCACCGATGTCGGCACCGTCGACGAATTGCACGCCTCTGCCAGCAAGTTGGTCGGGCTCGACGATTTCGGCACCGACGACGACAACCACCGCGAAGCGTTGGAGGTGCTGCTCGCGTCCTACCGAGGCGAAGCGGACCTTACGCCGTTGGGCAGCAAGATGAACCGGTTCTTTCTGCGCGGCGCGCTGGTTGCCAGGCTGCTGTCCGAGGCCGCCCGGAACCAGTACCCCGAGCACGCCCATGTCGTCATCGAACGCCCGATCTTCGTCACCGGGCCGGTGCGCACCGGCACGACCGCCCTGCACCGGTTGCTCGGTGCCGACCCGGCGCATCAAGGCCTGCACATGTGGTTGGCCGAGTACCCGCAGCCGCGCCCGCCGCGCGAGACCTGGGAATCCAACCCGGTGTATCGCCAGCTACAAGAGCAATTCACCCGGCACCACAACGAGAACCCCGGATACACCGGGCTGCACTACATGGCCGCCGACGAACTCGAGGAATGCTGGCAGCTGTTGAGGCAGTCGTTCCACTCGGTGTCCTACGAAACCCTGGCGCACATACCCTCCTATGCCCAGTGGCTGTCCCATCAGGACTGGACGCCGGCATACCGGCGGCACCGCAAGAACCTTCAGCTGATCGGCCTCAACGACGCCGAGAAGCGATGGGTGCTGAAGAATCCCAGCCATCTTTTCGCGCTGGACGCGCTGATGTCGGCCTACCCCGACGCGCTTGTGGTGCAGACCCATCGGCCGGTCGAGACCATCATGGCCTCGATGTGCTCATTGGCCCAGCACACCACCGAAGGCTGGTCGAACACCTTCGTGGGCGCGCAGATCGGCTACGACTCCATGGAGACCTGGTCGCGTGGGCTGGAGCGGTTCAAAACCGCACGCGCCAAATATGATCCGGCCCAGTTCTACGACGTCGACTACGTCGATTTCGTCGCCGATCCGATCGGCACGGTGGAAGCTATCTACCGGCACTTCGGCCTGACGTTAACCGATGAGGCCCGCGTTGCCATGCAGAAGAGCCACGCCGAAAGCCAGACCGGTGCGCGGGCCCCGAAGCACACGTATTCGCTGGCCGACTACGGGCTTACGGCCGAGTCGGTCAAGGCGCGCTTCGCCGGCCTGGACTAAGTCCAGCCCGGCTCCTCAGCCCGCCGCTGCACGGCCCGCATTGTCGGCAGGCTACTCGTCGCTCACCGGCTTCAGATAGCCCTCTGCCACTGCATGCTCGATGCTATCGGTCAGTTTCGGGCAAGACTTGGTGCGCGCGCTATCTCCGCCGGACGCACGCACCTCGGCGAAGTAAGCGCAGCGCTGCAACGCTTCGGTGTTCCACTGCACCGCGGTGTAACCGGGCCCCTGCTTCTTGACGGACACGGTGACATGGCAAAACCGGCAGTCCACCGGCTGCAGGCCCGACGTCAGGTAGCGCTCCCGGTCAACTCTGGTGGCTTCACGGATCGCTGCGGCACGTTGCGGGTCATCGGCGAAATCCGGTGCCTTAGAACCGAATCCGCCGGACGCGCCACGCCGAGTGGGCGGTTCGTCGTCGTGACCGCCATGCAGCAGAAGCATTGATCGGGCCAGCCGATCGACGTCGGGAACTGCCGTCTGGTCGTCGGGCGGGATCATGCCTGGTGGTGCTGCTCTTCACAGACGTCGTCGGCTGACCCGGCCTCGGCTTGGCGCCGCAGGTTCTCCTCGACCTCGGCATGCCAGAACTCGTTGGCGCGCGTGGTGTCCACCTCGATCTCGAAGCGTTCCGTCATCTCCGGCGTGACGTCGGCGGCGTCGACATAGAACTGCTCATACCAGCGACGCAGCTGATAGACCGCGCCGTCCTCCTCGACCAGCAACGGATTGTCGATACGCGTCTTGCTTCGCCAAATCTCGACGTCCTGCAGAAACCCCTTGCTGACGCCCGCCGTGAAAGCGTCGGCGAGCTTGTTGGTCATCTCTTCGTCCATGCCCTTGGGTTTCTGGACGATCACGCCCCACTGCAGCATGAACGAGTTCTGCGTCACTGGGTAGTGGCAGTTGATCAGGATCGACTCCGCCTTGTACCCGCCGTAGTTGTTGTGCAGCCAGTTGATCATGAACGACGGCCCGAAATAGCTGGCCTCCGAATCCAGGATCTGCTCACCGGTGTAGGCAGACCCGCCGAGGTCGGCATCGGGGCGGCCCACGGTGCGCAGATACTGCGAGGCGATGTGACCTTCGAAGACGTTCTTGAAGTACGTCGGGAAACCGAAGTGGATGTAGAAGAAATGCGCCATGTCGACGACGTTGTCGATGATGTCGCGGCAGTTTGACGGGATCGGCTCCCTGTTCCAGCGCCAATCGGTCCACTCGTCACTGGCCCATTCCGGGATCTCTGGGATCCGCAGTTCCGGTGCCGGCGGGTTGCCCTCGACGTCGTGCCAGATGAACAGCAGGCCACTGCGCACATCGGTCAACCAGGACCGGGTCCGGGCCATCCGGGGCGTGCGTTTGGCGTAGGGCACCAACTTGCAGCGGCCATCGCCGCCCCACCGCCAGTCGTGGAATGGGCAGGCGATCTCATCGCCCTTGATGGTGCCCTGAGTCAGGTCACCACCCATGTGCCGGCAGTATCCGTCGAGCACCTTCAGGTCTCCGTGCGAGTCAGCGAATACCACCAGCTTGGTGCCGAACGCCTCGACCTTGTGCGGTTCGCCGTCCAAAAACCCCTTGACCGGTCCCAGACAGTGCCAACCCCGCGCGCACCTCGTCGGTAGGGTGCCGGCATCGATCTCGCGCACACCGACACTCTCGATACTCACCTGCCACCTCCAACTCAATAGCTCTAACTAGAACACGTTACAGTTTTTCTCCCGGATCGCGCAATGACGGCCGCTGTTGCGGCGGCATACCCGGTCTGCGGTATATCTGAACGATGCCGCTGTATTCCTTCGAAGGCCGATCGCCGAAGGTCGATCCCACCGCGTTTGTGGCCCCGACCGCGACCCTAATCGGCGAAGTCACGGTCGAAGCAGGGGCGTCGGTGTGGTTCAACGCCGTGCTGCGCGCCGACTACGCGCCCGTCATCGTGCGTGAGGGCGCCAATGTGCAGGACGGGGCGGTGTTGCACGCACCGCCCGGCATCCCCGTCGACATCGGCCCGGGAGCGACCGTGGCGCATATGTGTACCATCCACGGGGTACATGTCGGGGCTGAGGCGCTGATCGCCAACCATGCCACGGTCCTCGACGGTGCGGTGATCGGCGCGCACAGCATGATCGCGGCCCATTCACTGGTGTTAGCGGGCACCCAGATTCCTGCCGAGGTGCTGGTGGCGGGGGCGCCGGCGGTGGTCAAGGGCCCGATCGCCGGAACAAGCGCCGAGACCTGGGTCAACGTCAACCCGCAGGCGTATCAGGATCTGGCCCGCCGCTATCTGGCTGGGCTGGAGCCGATTTAGCCGCCACAACGGCTTTCGTGTGATTGGCAGCCCATAGCCGTAGCGAACGTCCTCATAACGATTGCTGGCGCCAATTCGACTGCGCCCGCAAGGAATTCGTTTAGAGCAGCGACCGTGGCATGAACGCCAATGTGGCACCCTGACCGTCGCGGGGAGTTGTGTTGCAGCCCATTGAGGATAGAATCCACTTGCATTTTGGCGCTTATGGCGCGCCAAAATGGCGCCATGCCCAGTGCGC
>DASPOT010000227.1:0-20133 GCA_035625875.1 Mycobacterium sp. | reverse complement strand
GTCAAGCCTTCACTTGTTTCGAAGGCACCGCAACCAAAGGCACCGCAACCAGACCACCGCGCCGGGTGACCATATCGGGCCATTGAGGCGTCCCGGTCCTGTCCGGCTATCTGCGATGGTGCCACGGCGGCTCGCTATCCGGCCGGCCCTATGGCATGAGCCTGAGCCAAGTTTCCAGGGTCGATTTGGTGTCCGTGGTTGGCATGGTCGTCCCTCTGCGGCTTCCCTTTTGACCAGGCGATGGCGTCGCTGCTTTGACGCAAGGCAACGACGAAGTGATGTGGGTACACCTGGGGACGGTCGCGGCATGCTGGTCGAACGTTCCCCAACGTTACAACCCCCAAGTCGCATTAGCCCAGTGTTGAGGCTCGGGCATGAAGGTTTTGTAAATGTTTACGCACGCGCGTCATCCCGGCTCCGCACAATCCCCCCGTCGTGCGTAGTATCTCCACTCGGTTTTGCGTTTTCGTGGAGAGGGCTGGCGGGTTGGGTAAGCGGTCGCGGCGTGTGGAGAACCGGTGCACCGGTTCCGGATCCGGCATGATCCCCACGCCAGCCGCTGAGCTGCCTACGTTCGGCGCTGGCATGCTAGCGGCCGTCGTTCCCCCAATCGCCGCGTCGATCAAGGGAGAGACCGATGCTCCATGAGTTCTTGGAGAACTTCCTACACAACCTGTTCAAGCCGCTGCTGCTGTTCTTCTACTTCGGGTTTTTGATCCCGATCCTGAAGGTGGACTTTGAGTTCCCCTATGTGATCTATCAGGGCCTGACGATGTACCTGCTGGTGGCCATCGGCTGGCACGGGGGCGAAGAGCTCGCCGAGATCAAGGCGTCGAGCATCGGCCACATCGCTGGGTTCATGGTCACGGGCTTTGTCTTGAACTTCGTGATCGGTGTCTTGGCCTATTTGCTGTTGAGCCGCTTGACGACGATGCGAAAAGTCGATAAGGCGACGGTCGCCGGGTATTACGGGTCGGACTCGGCAGGGACGTTTGCCACCTGCGTGGCCGTCCTTACCAGCGTGGGGCTGGCCTTCAACGCCTACATGCCGGTCATGCTGGCCGTCATGGAGGTCCCCGGCTGCCTGGTGGCGCTATACCTGGTGGCGCGGCTGCGCCACCGCGGGATGGACGCGCAGGGCAACATGCCGGGCGAGCCCGGCTACACGGCTCCGACGCCGGCGAGGGTCGGGCCCGGCGCGGCCGCCAAGCCAGCTCACGGACAACTCGAGGCCGATCGCGAGCGGGGCATCGAGCAGGAGATAGAGCTCGCGATGGAAAAGCACGAGCATCCCGAGTGGGACGCCGTCACTGCGACTCGCAAGAAGCCGCCCCTGTTCTCCCGCCAGTTGCTGCGGGAAGTCTTCCTCAACCCGGGGCTGTGTCTGCTCTTCGGCGGCATCCTCATCGGCTTCATCAGCGGGTTACAGGGACACAAGGTCACTCACGACTACGACACCCTCTTCGTGACGGCCTTCCAGGGCGCGCTTTGCCTGTTCTTGCTCGAGATGGGCATGACGGCCTCCCGCAAGCTGCGCGACCTGAGGTTCGCCGGCCGCGGTTTCATCTTCTTTGGCCTGCTGGCGCCCAACCTCTTCGCGCCGCTGGGCATCATCATTGCCCACACTTACGCCTACCTCACCCACACCGACTTCAAGCCGGGAACCTACATCCTGTTCGCGGTGCTCTGCGGCGCGGCCTCCTACATCGCCGTGCCGGCGGTGCAGCGGCTGGCGATCCCCGAGGCCAGCCCCACCCTGCCGCTCGCCGCATCACTGGGTTTGACATTCTCGTACAACGTCACGATCGGGATCCCGCTCTATATCGAGATCGCCCGCATCGTCGGGCACTGGTTCCCGGTCACCTGACGCTCGAAATCCTTTGCTATCCCAGCAGCGTGCGCACCACCGCGTCAGCCAGCAGTCGCCCCCGGTTGGTGAGCACCAGTCGGTCGCCGTCGGATATCACAAGACCGTCGGTGACCGCGACCATGGCGCGCTCGTGCTCCGACTCGGTCAACCGACTAAGGGGCAGCCCCCGGCGCAACCGGATCCTGAGCAGAACTTCCTCGGTGTTCAGATCGTCGGCGCTAAGTTGCTCGAAACCGGCGACCGGCAGCGTCGCACCGGCCAGCATCTGCGCATACGTTTTGGGGTGCTTGACATTCCACCAACGCGTAGCGCCCAGGAAGCCGTGCGCCCCTGGTCCGGCCCCCCACCACTGGCCACCATCCCAGTAGCCGAGGTTGTGCCGGCAGTCACCGCCGGGACGGCACCAGTTGGACACCTCGTACCAGTGAAAGCCGGCCGCCGACAGCCGAGCCTCGACCAGCTCGTAGCGATGCGCCAGTACGTCGTCGCCGGGAGCGGCTAGCTCGCCCCGCCGTACCCGCCGGGCTAATGCGGTGCCTTCCTCGACGACCAAAGCGTATGCCGAGACGTGATCGACACCGGCGTCGACCGCCGCGTCCACCGAGCGGAGCAGGTCGTCATCGGACTCTCCAGGGGTGCCGTAGATCAGGTCGAGGTTGACATGCTCGAAACCCGCCGATAGCGCCTCTCTGGCCGCGGCCAACGCCCGCCCCGGTGAGTGCACCCGGTCGAGGGTGGCCAGCACCCGCGGCGCCACCGACTGCATGCCCAGCGAGATCCGGGTGTAGCCGGCGGAACGCAGCGCGGCGAACAGCGCTGGCGACGTGGATTCGGGGTTGGCTTCGGTGGTCACCTCGGCGTCCGGCGCGAGCGAAAAATGTTGCCGCACCGCGTCGAGCACCGCCCCCAAGCGCTCCCCGCCCAGCAGCGACGGCGTCCCACCTCCGACGAACACGGTGTCCACGGCCTGTCTGCCCAGTCGTGCGGCCGCCAGCTCGAGCTCCATGCGCAGCGCCGCCAGCCAGCCGTCCGGGTCAGTACCGCCAAGCTCGGCCGGGGTGTAGGTGTTGAAGTCGCAGTACCCGCAGCGAGTCGTGCAGAACGGCACATGCACGTACACGCCGAACGGCCCGCCCGGGCGCAGCTGCACTTCAGGCAGGCTAACCAGCGCCTGCTGTGGTGGCATGGCACCATTCTTCAGGGGATTCCCGGGGTACGTTTACCTTCCCTTAAAGGATTCCCGGTAGTTTTGCTCATTGTGAGAAAAATTTTGACCTGGTGGGTCGTCACTATCTATGGCACAATGGCCCGGTGCCCGTCGCCCACAGCAGCCAGTTCCGCATTGCTCTGGTGACGCGGCGGCACGTCGATCTCAAGCGTGTCTGCAGCTGTCGCTGTCTGGCCTTGATGTCGTAGACCCGCCCCACCTGAACTTCCAGCTGGCTGGATCTGCGCCGCCGGGACAGCCACCGGTGATTCGCGCGTCCGAGCCGGCTCCTCCGCGAAGGAGATCCCGCCGATGACCACACCACATCCCGCCAAGGCCCGCAGCGAAGGCCAGTGGGCACTGGGAGAGCGCGACCCGCTCAACCCCACCGAAGAGCTCAAGAAGCACGGGAACCCGCTTGACGTGCGCGAGCGCATCGAAAACATTTACGCCAAGCAGGGTTTCGACAGCATCGAGAAGACCGATCTGCGGGGACGCTTCCGCTGGTGGGGTCTTTATACCCAGCGTGAGCAGGGCTACGACGGCAGCTGGACCGGCGACGAGAACATCGACGTCTTGGAGTCCAGGTACTTCATGATGCGGGTGCGCTGTGACGGCGGGGCGCTGTCGGTCGCCGCGCTGCGCACATTGGGCGAGATCTCCACCGAGTTCGCCCGGGACACCGCCGACATCTCTGACCGCGAGAACCTGCAGATGCACTGGGTGGAGGTGGAAAACGTCCCCGAGATCTGGCGGCGGTTGGACGCCGTCGGCCTGCAGACCACCGAGGCCTGCGGCGACTGTCCGCGAGTAATTCTGGGCTCGCCGCTGGCCGGTGAATCGCTCGACGAGGTGCTCGACGCTACCTGGGCGATCACCGAGATTGTGCGCCGCTACATCGGCAAACCCGATTTCGCGGATCTGCCACGCAAGTACAAGACCACGATCTCGGGGCTGCAGGATGTCGCGCACGAGATCAACGATGTCTCGTTTATCGGCGTCCGCCATCCCGAGCACGGTCCGGGCCTGGACCTGTGGGTCGGTGGCGGGCTGTCGACCAACCCGATGCTGGCCCAGCGCGTCGGCGCCTGGGTGCCGTTGCAGGAGGTGCCCGACGTCTGGGCAGGCGTCACGTCGGTGTTCCGCGACTACGGCTACCGGCGGCTGCGCTCGAAGGCGCGGCTGAAGTTTTTAATCAAGGACTGGGGTATCGAGAAATTCCGGAAGGTTCTGGAAACCGAGTACCTCAAGCGGCCTCTGATCGACGGTCCGCCGCCACCCCCGATGATCCACCCGATCGACCACGTCGGGGTGCAGCGCCTCAAGAACGGGCGCAACGCGGTCGGGGTTTCCCCGATCGCCGGCCGGGTGTCGGGCAGTATCTTGCGCACGGTGGCCCATCTGGCCGAAGAGGCCGGATCGAACCGCGTCCGGTTCACCCCGTACCAGAAGCTGATCATTCTCGACGTGCCCGACGAGCAGCTCGACGGTTTGGTCTCCGGCCTGGACGCGCTGGGGCTGCCGTCGCGGCCGTCGCACTGGCGCCGAAACCTGATGGCCTGCACCGGTATTGAATACTGTAAGTTGTCGTTCGCCGAAACTCGCGGCCGCGCCCAGGTTTTGGTGCCTGAGCTGGAGAAGCGGCTGGAGGACATCAACGCCCATCTCGATGTGCCGATCACGGTCAACATCAACGGCTGTCCGAACTCGTGTGCCCGGATCCAGGTCGCCGACATTGGGTTCAAGGGCCAGATGATCGATGACGGTCATGGCGGCTCGGTCGAAGGATTCCAGGTGCATCTGGGCGGCAGCCTCGGCCTCGACAGCGGTTTTGGCCGTAAGTTACGCCAGCACAAGGTGTTCAGCCACGAGCTCGGCGATTACATCGAACGGGTGGTGCGCAACTTCATCAAGCAGC
Organism: Mycobacterium sp.; assembly: GCA_035625875.1. GTDB lineage: Bacteria > Actinomycetota > Actinomycetes > Mycobacteriales > Mycobacteriaceae > Mycobacterium. Next base: position 15,138 of record DASPOT010000227.1, on the reverse strand, counting down.
GCAATGACGGCGAACGTTTCGCGCAGTGGGTCATGCGAGCCGAAGAGGACGACCTGCGATGAACGATTCGGTGAAAGCTTTTACCGAGGCGCAGCTGCGTGAGTTGGCGGCGCGCGGGGCGGCGGAGCTGGACGGGGCCAGCGCTACCGAACTACTGCGCTGGACCGACGAGACCTTCGGCGGCGTCAATGGGCCCCGAGGGTGGGCGACATGCAACTACGTAGTGGCCTCCAACATGCAAGACGCCGTGCTGGTGGATCTGGCCGCGAAGGTGCGGCCAGGCGTGCCGGTGCTCTTCTTGGACACCGGATATCACTTCGTGGAAACCATCGGCACCCGCGACGCTATCGAGGCGGTCTACGACGTGCACGTGCTCAATGTCACCCCCCAGCACACCGTCGCGGAGCAGGACGAACTGTTGGGCAAGAATCTGTTCGCGCGCGATCCCAACGAGTGCTGTCGGCTGCGCAAGGTCGCCCCGCTGTCCAAAGCGCTGCGCACCTACTCGGCATGGGTGACCGGGCTGCGCCGGGTTGAGGCACCCACCCGCGCCAACGCCCCGCTGGTCGGCTTCGATGAGCAGTTCAAGCTAGTGAAGGTCAACCCGCTGGCCGCGTGGACCGACCAAGACGTGGCCGATCACATCGCCGAAAACGATGTGCTGGTCAATCCGCTTGTTTATGAAGGCTATCCGTCCATCGGCTGCGCCCCATGCACCGCCAAGCCGGCCGCCGGTGCCGACCCGCGCAGCGGACGCTGGCAGGGGCTGTCCAAGACCGAATGCGGGTTACACGCCTCGTGACCACGCTCGTGTTGACCGCGCACGGCAGCGCGGATCCGCGGTCGGCCGCTAACACGCGGACGGTCGCGGGCCTGGTCGGCCGCATGCGGCCAGGCCTTGACGTGCGCGTCGCGTTCTTGGAAAAGAATTCACCGGGCCTGATCGACGTGCTCACCGGGTTGTGGGGCACTCGAGCTGATGGTCCGGCTCCTCGGGCCGTTCCGGCCCGCATCGTCGCCGGGCGCGACGCAGTGGTCACACCCTTACTGCTGGCCGATGCCTACCACGCCCGCATCGACATCCCCGGGCAGATCGCCCACTCAGGTGTAGGTCACCGCGTCCGCCAGGCCGACGTGCTCGGTGAGGACGATCGGCTGGTATCGGTGCTGCGGGAGCGGCTGGTCGGGCTCGGGGTTTCCCCATTCGACGACGCACTCGGCGTGCTGGTGGTCGCGATCGGCTCCTCAGATGCAGGGGCGAACGCTCGCACAGCGGCGGTAGCGCCGAAGCTGGCGGCGGGCACCCGGTGGACGGGCGCGACGACCGCGTTCGTGACCGCGCCAGGTTCGCTGACCGAGGCCGCCATCCGGTTGCGGCGGCGCGGCGCCCGCCGGCTGGTGATCGCGCCATGGTTCCTGGCGCCGGGACGACTGCCCGACCGGCTGCAGGCGTACGCGCGAGACGCCGGCATCGCGATCGCGCCGCCGTTGGGCGCCCACAGGCTGGTGGCCGATACTGTGCTAGACCGCTTCGACCAGGCAGCGGCCGATCGAATCGCCGCCTGACGCAGGGGAAATCAGAACGGCGGTGGTTCGTCGTCGTCGGGACCGGCGCGCGTGCGGCGTGCTCAGCCAGACGCTCGCGACGATTATGCGTGGGTTCGGCGGCGATGCGCCGGGCCCTCTCGTGGGATCGGGCATGTCGGCGTTTCGGCATCGTGGCAGTCCGGTCGACGCAGCCGTCCGCCGGCTTGCGGTCGTGTTGAGGCAAATCGCCGGTGGACATGGTCAACGCGGGAAACAACAGCGCGCTACCCGGTGTGGTGAGGTCGACATGTCCTGTGAGGGATGCTGGGTTGATACCACGAAGCGCCGAGGATCGACCCGCGGGCTTACCCTTAAGCATGGACTGGACCACGCCCCTTACCCCACGACCGCCCGCCAAGCTGCTCACCAGTTGGGGATGCGGCAGTCCGGCGCCCGACCCGCCGGGAAGGATCGTCGTCGCCCAGCTTCTCGCCCAGTGGCGATTCAGCGGCGACGCCGCAATTTGATTCGCCGGCGAATGACAAACCCACAGCGCGGGTTCGTATCAGTTTTGATACAAAGTGTCCGATTTTGGACCCTTTCGGGGTCTGCCACTGGTACGACCGTGATTGGCCGCCACGATTGGTGGTCAAGTGAAGATGATCCCCCGAGATGGTGCCCCATGACAACCAGATGCCGCACGTCGTCGAGTTTGAGGTCGAGTTTTTGATGTCCAAACAGCTGAGCGCCGACGTCAAGGCGTTGCTCGACAGGATGTATCGCGCCCGCAGCACGATGTTCGAGCAGGGACGCCATCCTCGTAGCGAGCCGCTGAGCCTGGAAATGGGTATCGAGCTGGCCGAACTGCTCGCCAAAGCGGCCGATGAGCTGGAGACGCTGGAAGGCAGGCCCTTCGGACGACAGGGGCTGCTCTGATTATTCCAATGCGCCATATCGCCGGCCAATCCTAAGAAAACGGACAAATCCTTTTTATTTCCGCCACCAGAACCGCCGGCGACCCCGGCGATGTTGAAAACCGCCGCGGCACAGCCGGATTCACCCGAGAACACTGCGGCGCAGGAGTGCGACGAGTCGTCGCAGCAGACGGTGGTTCGCTGGTCTAGATCATCGACGTCAGCGTGGCCTGGTCCTCGTCTGCATCGGGCGGCGCGGGTGCCGTCACCTCACTGCCAATGGGTGGCACCCGGGTGGCGCGCACGTATACGGTGTCACCCTCGCGTAAGGCCAGCGCCTCCGCGTCGCCCCGGGTGATCTGGGCGGTGAACGGGCCGCCGGTGGCCGCGCTGGTCAACTCGACACGCACTTCGAAGCCCAGCACCACCACCCGGTCGACGGTGGCGCGCATGACACCGGTGGACTCCGCCGTTCGGTCTCGGGCGGCGATCGCCATATCGGGATTGCGGCCGACCCGGATATCGTGCGGACGAACCAGGGTGCCATTGAGCGACGACACCGCGCCCAGAAATGACATCACGAAGGCGTTCGCCGGTGTGTCGTAGACGGCTGTCGGGGACCCGACCTGTTCGATGCGGCCCTTGTTGAGCACGGCAATCCGGTCGGCCACGTCCAGCGCCTCGGCCTGGTCGTGAGTGACGAGCACGGTGGTGACATGTACCTCGTCGTGCAGCCGGCGCAGCCAGGCCCGCAGATCCTCGCGGACCTTGGCGTCCAGCGCACCGAACGGCTCGTCGAGCAGCAGCACTTGCGGGTCGACGGCCAGCGCGCGGGCCAGCGCCATGCGCTGACGCTGACCGCCGGACAGCTGGTTGGGATAGCGGCTCTGGAAACCGCTCAGGCCCACCACCTCGAGCAGGTGATCGATCTTGTCCTTGATCTCGGCTTTGGGGCGCTTGCGGATCTTCAACCCGAAGGCCACGTTGTCGCGGACCGTCAAATGCTTGAACGCCGCGTAGTGCTGGAACACGAAGCCAATACCGCGCCGTTGTGGCGGCACCCGGGTGACGTCGCGACCGTTGATGGTGATCGTTCCGGTGTCCGGCTGGTCGAGTCCGGCGATGGCACGCAGCAAGGTGGACTTGCCCGAACCACTGGGGCCGAGCAATGCCGTCAGTGAGCCGGCAGGCACCGCGAAGTCCACGTTGTCCAGTGCGACGAAATCGCCGTAGCGTTTGCAGGCGCCCCGCACGATGATCGCGTTGGTCATGGCACCTCCTTGTGTGCGCGCCGGGCATCGAGAACCACCTGGACGATCAGCACCACCACCGAAACGGCCATCAGCAGCGTCGACAGGGCGTAGGAGCCATATTCCGCCCCGCGGTTGTAGCGGTCGGAGACCAGCAGCGTCAGCGTCTGCGACTTCCCCGGCAGGTTGGACGACACCATGATGACCGCGCCGTACTCGCCAAGAGTGCGCGCGATGGTCAGCACGATGCCGTAGGTCAGGCCCCACCGGATGGACGGCAGCGTGACTCGCCAAAACGTCTGCCACCAACCGGAACCCAGTGTTGCCGCCGCCTCTTCCTGGTCGGTTCCCAGTTCGTGCAGTACTGGCTCGACTTCCCGCACCACGAACGGCAGGGTGACGAAGACGCTCGCCAGCACGATGCCCGGCAGACCGAAGATGATCTTGAAACCGAGGTCTTTCTCGACGAAGCCCAGCGCGCCGGCCGATCCCCACAGCACGATCAGCGAGACACCCACGATGACGGGCGAGACCGCGAACGGCAGATCGATGATCGCTTGTAGCACGCCCTTGCCGCGGAATCTGTTGCGCGCCAGGACCAATGCCGTCGGGATACCGAAGACCACATTCAGCGGCACCACAATGGCCACCACCAACAGCGACAAGTGCAGCGCTGACACCGCCGCCGGGGTGGTGACGTAGGCGAAGAACTGAGTGAGTCCAGGTGCAAAAGTCCGCCACAGGATCAGCGCCACCGGAACGATCAGCAGCACAAAAATGTAGGACAGTGCAACAAAGCGGAGGAGGTAGCGAACCCGCGGCGAAAGCGTCACGATGCCATCTCCTCACGTTTGGCCGCGCGTGAGCCGATGGTGCGCAAAATGAAGAGTACGGCGAAAGAGATCGTAAGCAGCACAATGGATATCGCGGCAGCGCCAGTGCGGTCGTCGTTCTCGATCAATGTTCGGATCCACTGCGAGGACACCTCGGTTTTCCCCGGAATAGCACCGCCGATCAGCACCACCGAGCCGAACTCGCCGATGGCCCGCGAGAATGCCAGGCCCGCACCGGATAACAACGCCGGTGTCAGCGACGGCAGCACGACGGCGGTGAAGATCGCCGGGTTATTGGCGCCCAGCGACGCCGCTGCCTCCTCGGTCTCCCGGTCGATTTCGAGCAGCACCGGCTGGACGGATCGCACCACGAACGGCAATGTGACGAACGCCAGCGCCACCCCGACCCCCCACGCGGTGTGCTGAAGATGCAGACCCACCGGGCTGTTGGGCCCGTAAAGGGCCAGCATCACCAGGCTGGCGACGATGGTGGGCAGCGCGAACGGCAGATCGATGACGGTATCGACGAGCCGCTTGCCGCCGAAATCGTCGCGCACCAGCACCCACGCGATCAGCAGACCAAAGAACAAGTTGATGACCGTGACTGCGGCGGAGATTGTCAGCGTCACCCGAAACGACGCCAGCGCGGCATGCGAGGTGACCGCGAGCCAGAAGGCCTGCCAGCCGCCGCCGACAGCCTGCCAGCCGATCGCGGCCAGCGGTAGCAGCACGATCACAGATAGCCACACCATCGCCACACCGACCCGCAGGGACGTGCTGCCGCGGCACACATCCGACACACTCAGCCGCGGGCCAACGCCGCGGTGGTCGAGTTCGGGCCGGACCGCCTCCGGATCGGGCACTATCGCCGCCGTCATCCGGTGGCCCGCATATAGATCGTGGTGATGCTGCCGGTGTTCTTGTCGAACAACTGCGGATCGACCGTGTCCCAGCCACCGAGATCGGCGATCGTCCACAGTTTCGTCGGTACCGGAAACTGGCCCCTGACGTCGGCGGCGACCGCCGGATCGACCGGCCGGAAACCGGCTTGAGCCCACAACTTCTGCGCCTGGGCGGTGTATTGGAAATTTTTGAACGCGGTGGCGGCAGCGAGGTGCGAGCTTGTCTTCACCACAGCCAACGGGTTCTCGATCTTGAACGTCTGCGGCGGGTTGATGTGCTCTATCGCCTTGCCTTGCCGCTCGGTGGCGATGGCCTCGTTCTCGTAGCTGATCAGTACGTCACCGCTGTCCTGAAGGAAGACATCGGTGGCCTCCCGCGCGGATCCGGGGCGCAGTTTGATGTGCTCGCTCACCACCCTGTTGATGAAGTCCAGCCCCGCTTGGGTATTCCGGCCGCCGCCGCTCTTCGCGGCGTACGGGGCGAGGAGGTTCCATTTGGCCGAGCCGGAACTCAGCGGGCTGGGCGTGATGACCTCTACGCCGGGCCGCAACAGATCATCCCAATCCCTGATGTTCTTCGGGTTACCTGCGCGTACCACCAAGGTCACCACCGACCCGAAGGGGATGCCTTTGGTGGCGTCTTTGTCCCAGTCCTTGGAAACCTTGCCGGCCTTGACCAATCGGGTGATATCGGGTTCGACGGAGAAGTTCACGATATCGGCGGGCTTGCCGGCGACAACGCCGCGTGACTGGTCGCCGGAGGCTCCGTAGGAGGTGATCACCTGCACACCCTTGCCTTGCTCGGAGGCGTTGAACGCGGGAATCACCTTGCTCCACCCGGGTTCTGGAGCCGAGTAGGCCACCAGTGTGATGCTTGTGTGCGCGTTGCTCGGCCCGCCGCCGCCGACCACGTCGCTGGCCCCCCCATGACACGCCGCGACGACGCTTGCGGTCAGGGTGAGGGCAACGACACGCCGCCAGCCCGGGGCGCTCCCGGCGTCGTTGAGCATCGGCGACCTTTCAGTGTGGGCCTACAGATCACAAGTCCCCGGCTACGGACAGGCAGAAGGTCAGACCTTAGGAGAATTTACGAACTCCGACACCAGACCGGCACGGGTGTGGGGTCAGCGACAACAGTGCACATCGGCCACAGCGCAATCCCCCACGGCAATGAGCGCCAAGACGTAGCACTCCTTGTTGCCGGTCGCTGCGCGCATGGCGCGAAGCCTAACAGAATTCGCTCGACCGCCGCCTGCGCACCGTGCGCGTTAGCGCGTCAGCAACCACGTGACGATCACCAGCACCACCAGAACGACCAGCACCAACGTCACCCGCGAGCGCGGCATCCCGGTCATCGGGGCGCCTCGTCGGTGTGGCGGGCGCGACGCATCAGCCGGATGCCCTTGCCGAGCAGGCCGTCCAGCACTACCGCAATGAGGTAGGCCAAGGCCAGCACGACCGGCATCACCACGATGCTCTGCAGGACGAAGCCGAGCCCGGACAACCAGAGCTCGACGCCGTCCCACCAACTGAGAAACCCGTCCACCGGGCTCACACTATTCGGCCCAGCACCCGAAACCAACGTGTCAAGATCGGCGGATGGCCCCGACATCCGAAGAAACCACATGCATCATCGCCGGTGGCGGGCCGGCAGGTATGATGTTGGGTTTGCTGCTGGCGCGTGCCAACGTGAATGTCACTGTGATGGAAAAGCGTGCGGATTTTCTGCGTGACTTCCGCGGCGACACCGTGCACGCCAGCACCCTGCAGCTGCTGGCGAACTAGGCCTGGGCAAGCGGTTCGCTGAGATCCCGCATCGCCTCATCGACACCGTTCGCCTTAATATGCAGGGCGTCCCGATCGAGCTGGACCTGCACCGCATTCCGGGCGCCCACAAGCACATCGCCCTGGTGCCGCAGTGGGACTTTCTGGAAATGCTGGCAACCGCCGCCGAACCCGAACCCAGCTTCCGGTTGATGCGCAGCACCGAGGTGGTAGGCCCTCTGCGGCAGGCCGACCGGGTCATCGGCGTCACCTATCGCGATCCGGATGGGGAGACCCGGGAAATGCGCGCTGCGCTGACGGTGGCGTGTGACGGCCGCTCGTCGACGCTGCGGTCGACGACTGGGCTGGTGCCGCACAGCTTCGGCGCGCCGATGGACGTGTGGTGGTTCCGGTTGCCCCGCCGACCCGACGATCCGCGCGGGCTTGCCGGAGCGTTCGGCGCCGGACACGGCATTGCCGCGATCGACCGCGGCGACTACTTCCAGATCGCCTACGTCATCCCCAAAGGATCGGATGCCGAGTTGCGGGCGCAAGGCATCGGGGCACTCGAGCGGGCGGTGGCGAGCCTGGCGCCCTGGCTGGGTGATCGCGTCAGCACGTTAACATCGTTCGACGATGTCAAACTGCTTGACGTGCAAGTTAATCGGCTCCACCGGTGGTTCTTCGAGGGATTATTGTTCATCGGGGACGCAGCGCATGCGATGTCGCCGGTCGGCGGCATCGGCATCAACCTAGCGGTGGCCGATGCGGTTGCTGCCGCGCGCATGCTGGCCGGGCCGCTGCGCGCCGGAAGGGTGTCCACGCGACAGCTGGCACGGGTGCAGGCGCGCCGCTGGATTCCGGCGGCGACTCTTCAGGCGCTGCAGCGGATGATCCATGCCAAGGTGATCGCGGTCGCGGTGGCCGGCGATCAGCGGGCGCCGTCGCGAGGTGTGCGGCTGGTGAGCCGCACACCGGCGTTGCGCCGGCTGGCCGGGTACATCGTGGCGATCGGTCCCCTGCCTGAGCACGTGCCGACGTACGCGAGGCGCTGAGCGGGATACGCCGGCAACACGTCCGACCGCAAGTGGACGTCGGGCACAGCGGCGATGATGATGTCAGCATGGTCCTGCACGCCCAGCCTGCCGAAGAGGCCTCTGACGACGCCGCAGCTGCACCGTTGACCATCACGTTACCGGTGCCCCATGGGTCGGACGGGTCGCTGCGGAACCCCTTCCCGCCGATCGACGATTATGCGTTCTTGTCCGACTGCGAGACGACGTGCCTGATCTCGCCAGCGGGTTCGGTGGAGTGGCTGTGCATACCGCGACCGGACTCTCCGAGTGTGTTCGGGGCGATCCTGGACCGCGGCGCCGGTCATTTCCGGGTGGGACCGTACGGCGTCTCGGTGCCGTCGGCCCGCCGCTACCTGCCTGGCAGCCTGATCATGGAAACCACCTGGCAAACCCACACCGGGTGGCTGATCGTGCGGGACGCGCTGGTGATGGGGCCGTGGCACGATATCGAGCGGCGGTCGCGGACACATCGCCGCACACCGATGGACTGGGACGCCGAGCACATCCTGCTGCGCACCATCCGCTGCGTCAGCGGCACCGTGGAGCTGGTGATGAGCTGCGAGCCAGCGTTCGACTACCACCGCATCGCACCCGCCTGGGAGTATTCCTCCAATGCTTATGGCGAAGCTATCGCCCGGGCCAAGAAAGATCCCGACGCCCACCCGACGATACGGCTTACGACCAATCTGCGGATCGGGCTGGAGGGCGCCGAAGCGCGGGCGCGAACCCGGCTGAAAGAGGGTGACGACGTGTTCGTCGCGTTGAGTTGGACCAAGCACCCCGCGCCGCAGACCTATGCCGAGGCCACCGACAAGATGTGGCAGACCACCGAGTGCTGGCGCCAGTGGATCAACATCGGCAACTTCCCCGATCACCCGTGGCGGGCATACCTGCAGCGCAGCGCGCTCACGTTGAAGGGCTTGACGTACTCCCCCACCGGCGCCCTGCTGGCGGCCAGCACCACCTCACTTCCGGAAACACCACAGGGCGAACGTAACTGGGATTACCGCTACGCGTGGATACGCGACTCGACGTTCGCGCTGTGGGGGCTCTACACGCTCGGGCTGGACCGCGAGGCTGACGACTTCTTCTCGTTCATCGCCGACGTGTCCGGCGCCAACGACGGTGAACGTCATCCGCTGCAGGTGATGTACGGCGTCGGCGGTGAACGCATCCTCGAGGAAGAGGAACTGCATCATCTGTCCGGCTATGACCACGCCCGCCCCGTCCGTATCGGCAACGGCGCTTATAACCAGAATCAGCACGACATTTGGGGCAGCCTTCTCGACTCGTTCTACCTGCACTCCAAATCCCGTGAGCAAATCCCGGAGACGCTGTGGCCGGTGCTCAAGGAGCAGGTGGAAGAGGCAGCGAAGCACTGGCGTGAGCCCGACCGCGGAATCTGGGAGGTTCGTGGGGAGCCGCGGCATTTCACCTCGTCGAAGGTGGCGTGCTGGGTGGCGCTGGACCGCGGAGCGAAGCTGGCCGAGCGGCAGGGCGAAAAAACTTACGCCCAACAGTGGCGGGCCGTCGCGGAGGAGATCAAGGCCGACATCCTCCAACACGGGGTGAACTCCGGCGGTGTGTTCACCCAACGCTACGGCAGCGACGCGCTGGATGCCTCGCTGCTGCTGGTGGTGCTGAATCGGTTCCTGCCCGCGGATGACCCCCGGGTGCGCGCGACCGTGCTGGCCATCGCCGATGAACTCACCGTGGACGGCCTAGTGCTGCGCTACCGCGTGGAGGAGACCGACGACGGGCTGGCTGGCGAGGAAGGCACGTTCACCATCTGCTCGTTCTGGCTGGTGTCAGCACTGGTGGAGATCGGTGAGGTGAGCCGCGCCAAGCATCTGTGTGAGCGGCTGCTGTCGTTTGCCAGCCCGCTGTACCTCTACGCCGAGGAGATCGAGCCGCGCACCGGTCGGCACCTGGGCAACTTCCCGCAGGCGTTCACCCACCTGGCGCTGATCAATGCGGTGGTCCACCTGATCCGCGCCGAGGAAGAAGCCGACCGCACCGGGGTGTTCCAGCCTGCCAACGCACCCATGTAGCTACACCCGCTATTTCTTCGCCTTATCCGTGTCGGCGGACAGGGCTGCGATGAAGGCTTCCTGCGGCACGTCGACCCGCCCGATGGTTTTCATCCGCTTCTTGCCTTCCTTCTGCTTTTCCAGCAGTTTGCGCTTGCGGGTTATGTCACCGCCGTAGCACTTCGACAGCACGTCTTTGCGAAGCGCCCGAATGTTCTCGCGGGCAATGATTTTCGAGCCGATCGCGGCCTGCACCGGCACTTCGAATTGCTGGCGTGGAATGAGTTCTTTGAGCTTGGTGGTCATCTTGTTGCCGTACGCTGCCGCGGCATCCTTGTGCACGATCGCGCTGAACGCGTCGACGGGCTCGCCCTGCAACAAGATGTCCACCTTGACCAGCGCCGCCTCCTGTTCGCCGGCTTCCTCGTAATCGAGGCTGGCGTAGCCGCGGGTACGGGATTTCAGCGCATCGAAGAAGTCGAAGATGATCTCCCCCAACGGCATGGTGTAGCGCAGCTCCACGCGTTCGGGAGACAGGAAGTCCATGCCGCCGAGCTCGCCACGACGGGACTGGCAGAGTTCCATGATGGTGCCGATGAATTCGCTGGGCGCGATGATCGTGCATTTGACGACGGGCTCGTAAACGGTGCGGATCTTCTTGCCCGACGGCCAGTCCGAGGGATTGGTGACAACCTGTTCGGAGCCGTCGTCGAGCACCACCCGGTAGACCACGTTCGGTGAGGTGGAGATCAGGTCGAGGTCGAATTCGCGCTCCAGCCGCTCGCGGGTGATCTCCATGTGCAGCAATCCCAGAAAACCACAGCGGAACCCGAAGCCGAGCGCCACCGAGTTTTCCGGTTCATACGTGAGTGCGGCGTCGTTTAGCCGCAGCCGGTCCAACGCGTCGCGCAGCGCCGGGTAGTCGGAGCCGTCGAGGGGATATAGCCCCGAATACACCATCGGTTTGGGCTCGCGGTATCCGGTCAGCGCTTGGGTGGCGCCATGGCGGGCGGTTGTCACCGTGTCGCCGACCTTGGACTGGCGGACGTCCTTCACACCGGTGATGAGATAGCCCACCTCCCCGACGCCGAGGCCGGCGGTGGCCTTCGGTTCCGGCGAGACGATGCCCACCTCAAGCAGCTCATGGGTGGCGCCGGTGGACATCATCGTGATCCGCTCGCGCGGCGTGATCTTCCCGTCGACCACGCGCACGTAGGTCACCACGCCCCGATAGATGTCGTAGACGGAGTCGAAGATCATGGCGCGCGTCGGGGCGTCCGGGTCCCCTGTCGGTGGTGGAACTTGCTTGACGACCTCATCGAGCAGTTCGGCCACACCCTCGCCGGTCTTGCCGGACACCCGCAGCACATCGGAGGGTTCGCAGCCCATGATGTGGGCGATCTCGGCAGCGTAGCGGTCAGGGTCGGCCGCTGGCAGGTCGATCTTGTTGAGAACAGGGATGATCACCAGGTCGCGGTCCAGCGCCAGATACAGGTTGGCCAACGTCTGCGCCTCGATGCCCTGAGCCGCGTCCACCAGCAGCACCGCACCCTCGCAGGCGGCCAGCGCGCGCGACACCTCATAGCTGAAGTCGACGTGGCCGGGGGTGTCGATCAGATGCAACACGTGGTCGGTGTCGCCCACCCGCCACGGCAACCGCACATTCTGCGCTTTGATGGTGATTCCGCGTTCCCGCTCGATGTCCATCCGGTCCAGGTACTGGGCACGCATTGACCGCTCATCGACGACACCGGTGAGCTGCAGCATCCGGTCCGCCAGCGTGGACTTGCCGTGATCGATGTGGGCGATGATGCAGAAGTTCCGAATCTGCGCCGGCGCCGTGAAGGTCTGGTCGGCGAAACTGCTGATGGGAATCTCCTGGTGATGGTGCTCAAGCGACGTTGCGCGGGGTACGTCCAGCGTATCCAGGCATGGTCGCAACGACACAATTGCGCGGGCCGCTCTCGCCTATGCTTCAAACATGGCCCAACCAGGAAAGGGGCAATGGAAGACATTGCAGCGGCTCGCGGAGAACCTGGTCTTCAACGAGGCCCCGAGGTTCATTCGCCAACTGCAGAACTCGCCGTCCCTCCAGCGGGGCATCCAGCAAGGCATCAAGATCGGCATGGACGTCATCACCGGCAGCGCGTCGCACCCGCCCACCGCGATCACCGCCGGTCGGCCGGTGACCAGCAGCAGCGTCCCCACCGCCCACCGGGCCCGCAAACTTGTGTACGCCCCCGACCTCGACGGCCGGGCCGATCCCGGTGAGATCGTATGGACGTGGGTGGTTGACGGCGACGATCCCACCCACGGCAAAGACCGCCCGGTCCTTGTCGTGGGTCGTGACCGCTACACCCTGCTCGGGCTGATGCTATCCAGCCAGGAGAGGCACGCCGAAGACCGGGACTGGGTCGGGATCGGTTGCGGCAGTTGGGATTACGACGGCAGACCAAGCTGGGTTCGGCTGGACCGGGTGCTCGAGGTGCCCGAGGAGAGTATTCGTCGCGAGGGCGCGATCTTGGACCGCCAGGTCTTCGATCTGGTGGCCGCCCGGCTGCGCGCCGACTACTCCTGGAGCTGAAGCCGCGGCGCCCGGCGACGATGCGGGCCGTGCGGGGGACCGGTGGGCCGTGCGGGGGACCGGCCTGCCAGGGGACGGCCCGGGGAGGAGCCGGGCAATCCAACTCGGACTGTCAACCGCGCATGATGTAGTGCTGCAGCTGCGCGTGCTGGGCCTCCAGCTCTTCGATCCGCGTTTTCACCACGTCGCCGATACTGACGATGCCGACCAGCTTCCGGTCCTCCAGCACTGGCACATGGCGCACACGGTTCTCGGTCATCAACACGCTGATGGCATCAACCGTGTCGGCCTTTGTGCACGTGGCGACCATCGATGTCATGATCTTGGAGACCGGCCGAGTCAAGATCGACGGGCCATCCGTGTGCAGCCAGCGCACGATGTCACGCTCCGACACGATGCCGACGAGACCCTCCGGTCCGAACACCACCATGGCGCCAATGTTGTGCTCGGCAAGGCCGGCGAGCAGTTCCCGGACCGTCGCATCCGGGTTGATCGTGACCACCGCCGCACCTTTGTTCCGCAACATGTCCGCAATCCGCATCGAAGGCCTCCCGCCAGTTTGTGATGTGGTTCACACCAGGCTACGGCGAACTCGCGCCGCGTGAAAGCAGAGAACAGCCGGAGCAGTTCAGATGTCCACCTTACGGCCCAGACCAATGCCCAAATCATCGCCCCCACCAACGGAAGCACCACCCGAATCGGTGATCGAACCCCCGTCGTCGTCGGCGCGGGCGGCGGGCGCGTTGGCCACTGGGATGAGCGCGGCAGCCAGGACAGCACCGGCAGCCATGCCGAGACCGACTGCGGGACCGCGACGGTGGCGGCGCTGCTTGGTCTGCGGACGCTGGTGTCGTGGTAACTCATGGATGCCCTCCACATTCATGGATCGCTGGATGATTGCGTTGCGGATTGCCCCACGTTCAAGGGTCGCCCGCAGCTGATGACGCCCAGCGGGGGAATTCGTAACCCCAACATGTCGTCCCCCTCGACTTCGGTGACGCTACTTAGGTTCCAGGGGGTATCAACCCGTCAAGAGGTCGACAGCACCGCGGTAACGGCTCAGCGGCGCAACCGAATTGCGCCACCAAAGCGTCTAGGTCCACGGCCGCAACGCTATGCTCGTCGCCCGATTCAGCCGCTCGCGCACCACGTCGGGGTTGGCAATACCGTCGGCGAGCAGTATCTGCAGGGCGCAGCTAATGGCGCCGACGAAGGCCCCGACCAGCGCGGCGGCCTCGACCTCATCGAGGTCATCAGGGAACGCCGCGTGTAGCCGTCGCGCGACCTGCAGCTGTCCGTCCTGTTGCACCTGAAGCGCTCGGCCACGCACCGCAGGCACGGTCCGAATCAGGCGCAACCGCAACGCGGCCGTCGGGCCGACCAGGTCATCGTCGGTCGCTGCGACCTCGCGCAGCGCCCGTAACAGGATGTCGGTCGGGCGGTCGTCAGGCTCGCGGTTCTCGATGGCGCGCAGAGCCGCGCCGACCCGGGCATCGCCGTCGGCGAATAGCACCTCCTCCTTGCTGGCGAAGTAGCTGAAAAAGGTCCGGGTGCTGATTTCGGCGGCGGCGGCGATGTCGGCAACTGTCGTCTTGTCGTATCCGCGGCGCTCGAACAATTCCGCGGCCGCGGCCACCAGGGCCTGCCGGGTGCGGGCACGTTTGCGTTCGCGTAGAGAAGTCACAATCCGAATATACTGCAACATGGTGCCAGTTTGCACTTATTGCAAAAACGCAACTGGATGCACGTAAGCTGCCGTCATGCGCAATGTCCTGATTTCGGGTGCGGGTATCGCCGGTTCGACAACCGCGTACTGGCTGGCCAGACAGGGTTTCGCGGTCACGGTGGTCGAGCGCGCCGCGGGCGTGCGGTCCAGAGGAAGCCCGGTCGATGTCCGCGGACCGGCCGTTGGTATCGCCGAGCGGATGGGGGTGCTGCCGGCGTTGCGCGCAGCTGACACCGGCGTGCGGCGCGTGGTCTTCGGCAATGCCCGCGGACGCAAGGTTAGCCGCGTCGACATGGGCCTCCTGCGGGGCGACACGACACCGGGGACGTCGAACTGCCGCGAGCCGACCTCGCGTCGATACTCTGCGACGCCGCAGCCGGCGAGGCCGAGTTCGAGATCGTCCTGCTCGGCACCGGAAGTCCGATTCCCGACCCGAACCGCGCCGGGCCGTCGACCCTGGTGCGAGCCGGCGCTCAGGTGTTCCTGGTGGATTGCGGGCGCGGGGTGCTGCAGCGCGCGGCGGCGATCGGGG
>DASPOT010000226.1:0-21660 GCA_035625875.1 Mycobacterium sp. | reverse complement strand
GTGGGAGTACACATGGTTCCATTCGGAGGGGACCGATGCACTGAATGAAATGATGCGCAAAGCGAACGCGCTAGGGCAACAGGGATGGGAGATGGTTAACTTCGCGGTGGACGAGCAAAAACCCTATACGGCCGTGTGCTTCTTCAAACGGCCGCTCCAGGTGGGCCGCCAGCGTACTTTTGCCCGGCAGCGGTGCGCCCAGCTTGGGCTTGACCGTGGCCACCAGCACACCGGCACCGGCCAGTGGCGCGGTGGCACGTAGCTGGTAGATGCGGGGCGTGGCCGACAATACGCCCCGGCCAGCGGCCTGCTGGTGGGCGTGCCGTTGTTGCCGGTGGCGGCGGGTGTAGGGATACCCCAGTTTGTACCCCAGTTGGCATCGCGTCCGTAGATGTTCGGCGATGTTCGCTTACGTTTGAAAACATCTCTTGACCAGCGTAAATCGAACGTCCGCACACTTGTGCGAACACAGTTCTTTTAACGGTGGGTGAAGAATCCAGTCTGCTCAACTGGGCGGTCGCAACGCGGCGAACTCGTCGGTGACCCGCAGCTGCGAGTCGGTGAAGCGGTACAGCGCAGCGGGGCGCCCACCGCTGCGGCCGGACTGGGCGATGGTGCCGGTCTGAGTGATAACACCGCGGCGAGCCAACACCCGCTGCAGATTCGTGGCGTCGACCTGATAGCCCAGCGCGGCGCCGTAGATGTCACGTAGCGTCGACAGCACGAATTCCCTTGGCGCCAGGGCGAATCCAATGTTGGTATACGACATCTTGGCGACCAGCCGGGCGCGGGCATAGTCCACCATCGGGCCGTGATCGAACGCCATCGGCGGCAGCGCGGTCACTGGGTGCCAGCGGGTGTCGGGCGGCAGTTCGGGGGTGGCGGGGGAAGGCACCAGGCCCAGGAAGGTGGACGCGATCACGCGCTGACCCGGCACCCGGTGCGGATCGGAGAACACGGCGAGCTGCTCCAGATGAGCGACTTCGCGCAGATCCACCTTCTCGGCCAGTTGACGCCGAACCGAGGTGGTCATGTCTTCGTCGTCGCGCAGCCGCCCGCCCGGTAGCGACCACGCGCCGCGCTGCGGCTCCTGCGCGCGCTCCCACAACAGCACGTTGAGGCGGGGCTTCTCGGTTCCAAGACAGCGAACTTGGAATACAACAGCGAGCACTTCGTGCCCAGTGCTACCATAAGGCATGTTTTCGATTATAAGTCGAAAACCTCTCTTGGGCGCGAAAGAAACGGTTATGACGGTCCTGTATCGCACGGAAACGCTGGCAGACGACTTGGCCGCCCGCATCATCGACTCACCCACCGGTTACACCGGGGTCGAAGGCGACGAGCAGTGGGCCGCAGAGATTCACCGGCTGGCAGAGCTGCGCAACGCCACCATCCTGGCGCACAACTACCAGCTGCCTTCCATCCAAGATGTCGCCGATCACATCGGTGATTCGCTGGCGCTGTCGCGGATCGCCGCGGACGCGCCCGAGGACACCATCGTGTTCTGCGGCGTGCACTTCATGGCCGAGACCGCCAAAATCCTCAGCCCGAACAAGACAGTGCTCATCCCGGATCAGCGGGCCGGCTGCTCACTGGCCGACTCGATCACCCCTGCCGACTTACGGGCCTGGAAGGACGAGCACCCGCACGCCGTCGTCGTCTCCTACGTCAACACCACAGCGGCAGTGAAGGCGCTCACCGACATCTGCTGCACCTCGTCGAACGCTGTCGACGTGGTCGCCTCCATCGATCCCGATCGCGAGGTGCTGTTCTGCCCCGACCAATTCCTCGGGGCCCATGTCCGCCGCCTGACCGGCCGCAAGAACCTGCACGTGTGGGCGGGCGAATGCCACGTGCACGCCGGGATCAACGGCGACGAGCTCACCGAGCAGGCCCGCACCCACCCCGATGCCGAATTGTTCGTGCATCCCGAGTGTGGTTGCGCGACTTCCGCGCTGTATCTCGCCGGGGAAGGCGCCTTCCCGGAGGACCGGGTGAAGATCCTGTCCACCGGCGGCATGATCGCGGCGGCTCACGAGACTCACGCCCGTAAGGTGCTGGTCGCCACCGAGATCGGCATGCTGTATCAGCTGCGCCGGGCAGCACCCGACGTCGACTTCCGCGCCGTCAACGACCGCGCCTCGTGCAAGTACATGAAGATGATCACCCCCGCGGCGCTGTTGCGCTGCCTGGTCGGGGGTGCCGACGAAGTCCACGTCGACCCGGAGACGTCCCGGCTGGCGCGGCGCAGTGTGCAGCGGATGATCGAGATCGGCCAACCGGGCGGCGGCGAATGATCGCGCGTCTCCGCTGGGAGCAGGGGGCCGACGTCGTCGTCATCGGTACCGGCGTCGCCGGACTGGCCGCCGCGCTGGCCGCCCACCGTGCCGGCCGCAGCGTCGTCGTGCTCAGCAAGGCCGACCAGACCCGCGTGACCGCGACACACTACGCGCAAGGCGGCATCGCGGTGGTGTTGCCCGACACCGACGACTCGGTGGAAGCCCATGTCGCCGACACGCTGGCCGCGGGCGCGGGTCTGTGTGACCCCGATGCGGTGTGCTCGATCGTCGCCGACGGCTACCGCGCGGTGACGGAATTGGTCAGCGACGGAGCACAATTCGACGAATCAGCGCCCGGCCTGTGGGCGCTGACCCGGGAAGGCGGGCATTCACGGCGGCGCATCATCCACGCCGGCGGCGACGCCACCGGGGCCGAAGTGCAGCGTGCGCTGGACCACGCCGCTGCCGCGCTGGATATCCGCGCCAACCACGTGGCCCTGCGTGTGCTGCACGACGACGCGGTGACCGGCGTGTTGGTTTTCAATCCCGACGGGCCCGGCATCATTCACGCGCCGTCGGTGATTCTGGCCACTGGCGGGCTGGGGCATCTCTACAGGGCGACCACCAATCCGGACGGCTCCACCGGCGATGGCATCGCGTTGGCGTTGTGGGCCGGGGTCGCGGTCACCGACCTCGAGTTCATCCAGTTCCACCCCACCATGTTGTTCGCTGGCGGCTTCGGCGGCCGGCGACCGTTGGTTACCGAGGCCGTCCGCGGCGAGGGTGCGATATTGCTTGATGCCCAGGGCAATTCGGTCACAGCGGGTGTCCATCCGATGGGGGATTTGGCGCCGCGCGACGTTGTCGCGGCGGCTATCGACGCGCGGCTGAAGGCAACCGGCGATCCGTGCGTGTATCTCGACGCCCGAGGCATCGCGGAGTTCGAGTCCCGCTTCCCGACCGTCATGGCCGCATGCCGAGCGGCCGGCATCGACCCCGTCCGCGAGCCCATCCCGGTCGTCCCGGGGGCGCACTACAGTTGCGGCGGCGTCGTCACCGACGTCTACGGACAAACCGGGCTGCCGGGCCTGTTCGCCGCCGGCGAGGTGGCCCGCACCGGGATGCACGGCGCCAACCGGCTGGCATCCAACAGCCTGCTCGAAGGCCTCGTCGTCGGGGGCCGCGCCGGGAAGGCGGCCGCCGCGCATTCGGCGGTGGTCGGGCGTTCCGGCGCGACGCCGCCCGAGCCGACCACCCAAACCGCGCTCGCGCGTGCCGACCTGCAACGGGCGATGACCCGGTATGCCTCGCTGGTCCGCGAGGCCGGGGCACTGCACCGGTTGTTCGACACGCTGGCCGGCGCGGCTGTTCGCACCGTGGCGAGCCGGGCCGATTTCGAAGACATGGCGCTGACCCTGACCGCCCGGGCGGTCGCCGCGGCGGCCCTGGCCCGCGAGGAGAGCCGGGGTTGCCACCACCGCGCCGAGTACCCGGACGCCGCCCCAGACCAAGCGCGCAGCCTCGTGGTCCGGCTAGCGGACGATGTAAACACGGTGTGTGTCGAGGCGCCGGTAGCGGTGTGCTGATGACGCTGTCCGACTGCGAGCTGGCTGAGGCTCGCGCCGTGATCAGCCGCGCTCTCGACGAGGATCTCCGGTACGGGCCGGACGTCACCACGTTGGCGACGGTGCCCGCCGGTGCGGCGACCACCGCCTCGCTGGTGACGCGTGAGCCCGGCGTGATCGCAGGGGTGGACATCGCGCTATTGGTGCTCGACGAGGTGCTCGGCACCGACGGTTACCGGGTACTCGGCCGCGTCGAGGACGGTGCCCGCCTGCAGCCGGGCGCGACGGCGTTGACTGTGGAGGCCGAGACGCGCAGCTTGTTGACCGCGGAGCGGACCATGCTGAACCTGGTCTGCCACCTGTCTGGAATCGCCACGGCGACGGCCGTCTGGGTCGACGCCGTGCGCGGCACCAAGGCCAAGATCCGCGATACCCGCAAAACGCTGCCCGGCCTGCGTGCGCTGCAGAAGTACGCGGTCCGCGTCGGCGGCGGCGTCAACCACCGGCTCGGGCTGGGCGACGCCGCACTCATCAAGGACAACCATGTCGCGGCGGCGGGGTCGGTGGTTGCGGCGCTGCGGGCCGTGCGGGCGGCCGCACCCGATCTGCCGTGCGAGGTCGAGGTGGACTCACTCGAACAGCTCGACGACGTGCTGGCCGAAGAGCCCGGGTTGGTGCTGCTGGATAACTTCCCGGTCTGGCAGACCCAGATTGCTGTCCAACGCCGCGACGCTCGCGCGCCCGCCGTCTTGCTCGAGTCCTCCGGCGGGCTGAGTCTGGACAACGCGGCGGCGTATGCCGGGACCGGTGTGGATTACCTCGCTGTCGGCGCGCTAACTCACTCGGTGCGGGTGCTGGATATCGGTCTCGACACCTAGAGGACACCCTGAGGCGCTGATAGCCGGCGGAAACACCCAGGTACTCACCCAGGAGGGGGATGGCCTGGCGCCTTCCCTGTCCCATTCTGTTGACCATGCTTGCAGATCACACGACGCTGGTGCAGTTTCTGATCGAGGAGCGCCGACGTCACCCCGGTGCGTCCGGGGATCTCAACGGCCTGATCCTCAACGTGGCGTTGGCGTGCAAGGCGATCGCCAATCGGGTCGCTCGTGGCGCCCTGGGTGGCGTGTTGGGCTCGGCCGATCGCACTAACGTGCAGGGTGAGGTGCAGCAGAAGCTGGACGTGCTGGCTAACGAGTACTTTCTGCGCGCAACCGAGTGGGGCGGCCATGTGGCCGGGATGGTGTCCGAGGAGCTGGAGGAGTCTTACCGGCTGCCGGCCCAGTATCCCAGAGGCAAGTACCTGTTGGTGTTCGACCCGCTCGACGGCTCGTCGAATATCGACGTCAACCTGTCGGTGGGCAGCATCTTTTCGATCCTGTCAGCGCCGAATCCCGGCGTAGATGCGCAACCGGAGGACTTCCTGCAACCTGGGACGGCACAGGTGTGCGCCGGATACGCGATCTACGGTCCCTCGACCATGCTCGTGCTTTCCGTCGGGACCGGGGTTCATGCGTTCACCCTGGACCCGACATTGGGCGAGTTCGTCCTTACCCGCGAATCGATCCGAATCCCGCCTACCGCTGGCGAATTCGCGATCAACGCGTCCAACCAGCGGTTCTGGGAGCCAGCCGTGCAACGCTATGTCCGGGAGTGCCAGGCCGGCCAATCGGGGCCACGGCGCAAGGACTTCAACATGCGCTGGGTCGCCTCGCTGGTGGCGGAGACCCATCGGATCCTCACCCGTGGAGGAGTTTTCCTGTACCCGCGCGACTCCCGGGACCCGGCCAAGCCCGGGCGGTTGCGGCTGCTGTATGAAGCCAACCCGATGGCTTTTCTGATCGAGCAGGCTGGCGGCGCGGCGAGCACCGGGTGCGGCCGAGTGCTCGACGTCGTCCCCGCGGATGTGCACCAGCGCACCGCGTTCGTCTTCGGCGCTCGCGAGGAAGTACAGCGTATCGAGAGCTACCACGAGGAGGCCTACGAACTGCCGAATTCCTGGCCGCTATATGGAACCCGCGGCCTGTTCCGGGTCCCGGTCGCCTGAGCGGTCATGTCACGCAAGCACCCCATCGTCTCAGTCACCGGCTCCTCCGGCGCCGGCACGACCTCGGTTATGCGCGCCTTCCAGCAGATCTTCCGTCGCGAGGGTGTCAACGTCGCCTACGTCGAAGGCGACAGCTTTCACCGCTACGACCGGCAAGAGATGCAAGCAGCCATCGCTGATGCGCATGCACGGGGCGACCATTTCTTCAGCCATTTCGGGCCGGAGTCCAACCTGTTCGAGGAGCTCGAGGAGCTGTTCCGGGTCTACGGTGAGACCGGTACGGGTAAGTTCCGCAAATACTTGCACGACGAGCAGGAGGCCCAGCCGTACGGCCAGCAGCCGGGAACCTTCACGCCTTGGGAGGAGCTACCGGCCGACACCGACATGTTGTTCTACGAGGGCCTGCATGGCGCGATCGTGACCGAAACCGTCAACGTCGCCCGCCGTGCCGACCTAATCATCGGGGTTGTCCCGGTGATCAATCTGGAGTGGATTCAAAAGCTGCACCGCGACAAGGTGGTTCGCGGATACACATCGGAGGCCGTCACCGATACGATTCTGCGGCGAATGCCGGACTACGTGAATCATATCTGCCCGCAGTTTTCCAATACCGACGTCAACTTCCAGCGCGTCCCGGTGGTCGACACCTCAAACCCGTTCATAGCCAGGACCATTCCGACCGCCGACGAATCCATGCTGATCATCAGGTTTCGCGACTCGCACGGCATCGATTTCCCCTATCTGCTGTCGATGCTGCACGACTCGTTCATGTCACGGCCGAACACGATTGTCTGCCCAGGCGGGAAGATGGACCTGGCGATGCAGCTCGTCTTCACTCCGATGATCCTGCGGCTCGTCGAACGGCGTAACGCCGAGCTCGTGCTCCGCTGAGGAGCCGTTCACATCGGCCATCCCCGGATGCCCGCAGTCGATCACCACCAGCCCGGTGAAGCGTTCGGGGTGAGTCGCGGCCAGCTTCCACCCCAACTCGGCGCCGAAGCGGTCGCCGACAAGCACGACCCCCGCCACCTCTAGTGCGTCCAGGATGCCGACCGCCGACTTGGTGGTCAGACGCCGATCCCCATCTCGGCGTAGGGAATCACGCTGGCGTTCCATCGATCTGTCATGCAGGAAATGCTGCCAGCCGATCATGTAGTGTCTATCGGGAATCCGCCATCGACACTGAAGCTTTTACTTCACTTACTACCCCCGCATCCACCCAATTGGGTGAGGCCACCGCCGGTGCCGCTCGATAACTTGCATATTGACAACCGGCGTTATGGAGACACTTCACGATGAGCACATGCAGACAAACCGCGGCACGGCTGATGGCGCCGGGTAAGGGCATCCTGGCAGCCGACGAAAGCATCGCGACGATGTCAGGCCGGCTTCGCGACACCGGTGTCGAGCCCACCGCCGAAAACCGGCGTGTCTACCGCGAGCTACTGGCGACCACGCCGCAGCTTTCCGAGAGCATCTCGGGGATCATCTTCTGTGACGAGACGTTGCGCCAAACATTCAGTGACGGGACACCATTCGCGCAAGCGGTGACTGCGCAGGGAATTCTGCCCGGCATCAAGGTCGACACCGGGGCCAAGCCGTGCCCCGGCCTGCCCGGCGAGAAGGTCACCGAGGGCCTCGACGGGTTACCCGCTCGCCTGGCCTCATACGTCGAGATGGGCGCGAAATTCGCGAAGTGGCGAGCGGTGTTCGAGATCACCGACAAGACACCGACGTGGGGTGCGATACGGGCCAACGCCAGTGCCCTGGCCCGATACGCCGCCGCTTGCCAGGAGGCGGGACTCGTACCGATCGTCGAACCAGAAGTGCTCATGAACGGCGACCACGACCGCGGTCAATGCAGAGATGTCACCGACGAGGTGCATGCCGCGGTCCGAACCGAACTTGCGCTGTTTCATGTCGATTTGGCAGGCATTGTCCTGAAACCGAACATGATCCTCGAGGGCCAAGATCACAGGCGGCGCTCCACACCTGAAGAGGTCGCCGAGACCACGGTGACGGTGCTGCGGGCCTGGCCAGGTGACCTTGCTGGCGTGGCGTTTTTGTCCGGTGGCCAGTCTCCGGAGCGTGCCACGGCCAACCTCGAGGCGATGCAGCAGCATCAAACCCCGTGGCCGCTGACGTTCTCATTCGGCCGTGCCCTGGTGTCACCGGCGCTGAAGGCATGGCACGGAGACCCCGACCGCATCGCCGAAGGACAAGCTGCCCTCGCCGCCCGCGTCGTCGCCAACGCCGCCGCCGCCCGACTTGGCACCGAGCTGAAGTCCGCTTGAATACAGCGCGGGAGCAGCTGCACCGAAGCCTTGGTATTGCGATCAACGCGATGACTCCCACCGCAACCAGGAACAGCCCGGGCCAGTGGTAGACGTCGATCATCGACTCGCCAGCGTGCGGGTGGTGGTCCGGAAATGGTCTACCGGATCGTGATGGGTGTCTCCCGTAACCCCTCGGTCGAGATATCCGAAGAGCTAGTCACAGGGACTATGTCTTGCCATCCCCTTCCCGGGTGGGCGTCAGGGTGGCTCAGCGCACTGCGTGCCAACCCAGTTCGCGATGTACAACCAAATGCTCAATCAGTAACTCGGTAGAGCCGGTACACGGCGACTGGGTGACAATGTGCCACGGCCGATCCAGGGGTGTGCCGGCGACAGGCAACTCCACCAGCACACCGGCATCCAGCTCCCTTCGCACAGCCTGACGGGAAACCAGCATCACACCCAAACCCGCTACTGCCGCCGCCACCACCGCCCCGTGCGAGCCGAGCACCATCTGTGGGGGGGAAATCTCCAGTTCCTCCAATAACATCGCCATCGTGGCCCGGGTCCCCGAACCCGATTCACGCAGCAGCCATGTCGCCTCCGTCGGCGCGAAATGGGGGGCCATCTCCGGCGGTCCGACCACCACGAGGGTGTTCGGGCTGACAGCCCGCACCTGGACCTGGCGCAGATCAGCCGGTGGCCGCCCGGCAACGACGACGTCGACCTCGTGGCGGGCGAGCATCGGCCAAAGTGCCGTTCGGGACGCAACTTCCAGCTTGCAGACGACGCCGGGGTATTTGGCGGTAAACGAGGCGAGCAACGCGGGGATCAACAGCTCGCCGGCCGTGGTCACCGCGGCCAACCGAATAGATCCGTGCTCGGGATCTGCTTCACCCTGTGCCGCCAGGACCGCCTCCTGGTGTAGGCCGAGAATGCGGCGCGCATACTCGGCGTAGCGGTGCCCGGCCGGTGTCAGCCGGACGCCGCGGCCGTGCCGGTCCACCAGCGGGACCCCGATCTCGGTGCTGAGGCTGTTGACCGCGGACGAGATCGCCGACTCCGTCACCACAAGTCGTTCGGCGGCCCCGCGCACCGATCCGGTGTCGGCCAGCTCCACCAGCGCACGTAGCCGGGTGTTGGTGGTCATCGCGGCTCCTCCGCGGCCCGCGTGTCATCGAACACCCGACTGGCGAGCAGGTCCGGTGCTTCGATGGTGGTCAGAGCCGCCAGATCCACAAGGAGGTTCGTCCCAGTCATCAGCCGACGGGCGTGACGCAGCCGCGCCCGCTCCATCGCGTTGCGCACGCTGCGCGCGTTGGCGAACCACGGCTGCTGGATCCGCCGGTGCAGGTAGCGGCGCAACGCCGCCCGCGCATCAGCCGACAGCGAGTAGCCGAGCTGGCCGCTCATCAGCACCGCGATCTGCTCGAGTTCACCGACGGTGTAGTCCGAGAACGTGATGTGGTGGGCGATGCGGCTCTGCATGCCGGGGTTGGCCGAAAAGAACTTGTCCATCTTGTCGGCGTAGGCCTCGTCGACGAACAACACCCCGCCCATCGCCCGTTTGACCACCTCTTTGGTCTTGGGTGCGGTGTGGCCGATGTACTCGCCGACCAGATCGTCGCGGGTGACGCTGACCAGATGGCCTCGTCGCAGGTAACCCAGTCGGTGCAGCAGGTCGGCCATCCGCAACGCGACTGTCGTGCCGGTACCCGGGTTGCCGGTGAAGCACATGTGCAGCGTGGGCTGCGGCGCGGCGATGCCGTAGCGGGCGCGCATTCGGTCTATCAGCAGCAGCGCTGCGATCTCGGCGATGCGGGTTTTCACCGGGTTCAGCCCGACGAGCTCGCTGTCGAGCTTGGCCAGCACCTCGTCGAGGCCGGACTCTCTGCGGGCCTCCGCAAGGTCTACGACCGCATCCGCCGCCAGACAAGCAGTGACCAGCTCAACCGGTTCGGGCTCCAACTGCGGCCCCGATACCGAACCGCCGCTGAAACCAAAGGACCGGCGCGGCATCTCTGTGATTGGGTGGGTCATCGTCATCGGCAGCGTTATACGGGCGAGTTCTGGTGAATTAGCCAGGCGCACAGTCATTTGCGCCCATAAGCACATAATCGGACGGGCTGGAGCCGCTTTCCGCAGACGGGACCAAGGCGCTCTTACATCCTCGTGTCATGCCCTGAATGGTGCCACCTAACTCTCAATATGTCTATTACGAATCGACCGCTAATAATGAAACGAAAGGTTGACTTTGTTACCCTCCGTCTCCACCGCCTGGGTGAAGCAGCCACATCAGCCACATCAGCACCGCCAAACCTGCCTGTTGCCTCGCATCAAGATGCGCGCGAAGTGACCTGGCAATGCAAGCCAGAAAAGTGATAGCGCATGCGATGTCACTTTCGAAAACGGCGTCATCATGTGGGTCAGCGTGTTAGGCCAATTCCGCGGTTTGCAGCGCACGGCGAAGCGCAGCCGGTGTGTGGCCCACGTGCTCGCGCACCACGCGCCTGAAGTGTGCCTGGTCGGCGAAGCCGAGCGAGGCGGCGATGTCGGCCACCGGGGATGAGTCGCGCTGCAACTGCTCAAGCGCTCGACCGACCCGGACGCGGTTGCGGTATCTGGTAACCGAGACGCCCAGCTCCTTGGGGAAAGCCCTGCTCAACCGGTACGGAGACGCGCCAAGCAGGTCCGCCAGCGGAAACAGTCCGCGCGCCGCCGGATGGTCGTCGTGGATCGCCGCCCGCGCCCTCTCCACCAGCCGTCTGCCGGCGGGCGTCGGCAGGTCAGCCGCCGGCGTTCGACCGTCAGCCACCCGACGCAGCGCCCGGCAACCAGCCGCAGCAATTCTTCGGCGAGCCAAAAATCGACATCAACCTGCCCCAGCGGACAGCAGCCGTTGATGTGCGAGCTCTAACCGAGCGTCGACATACACCGTCGAGCGACGCATCCGCCCCGGCTCGCCGACCGGTTGCCACCAGGAAGCCGCGCCCAATCGGACCGACGTGCACAGGTCGCCGCCGTGGGGATGCGCAAAATGCTCCTCCTCACGAGGCATCCCGAGGTATCCGACCGTCGGGTCGAGATTCACCGGGCCGTCAGCGCCCCGCCGTCGAAACCGCCCTCTCCGAACCAGCACAAGCCGGGCGTCCACCGGGCGCTCCGCCTGTGACCAGCCCGAGCAATCCGGCCGACAGGTCCAGGTGTGCAGGCTGAACTGTGGCCGGGCAACCAGGGTAACCGCTGACAGCACGCCGCGACCCTAGCGCGCTGGCACGACAGCTGCCCGCAAGGATCGTCAAGACCCGGCGCCTTAACGTCGAGAAATTGGCGCTATGGCATCCATACGCACCGAATTCGAGATCGATGTCGACGCTGAGCGTATGGCGGGTGATCGGCGACTGGGCGGACGGCCGCGTCGGTATGGCCCGCGGCCACGTCGTGTCGTGCGAAGCTGCGGGCGATGTCCGGGTGGTGACATTCGCCAAGGGCACGATCGCCCGGGAGCGCCTGGTCGCCCGCGACGAGGTCGCGCGCCGGATCGTCTACTCGCTGATCGGCGACACCGTACGACCCGAGCACGACAACATCGCCATGCAGATCGTGCCCGATGGCGCCGGAAGCTGCCGGTTCATCTGGTTGCGTGACGTGCTGCCCGACGAGTTGGCCGAGCCGCTGCATGCCGCGATGCAGGAGGCCGCTCCGATCATCAAGCGCACGCTCGAAGGCGTTTACTTGCGAAGTAACCTGGTCGCACTTCAGGAAGTGCGGCCACCGTCTTCTCGTCGCGGGATGTACGCTGAAGTCCGCCACAAGTCAACAGTGGCTGACATAGAGTTTGGTATGGCTACCAAACGGCCCCGCAATGCTGCCCAGACGCGCGCCGACATCCTCGCGGCGGCGCGCCGCCGCTTCGCGACGGAAGGATACGAAGGCACCACGCTGCGCGCCGTCGCGGCCGACGTCGGTGTCGATGCGGCGCTGGTGATCTGCTACTTCGGCAGCAAGAAGGACTTGTTCGCGACAGCTGTCGAGTTCATGATCGAGCTACCCGACCTATCCGGGGTCGACCCAGACGACTTCGCGGGCATGCTGTTGCCGCGGTACTTCGCGGTATGGGAAGAGAACCATACGTTCTTTGCGCTGTTGCGGGCGGCCATGACGAGCAAGACCGCAGCGGAGACCTTGTGTCAGGCCCGCGCTAACCATGTAGCGCCCAAACTGATCGCCTCCACCCCAGATCATCACCAACAGCGGATCGCGTTGACGGATGCATTCATCATTGGGCTTGCCACGACCAGGAGTGTCCTCGCGAATCCACCAATAGCCAACCTCAGTCGCGACGAACTCAGCCGCTGGGCCGCCCCGGTCATTCGGCAACTACTGGTGGGGCCGGCACCGTCGTGATCTCACGGGTCGGTCATGAGACTCATCAGGGACGCAGTGATCGGCCGCAACTACGAAGGGGACAGCGGCGGCCGGCGCGCACCTATTTGCTCCGGTCGACACGGTTTGCGCCGGGTAAGGCGCACGAGGCTCCGATAGCGAGCGGTCAGGCGATATCGGCGACGAACACCCCAACCCGGCGCGCCTGCACCCGGGCCATCCACGGCAACTCTTCGCCATCGGCGCCAGCAGGCACAATCCGTGGATTGGTGATGTGGACCGAGCACCGGAAGAAGTCCACGTCGGCCTCCCCGGCGGCCAGCACGTTCTTGACCCAATTCGTTTTGCCGTGACCCAGCGCGATCGCCAGCAGGGGGCCCTTGCGGTAAGCGGTCACGATGGTTTCGTAGGGGGTGCCGGACTTGCGACCGTGGTGTTTGATGATCGCGGTGCCGGGCAGATAGCGCGCCACCGGCTTAATCATCGGGTTGAAGTATTTGATCTGCATGCGCTCCAGCCAGGGCGGGAAGATCATTGGAACGCCGGGGGCGTTGTTCGGGTGATCCTTTGCGGACATGACGGCTCCGTTCGTCAAGGCGAGTATCGGTCGTGTACCGATGCGCGACGATATCGACTTGAGCTGCTCTGGGACAATGGTCGGGTGAGCACATCGCCATCGCTGATGGCCCGTATCGACCTGCGGGGTGCGGAGTTGTCCGCTGCCCGGTTGCGGGCCGCGTTGCCGCGCGGTGGGGCCGACGTGGACGCTGTGCTGCCGACGGTGCGGTTGATCATCGAGGCGGTCGCTGAGCGGGGGACTGAGGCGGCGCTGGATTTCGGTGAGTCGTTCGACGGGGTGCGGTCGGCAGCGGTACGGGTCCCCGTGGGGGAGCTGGACGCCGCGCTGGCCGGACTGGATCGCGAGGTCCGCGACGCACTGCAGGTGGCGATCGAGCGGACCCGCGCTGTGCACGCTGATCAGCGCCGCACCGACGTCACGACCGAAGTGGGAGCGGGTGCGACGGTCACCGAGCGGTGGGTTCCGGTCGAGCGGGTCGGCCTGTATGTGCCCGGCGGCAATGCGGTGTACCCATCCAGCGTGGTGATGAACGTGGTGCCCGCGCAGGCCGCCGGCGTCGACTCGTTGGTGGTGGCCAGCCCGCCGCAGCCGCGATTCCGGGGACTTCCGCATCCGACGATCCTGGCCGCGGCCTGGCTGCTGGGAGTCGACGAAGTCTGGGCCGTCGGCGGGGCACAGGGGGTGGCGTTGCTGGCCTACGGCGGCACCGACACCGACGGCGCCGAACTGGCCCCGGTCGACATGATCACCGGGCCCGGCAACATCTACGTCACCGCCGCCAAGCGCCTCTGCCGCTCGCGGGTGGGCATCGACGCCGAGGCCGGGCCGACGGAGATCGCCATCCTTGCCGATCACACCGCCGATCCGGCACATGTCGCCGCCGATCTGATCAGTCAGGCCGAGCACGACGAGATGGCCGCCAGTGTGCTGGTGACCCACAGCGTGGAACTGGCCGACGCCACCGATAAGGAACTGGCCGCCCAGCTGGAGACCACCAGGCACCGCGTGCGGGTGACGGCCGCGCTTACCGGACGCCAGTCGGCGATCATCCTGGTCGACGACCTCGACGCCGGCATCAGGGTGGTCAACGCCTACGCCGCCGAACACCTGGAGATCCATACCGCCGACGCGGCCGCGGTGGCGGCCCGGATCCGCTCGGCGGGCGCGATTTTCGTCGGCCCGTGGTCGCCGGTCAGCCTCGGCGACTACTGCGCGGGTTCCAACCACGTGTTACCGACTGCAGGCTGCGCCCGGCATTCCAGCGGCCTGTCGGTGCAGACCTTCCTGCGTGGCATCCACATCGTCGACTACACCGAGGCAGCCCTCAAAGACGTGTCCGGCCACGTGATCACGCTGGCCAAAGCGGAAGACCTGCCGGCGCACGGCGAGGCGATACGGCGGAGGTTCGAGCGATGACCCGACAGCGGGCCACGCTCGCCGACCTGCCGCTACGTGACAACTTGCGCGGCAAAACACCCTACGGCGCACCGCAATTGGCGGTTCCGGTGCGGCTGAATACTAACGAGAACCCGCACCCGCCCACCGAGGCGCTGGTCGACGACGTGGTGCGGTCGGTGCGGGAGGTGGCCGTCGGCTTGCACCGCTATCCCGACCGCGACGCGGTGGCGCTGCGCACCGACCTGGCCGCTTACCTGAGTGCGCAGACCGGCACCCAGCTCGGCGTCGAAAACATCTGGGCCGCCAATGGTTCCAACGAGATTCTGCAACAGCTGCTGCAGGCGTTTGGCGGACCGGGACGCAGCGCGATCGGTTTTGTCCCGTCCTATTCGATGCACCCGATCATTTCCGATGGGACTCACACCGAATGGATTCAGACCGTCCGCGCCGACGACTTCAGCCTCGACGTCGATGCCGCCGTAGCCGCCGTCACCGACCGCCGGCCCGACGTGGTGCTCGTCGCCAGCCCCAATAACCCTTCCGGGCAGAGCGTTTCGCTACCCGAGCTGCGGCGGCTGCTGGACGCGGTGCCCGGGATCTTGATCCTCGACGAGGCGTACGGTGAATTCTCCTCGCGACCCAGCGCGGTGGCCTTAGTCGAGGAGTATCCGACCAAGCTCGTCGTCACCCGCACGATGAGCAAGGCCTTCGCGTTCGCCGGCGGCCGGCTCGGATACCTGATCGCCACGCCCGCGGTGATCGACGCGATGCTCCTGGTCCGGCTGCCGTACCACCTGTCGTCGGTCACCCAGGCCGCGGCCCGGGCCGCGCTGCGGCACGCCGACGACACCCTGGCCAGTGTCGCCACGCTGATCGCCGAACGCGAACGCGTGACAGCGGCGTTGACCCGCATGGGATTTCGGGTCGTCCCGAGCGACGCCAACTTCGTGCTGTTCGGGCAGTTCGCCGATGCGCCCACCGTCTGGCGGCGCTACCTGGGCGCCGGCATCCTGATCCGTGACGTGGGGATCCCCGGATATCTTCGCGCCACCACCGGACTAGCGGAGGAGAACGACGCGTTCCTGAAGGCCAGCGCGCAGGTCGCCGCCACCGAACTGGCCCGACCCACTACCAGCCCAGTAGGAGCACAGTGACAGACATTGTGACCGGCAGCCGCCGCGCGCGTATCGAACGCAGCAGCCGGGAGTGCGCGATCGTCGTCGAACTCGACCTCAACGGCACCGGGCAGGTCCACGTCGACACCGGTATCCCTTTCTACGATCACATGCTGACCGCGCTGGGCAGCCACGCCAGCTTCGACCTGACAGTGCACGCCAAGGGCGATGTCCAGATCGAACCGCATCACACCGTCGAGGACACCGCGATCGCGCTCGGACAGGCGCTCGGGCAGGCCCTCGGTGACAAAAAGGGCATCCGCCGGTTTGGCGACGCCTTCATCCCGATGGACGAGACGCTGGCCCATGCCGCCGTGGACGTGTCCGGCCGGCCCTACTGTGTGCACACCGGGGAACCGGATCACCTGCGGCACACCACTATTACCGGTAGCGCGGTGCCTTACCACACCGTCATCAACCGGCATGTGTTCGAGACGCTGGCGGCCAACGCGCGCATCGCTCTGCACGTGCGCGTGCTGTACGGCCGCGACCCGCACCACATCACCGAGGCGCAGTACAAGGCCGTCGCGCGGGCGTTGCGCCAGGCCGTCGAGCCCGATCCCCGGGCAACCGGGGTGCCCTCCACCAAAGGCGTTCTGTGAGAACCAAATCCGTTGTGGTGCTCGACTACGGCTCGGGCAACCTCCGATCGGCGCAACGCGCACTGCAGCGGGTCGGCGCCTCCGTCGACGTGACCGCAGACGCCGCCGCGGCGGCCGCGGCAGACGGGTTGGTGGTGCCCGGCGTCGGCGCTTTCGAGGCCTGCATGAGCGGTCTGCGGGCGGTTGGCGGAGAGCGGGTCATCGCCGAGCGGGTCGCCGCCGGGCGCCCCGTGCTGGGTGTCTGTGTCGGCATGCAGATCTTGTTCGCCCGCGGCGTCGAGTTCGGGGTGGAGTCGGCCGGCTGCGGGCAGTGGCCCGGCGCCGTCACCCGGCTGGACGCCCCGGTGATCCCGCACATGGGCTGGAACGTGGTGAACGCCGCGCCAGGCAGCGCGCTGTTCAAGGGCTTAGATGCCGACGGCCGGTTCTATTTCGTGCACTCCTACGCCGCCCAGCGCTGGGAAGGCGCACCCGATGCGTTGCTGACATGGGCGACGCATCATGTGCCGTTCCTGGCCGCTGTCGAGGACGGTTCGCTGGCCGCCACCCAGTTTCACCCGGAGAAGAGCGGGGACGCCGGGGCGATGCTGCTCAGCAACTGGGTCGAGGGCCTGTGACATGCCATTGATTGTGTTGCCCGCGGTCGACGTGGTCGACGGCCGCGCTGTACGGCTGGTGCAGGGCCAGGCCGGCAGCGAAACCGAATACGGGTCGGCGGTGGACGCCGCGCTGGGCTGGCAGCGTGACGGCGCGGAGTGGATCCACCTGGTCGACCTCGACGCCGCCTTCGGCCGCGGCTCCAACCGTGAACTACTCGCCGAGGTCGTGGGCAGGCTCGACGTGCACGTTGAACTGTCCGGCGGTATCCGCGATGACGACTCCCTGGCCGCCGCGCTGGCCACCGGGTGCGCCCGGGTCAACCTCGGCACGGCGGCACTGGAGAACCCGCAGTGGTGCGCGCGGGTGATTGCCGAACACGGCGACAAAGTGGCCGTCAGCCTGGACGTGCGGATCGTCGACGGCGAGCACCGGTTACGCGGCCGTGGCTGGGAAACCGACGGCGGCGACCTGTGGGAAGTACTGGAACGCCTTGACAGCCAAGGGTGTTCGCGGTTCGTCGTCACCGATGTCACCAAGGACGGCACACTGACCGGTCCCAACCTCGACCTGCTCGCCACTGTCGCCGAACGCACCGATGCCCCGGTGATCGCGTCCGGCGGCGTGTCCAGCCTGGACGACCTGCGTGCCATCGCCACCCTCACCCGGGTCGAGGGCGCGATTGTGGGCAAGGCCCTCTACGCCGGACGATTCACCCTGCCGCAGGCATTGGCGGCGGTGCGGGGGTAGGGCCACATGGACTCGACGGATCTGGACGCGCTGGTGGCCGAGGCGTCGGCGATACTCGACGCCGCGGCCAAGCCGTTCATCGCCGGGCACCGCGCCGATTCGGCGGTCCGTAAAAAAGGCGACGACTTCGCCACCAAGGTCGATCTCGCCATCGAGCATCAGGTTGTCGACGCGCTAGTCGCGGCCACCGGGATCGAAGTGCACGGCGAGGAGTTCGGCGGCCCGGCCGTCGACTCGGCGTTTGTGTGGGTGCTGGACCCCGTCGACGGGACGTTCAACTACGCAGCCGGATCCCCGATGGCGGCGATCTTGTTGGGCCTCATGCACGACGGCGACCCGGTGGCCGGCCTGACCTGGGTGCCGTTCACCGGCCAGCGGTACACCGCCGTAGCGGGTGGTCCGCTGATCAAAAACGGTGTGCCGCAGCCGCCGCTGGAACCGGCCGAGCTGGCCGACTCGATCGTCGGTATCGGCACCTTCAACGCGGACTGGCGGGGGAGGTTCCCGGGGCGCTACCGACTGGCCGTGCTGGAAAACCTCAGCCGGGTGTCGTCGCGGCTCCGCATGCACGGCGCCACCGGCATCGACCTTGCCTACGTTGCTGACGGAATCCTGGGCGGAGCAATAAGTTTCGGTGATCACGTCTGGGATTACGCGGCCGGGGTGGCACTGGTACGGGCCGCGGGCGGTATCGTCACCAACCTGGCCGGTGAACCCTGGAGTCCCGAAGCGCGGTCGGCGTTGGCCGCGGCGCCGAATGTGCATGCGCAGATGCTTGAAGTTTTGCGTAGCACAGGCAGACCGGGGGATTACTGAGGTGTACTCGGGTAACGGCCTTGCGGTCCGGGTGATCCCGTGCCTGGACGTCGACGACGGTCGGGTAGTGAAGGGCGTCAACTTCGAGAACCTCCGCGACGCCGGTGATCCCGTCGAACTCGCCGCTGCCTACGACGCCGAAGGCGCCGACGAACTGACCTTCCTCGACGTGACCGCGTCATCGTCGGGCCGGGCCACCATGCTGGAGGTGGTGCGTCGCACCGCCGAGCAGGTGTTCATCCCGCTCACCGTGGGCGGCGGGGTGCGCACCGTGGCCGATGTCGACGTGTTGCTGCGAGCCGGGGCCGACAAGGTCGCGGTGAACACAGCCGCCATCGCCCGGCCCGACCTGCTCGCCGAGATGGCGCGGCAGTTCGGTTCCCAGTGCATCGTGTTGTCCGTCGACGCCCGCACCGTGCCGGCCGGTTGCGCGCCGACATCATCGGGCTGGGAGGTCACCACCCACGGCGGTCGTCGCGGCACCGGTACCGACGCCGTCGAATGGGCGGCCCGCGGCGCCGAGTTCGGGGTGGGGGAGATCCTGCTGAACTCGATGGACGCCGACGGCACCCAGGCCGGCTTCGACCTGCCGATGCTGCGGGCGGTCCGCGCCGCGGTGACTGTGCCGGTGATCGCCAGCGGCGGCGCCGGGGCGGTAGAGCATTTCGCGCCCGCAGTGTTCGCCGGTGCCGACGCGGTATTGGCGGCCAGTGTCTTTCACTTCCGGCAGCTGACCATCGGCCAGGTGAAGGCCGCCATGGCGGCGGAAGGGATCACCGTGCGATGACACTCGACCCGACCATCGCGGCGCGCCTGAAGCGCAACGCCGACGGACTGTTCACCGCCGTCGTGCAAGAGCGCGGCAGCGGCGACGTGTTGATGGTCGCCTGGATGGACGACGAGGCACTGGCCTGCACCCTGAAAACCCGCGAGGCCACTTACTTTTCGCGGTCCCGCGGCGAGCACTGGGTCAAGGGCGCTACCTCGGGCCACACTCAGCACGTCCATTCCGTGCGCCTGGACTGCGACGGCGACGCTGTGCTACTGCAGGTCGTCCAGGTCGGCGGTGCGTGCCACACCGGCGACCACAGCTGCTTCGACGCGGACGTTCTGCTGGCACCGGAAGGACCGCCCGCCGCTGGATAACCTGAGCGGGCGGGCGACTGTTACCAGTGCACATGCCACCAAGGACTGGGCCGGCGGCAGGTTGCGAGACGATCGCCGCGGCTTCGAGTTTTGCGATGTCGACCTCACGATGCCCTACCCGCTCGGTTCGGGTGGATTGGGGTCATGCGCAGCTCGACCCGGATGGGGAACAGGGGTCGAGGTAGCACACGGTTGGCATGCCCCGGAACCGTGGGCGCGGCAATCGCAATCGGCGCGCAGCGTGCGGTCGGGTTGGGATCGGCCACCGCATGGCAAATCGGTCCGTTGCGTCACAATGGGGAGCTGACGCCCACGATAACGCGGAAGGCTTGGCAGCGCGATGAGGAACACAGCTCTCGGGTTTGGTGTTCTGGGATCGTTGCAGATGACCGCGAACGGCACCCTGGTGCCGTTGGGCGCCCCGAAACAGCGGGCGGTGTTGGCCATGCTGGTGATCAACCGCAACCGGCCGGTGTCCGTCGAGTCGTTGATTGACGCGGTATGGGACCAGTGGCCTGTGCCGGCAGCACGGACGAGCATCCATTCCTACGTGTCCAACCTGCGCCGACTGCTCGGCACCGCGGGGGTCGACCCACACACGGTGCTGGCGAACGCACCGCCGGGGTATCAGCTCAGCGTCGCTGACGCCGACTGCGATCTGGGGCGTTTTATCACCGAAAAGACCGCAGGAGTCCACGCCGCCGCCGCGGGACGATTCGAACAAGCCAGCCGCCACCTGTCGGCCGCGCTGGCCGAATGGCGCGGACCGGTCCTCGACGACCTGCGCGACTTCGCCTTCGTCGATGCGTTCGCCACCGTGCTGTTGGAAGACAAAGTGGCGGCCCACACCGCCCGCGCCGAAGCCGAGATCGCGTGCGGACGCGCCAACGCCGTCATCGGTGAACTCGAGGCGCTTACCGCCAAACACCCCTACCGTGAACCGCTGTGGGCGCAGCTGATCACCGCCTACTACGTCGCTGAACGCCAATCCGACGCCCTCGACGCCTATCGGCGACTGGAAACCACCCTGGCCGAGAATCTCGGCATCGACCCTGGTCCCACGGTGAGTGCCCTGCATGCGCGGATCCTGCGCCAGGAGCCCCTGGACGCCAAACGAGCCGCCCAGACCACCGCCAAGCACAGTGTCATCGATCTGGACTCGCATACCGCGGTGGCCAGCCAGTCCGCCGTCGCCGGGCTGCGCGACACGGCCGGACGCCGCTATCGGCTGCACGCGGTGACCACCCGGATCGGGCGTCTACCTGACAACGACATCGTTCTTGACGACGACGACGTCAGCCGGCACCACGCCGTCATCATCGACACCGGAACCGGTTTCGTGATCACCGATTTGCGGTCGACCAACGGTGTCGAGGTGCAAGGCCAGCGAATCCGCACCAGCACCACCCTTGCCGATGGTGACCACATCCGCATCGGCGGCCACGAGTTCACCTTCGAAATCCGCCCACGCTGAGACCCGCCAGCTTGGCCACCGCGCGCGGCGATGGTAGTCGTGGTTGACCCGAATCATCGGGGCCTTGTCGAGCGGAAGGGTCAGGTGGCAGCCGCAGCGGGCCTGGAGGTCTTCTCTCGGCCCACACACCGTGGCCAGGGGTGCCGAGCAGGCCAGATCACCAGCGGGGCCATCAGCGAATGAGGACCGCGGCGGGGTTATGGCCGCGACGGGCGGTGTCGACTCCATGGTCCCCCCGCAGCGAACGCAAGAATTTCTCCAGAATCTGTTGAGGATCCGCCAAGGCCTCTGCGGCAACCTTGTGCCGTCGGCAACCGCAACCGACCCCAGGGAAGGATCCATACTCCAGCGGCGAGACACCCGATTTTCTCGACCGGTGTCGCCGCTCAGGCGAGCTTTCCGGACCTGGGACACATCGGCAGACAAGGAATCACAACCATGAGCGCCAACATCGCCCAAGCAGACACGAAGGCAAAGACGGTCTCCAAGCTACGCGTGGCAGCAGCTGCCGTCTTGGGCGCCGTCGGTCTGTCAATCGTTGGGTCGCTGGTGCCGGCCGTCGCGTCCGC
>DASPOT010000225.1:0-15558 GCA_035625875.1 Mycobacterium sp. | reverse complement strand
GACCGCGGTCCGGCGCACCGTAATGACGGCCGGTCGCACGGTGACGTTCTCGGCCGTGATCATCATCGCGTCGGGGGCAAGTCTGCTGGTGTTGCCGCAGGGCTTCGTGAAGGCGCTGACCTATGCTCTGATCGCCGCGGTGACGTTGGCGGCGCTGCTGTCGATCACTCTGCTGCCGGCGTGTTTGGGCATCCTGGGTCGCCACGTCGACGCGCTGGGCGTGCGGACCCTGTTCCGGGTGCCGTTCTTGCGGAACTGGAACGTTTCGCGCGTCTACCTGAACTGGGTCGCCGACCGCCTGCAGAGGACCAAGACCCGTGAAGAGGTGGAGGCCGGGTTCTGGGGCAAACTCGTCAACCGCGTGATGAAGCGGCCGCTCGTGTTCGCCCTCCCGATCGTGATCGCAATGATCCTGCTGGTCATCCCGCTAGGGCGGCTGTCCCTCGGCGGCATCAGCGAGAGGTACTTGCCGCCGAACAATCCCGTCCGGCAGGCGCAAGAACAGTTCGACAAACTCTTCCCCGGGTTCCGCAACCAGCCGCTGACACTGGTGATAAAGAGCAACGACCACCACCCGGTCAGTGATCAGCAGGTCGCCGAGATCCGCAGCAAGGCGATGGCGATCAGCGGGTTGATCGACCCGGACAATAACCCCGCCAAGATGTGGGCCGAGCGTCCCTGCCTGGACGGCGCGACGCATCCCTGTCAGTCGAACGGTAAACCGAAGGATCCGTCGGTCCGAGTCATCGAGAACGGCTTGGTGAATCCCAACGACGCCGCCAAGAAGATCAGCGAGCTCCGGGCCATCACGCCGCCCAAGGGCCTGGCCGTCTTGGTCGGCGGTACGCCGGCCCTCGAACAGGACAGCATCCACAGCTTGTTCGACAAGGCGCCGCTGATGCTGGTCCTCTTAATCACAACCACCATGCTGTTGATGTTCCTGGCGTTCGGATCGCTGGTGCTGCCGATCAAGGCCGCGGTGATGAGCGCGCTGACGCTCGGGTCCACGATGGGCATCTTGACGTGGATCTTCGTCGACGGGCACTTCTCGAAGTGGCTGAATTTCACGCCGACACCGCTGATGGTGGTGATAATCGCGCTGGTCGTCGCAGTGGGCTTCGGCTTGGCCACCGACTACGAGGTGTTCCTGGTCTCCCGCATGGTCGAGGCGCGCGAACACGGCATGTCCACGGCCGAGGCCATCCGGATCGGCACGGCGACCACCGGGCGCCTCATCACGGCGGCCGCGCTGATCCTTGCCGTGGTCGCGGGCTCGTTCGTGTTCTCCGACCTGGTGATAATGAAGTACCTGGCGTTCGGGCTTATGGCGGCGCTGCTGCTGGACGCAACCGTGGTTCGGATGTTCCTGGTGCCGTCGGTGATGAAGCTGCTCGGCGACGACTGCTGGTGGGCGCCGCGGTGGATGAAACGAATGCAGACACGGCTTGGTCTCGGCGAGATCCACCTACCCGACGAACGTAAGCGGCTAGCCGTTCGGGCCAGGGCCGAACGACCTCTTGTCGCGGCGCATGGCCCGGTCGCGGCGGCGCCGCGTCCGCCGCATGACCCCACCCACCCGGCCGTGGCGGGGCCCTCGCGTCCGGGCGCGGCCAGCCGTCTGGAGTCGGCGCAAGCCACCCCGTCCGGTGCGAGCACCACCCGCATGTCGGCCGGGGCCGAGGAGCCTTGGGAACAGACGACGCGCTTCTCCGCGGCCAGGAACCCCGTGCCGAACGCATCTCCGACTAACCACCGGACGCATGAGGCACCCGTGGAGGACCGCGAAATCGAATCTTGGCTCAGCGAGCTGCGCGGCAAGTCTAAGCAAGGCGACCCACCGGCTGACGTCAGTCGCTCAGGTAACGCCGCACCGCCGCCGCCACCGTCTGCCGGTCAGACCCGAGCCATGCCGGTTCCGACGAACCCCTCCGCCAGCGAGGGGAATAACGCGGCCGATGCCAGTACTGCAATTCCGGTCCCACGGCCGGAGGACAACGACATCGAGCCGGCCACCGAAAAACTGAACACCCGCGGGCAGGACGGCAATAGCGCTGAGAAGACCCGTTCCCGCGGCGGCGGGCTCAGCGCCCAGGATCTGTTGCGCCGCGTAGGCTGGTTCTAACTCGCAACGGTCCCCTCGCCCGATCGTCGGACCCGCGCCTCGTATGACTACTCGGCGCGGTCCTCCACGCTATCCGGTTCCGCCCGCATGGTGGCGGCGCCGTCGTGGGTTTGCCTCGCCACTTCCGCGGACGGCTTCGACGCCATCAAAACCTGGAACGCCTTGTTGAGGAATGCGACCGTCGGGACGGCCAGCAAAGCACCGACAACCCCGGCGAGCACACCACCGGACGAGATCGCCAACACCACTGCCAGGGGGTGGATCGACACCGCTCGCCCCATCACCAGCGGCTGCAGGATGTGCGCCTCGAGTTGGTTCACCCCGATGAGCAAGCCGAGCGTGATCAGCGCGTAGATGAACCCCTTCGCAAGCAGGGCCACCACTACCGCCAGAAACCCACTGACCACGGCACCGACCAGCGGGATGAAGGCACCGAGGAACACCAACGAGGCCAGCGGCAGTGCTAGTGGCACAGCCATGATCGCCAAGCCGGTGCCGACCCCCGCCGCGTCCACCAGCGCCACCAGGAACGTGGCCCGCACGTAGCCGATCAGCGACCCGTATCCGGCGCGGCCCGCATCACGAACCCGGTCCCGGACGCCCGTCGGGAAGATCTTCGTGACGTACTGCCAGATGTTGCGCCCACCGTAGAGGAAGAAGATCAGCGTGAACACCATCAGCAACGCGGCGGTGACAATCTCAGTGATGGCGGCCGCGGTGGACAGCGCGCCGCTGGTCAATTTGGCCTGATTGTTGCGAAGCGCCTCGATCGCCGCGTTGCCGGCGTTGTCGATCTGCTGACGGCTCAGATGCAACGGCCCCTCGATCAGCCACCTACGGGTGGAATCGATGCTGCGCGTTACCTGTTCAACCAGACCAGGCACACCGATGACGAACTCGCTGATGACAAACGCCAGGATGCCACCTACCGCCGCAACGCCGGCGAGTAAGACCAAGGTCACCGCGCCGCCGCGCGGTGCGCCCCGGCGGTCCAACCAGTCCACCGCCGGCACCAGCAACGCCGACAACATCAGCGCCAGCAGCACCGGAACGACGATGATTTCCAGCCGCTTGACGACCCAGAAAAACGCGACCACGGCGGCCAGGATGACCAACAAGCGCCAGGCCCATGCTGCGGTCTTGCGGACGAGGGGTTCGACCGAGTCGTCGTCACGGCTCGACGGCATGGGGGTAAGCGTAACCGTCACGCTCCGGCTGCGACCGCGCCAAGAACAAGCAACAACGACATGGCGGCACCGTCGAGCGGCGGTTATGGCGCCACCTGCACCGCTACCCTGAAGCACGTGTCGCATGACGCACCGGCCCGCAACGCCCGCCCTCAGCAAGAGGAGGCTGCCCGCGGCAAGTATTGGTGGGTCCGATGGGTGATCTTCGGCATCGTGGCCATCGTGCTCGCGGTCGAGATTGCACTGGTATGGGACCAGCTGGCCAAAGCCTGGAAGAGCCTGATCTCGGCCAATTGGTGGTGGCTGCTCGTCGCGGTGGCCGCGGCTGGCGCGTCGATGCATAGCTTCGCCCAGATCCAGCGCACGCTGCTGAAATCCGCCGGGGTGCACGTCAAACAATGGCGGTCCGAAGCCGCCTACTACGCCGCCAACTCGTTGAGCACCACGCTGCCGGGCGGACCGGTGCTGTCGGCTACGTTTCTGCTTCGGCAGCAACGGATCTGGGGTGCTTCAACGTTGGTGGCCTCGTGGCAGCTGGTGATGTCGGGTGTGCTGCAGGCGGTTGGGTTGGCAGTGCTTGGTCTGGGCGGCGCCTTCTTCCTCGGCGCGAAGAACAACCCGTTCTCGTTGCTGTTCACCCTCGGCGGCTTCGTCGCATTGTTGCTGCTGGCCCAGGCGGTGGCGTCCCGGCCGGAGCTGATCGATGGGATCGGGGTTCGTGTCCTGTCGTGGGTTAACTCGATTCGCGGCAAGCCGGCCGGTGCCGGTCTCGAGAAGTGGCGGGAGACCCTCACACAGCTGGAGTCGGTCAGCCTGAGCCGCCGCGACTTGACGGTGGCGTTCAGCTGGTCACTTTTCAACTGGGTCGCCGATGTCGCCTGCCTCGGCTTCGCTGCCTACGCCACCGGCGACAACGCCTCAGTGGCCGGGTTGACGGTCGCCTACGCGGCTGCCCGCGCGGTCGGCACGATCCCGCTGATGCCAGGCGGTCTGTTGGTCGTCGAGGCGGTGCTGGTGCCCGGCCTGGTATCCAGCGGCATGTCATTGCCGGCCGCTATCTCGGCGATGCTGATCTACCGGGCGGTCAGCTGGTTACTGATCGCCGCTATCGGTTGGGTGGTGTTCTTCTTCATGTTCCGCACCAAGAACGAGGTCGATCCCGACGCCGAGAACGGCCTAGCCCGGGACACGACGTCGACTCAATCGCAGAATGAGACACAAACCTCGTCCGCCGACCCGGCCGACACGGCACTGCAGGGACCATTACCGCCGCATGCAGCGCATCCAGAAAGCAAGCACCGCCGGGATCCTCTCCGCGACTCGTTTTAGGGTCCCTGATCACCTGACCGCCGTCATAGCCGGTCGATCGGCGTCTGCCGCGTCCATGACGTCAGCGCCGCAGGCCTACCTGCCAGAGGTCGCCGACACTGGTGCCGGACCCGGAAGCGGCCCGGTCGGCGCCAATGGGGCCGGCGGTGCAGAGCCCGCAGGCGCGCTGCCCTGTGTTCCGGCCGTCGGCTGTCCCACAACGGCAGCACCCGGCAGACCGGGTAGCCCGCCCGGAAGTCCGCCTTGGCCTTGCGCCGCCTGCACGAAGCCGAGCACCTGCGGAATCGTGATGGGCAGCTTGCACTGTGTGGACAGGCCCGTCAGCGGCTGCGAGATCGTTTGCAGATCGCTGGCGACCTTGGGGTTGGCGTCGAAATAGTTCTTCAGCGACGTGATCGATTGCGGTCCTGCGGGCTGCTGCAAGATGGTGGTCATCGCCTGGTTGGTCTCTGGGTGCGAGTCCAGGTAGTCGCCCGTCGACTTGGCGACCGAGCCAGCCGTCTTCGCGACCTCGCTGGCGGCGCAGGGATCGGGCGCCGCGGTAGCCGACGGCCCTATCAGAGCCGCAGCGGCAACCCCACCCAGCGCAGTGGCGGTCAGTACCCCGAGCGGCCGGCGCGCGGTGGTGGACTTCATGGATAACTCCTTACGGCTTGCGAATATCAACGCCTCGCAAACGGCTGCGATCGGATTGCCCGGCTCCTCCTCCCGCAGTCCCCTCGGAATAGGTGCCCCCGCGCGGCGCCCATCGTCGCCGGGCTGCGATCGACGGTGTCTGATCCCCGACCCGCGAACGGCGACCCATATCCTGCCATCCCCTGCGGTGCCGCCGCCAATTCACGCGGCCCGGAAGCTACTCCAGGACCGGTTCGCAACACCAATCGCACGGAATCCGTCATGGTCCGATTGCCCGGGCTCGATTGCCCGGCTCCTCCTCCCCCCGTCCCCTCGCAAGCTGGGGTGCCCCGCACGGCGCGCATCGTCGCCGGGCGGCAGTCGTCGATACCAAGTCGTTGCAGCTCAGCGACCGATAAGCCCAGTTACGTTACGGCATGCTGCGGTAGGCTCACGTGGCACGCAACGCCGGAGAATGCGGGGAGACCGAAATCCAGCACTTCATGATGCGCCTCAGTCGCAACCTGCGCAGATTCCGCTGGCTGGTCTTCACAGGTTGGCTGCTCGCGCTGGTGCCGGCGATCTATCTGGCGATGACCCAGTCGGGTCGTCTCACCGGCGGCGGTTTTGAGGTGGCCGGTTCGCAGTCTCTGCGTGTGCACGACCAAATCGAAAAGCATTATCACGACCAGGGAGCGTCGCCGATGGCGCTGGTGGCGGCGCCCCGCGCGGATGCCACCTATCAGGACATGGACGCCGCCGTCGCGCTGCTGAAGCGAGTCGCCAGCCAGGTCCCGAGTGTGTCGGTGGTGCCCGACCCGCGCCAGCCGGCCCCGCAGCCCGACCGCCCGTATGTGGTGTCGCTGCGGGTCGACTTCGACAACACCGGGGCGAGCGACGTCGCCAAAAAGCTGCGCCAAAAGGTAGGTATCGTCGGGGATCAGCCGGGGCAAATCGAGAACGGCAGAGTGCGGCTGTATGTCATCGGGCAGGGCGCGCTCAGCGCGGCGGCGGCGGCGAACACCAAACACGATATCGCCGACGCGGAACGCTGGAACCTTCCGATCATTCTGATCGTCTTGCTAGCGGTGTTCGGTTCGCTTGCCGCCGCGGCGATCCCGATGGCCCTCGGTATCTGCACGGTCGTGGTCACCATGGGCCTGGTCTACCAATTGTCGACGTACACCACGATGTCGGTTTTTGTGACGTCGACGGTGTCGATGTTCGGCATTGCGCTCGCGGTCGACTACTCCCTGTTCATCTTGATGCGTTTCCGCGAGGAACTGCGTGCCGGGCGTCAGCCGCAGGAGGCCGTCGACGCCGCGATGGCGACCTCCGGGCTCGCCGTGGTGTTGTCCGGCATGACGGTCGTCGCCTCGCTCACCGGCATCTACCTGATCGACACCCCGGCACTGGCGTCGATGGCCACCGGCGCGATTCTCGCGGTCGCCGTCGCGATGTTGACGTCGGCCACCATCACACCCGCAGTGCTGGCGACGTTCGGACGGGCGGCCGCCAAGAGGTCGGCGGTGCTGCATTGGTCGCGGCGACCGGAATCCACCCAGTCACGGTTCTGGACTCGCTGGATCAGGTGGGTGATGCGCCGTCCATGGGTGTCGGCGCTGGCAGCATCGGCGTTCCTCATCGTCATGGCCACACCGGCATTGTCGATGGTGCTGGGCAACAGCCTGCTGCGCCAATTCGACTCGACGCATGAGATCCGTGCCGGGGTGGCGGGAGCGGCCCAAG
Source organism: Mycobacterium sp. (assembly GCA_035625875.1). Lineage (GTDB taxonomy): Bacteria > Actinomycetota > Actinomycetes > Mycobacteriales > Mycobacteriaceae > Mycobacterium. Next base: position 8,556 of record DASPOT010000225.1, on the reverse strand, counting down.
CACTCGGGCCCGGCGCGCTGGGACCGGTGCAGGTGCTGGTGAACTTTCCGGACGGCGGTGCGTCCTCACCCGCGCACAGCCAGACGCTAGAGGCGATTCGTCAGGAGATGGCGCGGGCTCCCGACATCGTCTCGGTGTCACCGCCGATATTCGCCGACGACAACCGCAGCGCTCTGCTTTCCGCCGTGCTGTCGGTGGATCCCGAGGACATGGGTGCCCGGGAAACCGTCCAGTGGATGCGTGCACATCTTCCGGAGGTTCCGGGCGGCGGTTCGGTACACGTCGACGTCGGCGGCCCGACAGCGCTGATAAAAGACTTCGATGACCGGGTGTCGACAACCGAGCCGCTGGTGTTGGTCTTCGTCGCACTGATCGCCTTCGTCATGCTGCTGATCTCGATCCACTCGGTGTTCTTGGCGCTCAAGGGCGTGCTGATGACCGTGCTGTCGGTCGCCGCCGCCTACGGCAGCCTGGTGATGGTGTTCCAGTGGGGCTGGCTGGAGAAACTCGGCTTCGCACCGATCAGTTCAATCGACAGCACCGTTCCCCCGCTGGTGCTGGCGATGACGTTCGGCTTGTCGATGGACTACGAGATCTTCCTATTGACGCGCATCCGGGAACGCTTCCTGCAATCCGGCGAGACCCGCGATGCGGTCGCCTACGGCGTGAGTACCAGCGCGCGCACCATCACCAGCGCTGCGCTGATCATGATTGCCGTGTTCATCGGCTTCGCCTTCGCTGGCATGCCGCTGGTCGCCGAAATCGGCGTGGCGTGCGCCGTCGCGATCGCGGTCGACGCCACCGTTGTGCGGCTGGTGCTGGTACCGGCGCTGATGGCGATGTTCGCCCAGTGGAACTGGTGGCTGCCCGCGCGGCTGGCCCGCACCCTGCCGTCGGTAGACTTCGAGAGGCCGCTCCCCAATGTTGACCTCGGTGATGTCGTGGTCATCCCCGACGACTTTTCCACGGCCGCCGTGCCCAGCGCGGATCTGCGGATAGTGGTCAAGTCGGCGGCAAAGCTCAAGCACCTGGTGCCCGATGCCATTTGCGTGACTGATCCGCTGGCCTTCACCGGCTGTGGCGGCAATGGCGATGTGCGGGAGCACCTCAAGGGTGGCGACGACCCGATCACGCGACGCACGGTGCTGCCCGGCGCGGCGACCACCACCAACGGTCCCTCACTGGCCAGGAAGTTCGTCGGCGGCTTGTCGTACCGCAACGGTATAAGCCGGCCTGTGCGGCCAGTGCATCCGGTCACCTTATGGCGCGGGCGGCTCTCAGTCGCCCTGGATGCGCTGGAGGCCGAGGGCGACCACCTGACGTTCGAGCGGCGCAGCCCGGTGGAGACCACCAGCGTGCAGTTGCCCACCGGCGACCGGCTGCAGATCCCAACCGGCGCCGAAACATTGCGTCTCAAGGGCTACCTGATCATGTGCCGGAACAGCCGCCGCGACTACGCGGAGTTTGCTGAATTGGTCGATGCGACGGACCCGGAAACGGCCGCTGTGGTGCTGGCCGGGATGGATAGGTACTACCGTTGTCAACCACCTAGGCGGCAATGGATCGCCACCCAGTTGGTTCGCCGGCTCGCGGATCCACATCCGTCTAACGTCGATGATGATAAGTGGTCCGAGGGGAAGGCAGACTGGGACGAGGTCGAGCAACGCTGCCTGTCGGTGGCCGTAGCGATGCTGGAGGAGGCGAGGTGACGTTGGCAGCGGACCGACGCCCCGGACCGGCGCAGCAGCCGCCCGCCCCAGACCCGCGCGCGGCGTCGCAGCGGTCGCCGACGGACCGACGCCCGGAACCGGTACCCCAGCGGTCGACCATCGGCCCTCGCTACGCCGACCAACCAGTCGAATTTTGGCCCACCGCCGCCATTCGCTCAGCGCTGGAAGGCGGGGACATCACCACTTGGAAGCGGATTGCCGCCGCGCTGAAACGCGACCCGTACGGGCGAACCGCCCGCCAGGTGGAAGAGGTGCTTGAGCGCGCGCGGCCCTACGGCATCTCCAAAGCAATGGCGGAGGTGCTCGACCGTGCCCGCGTGCACCTTGAGGCCGACGAACGCGCCGAAGTGGCCCGCCACGTGCGGCTGCTGATGGAACGATCAGGACTGGGCCAGCAGGAATTCGCGTCCCGCATCGGTGTCGCCCCGGAGGAATTGGCCGCATACCTCGAAGCCAAGCTCAGCCCGTCGGCGTCGCTCATGATCCGGATGCGTCGTTTGTCCGACAGATTCGTCAAGGTGAGGTCCCGGCGTTCGACCGGCGCCACCTGACCTGGCAGGGCAGCGTAGGCAGCTGTGTTCGTGGATGCAGGGGTGTCATGGGAGCGGCCGCAGTCGCCGATGGCGACCTTGCGGCGTTCGAAGTGCCCGACGAACTCGGCCCATTCGGTGTCGGTGGGGGCGCGGTATTCCTCGCTGGGGCGCAGCGCGCGGCGGCTGGCGATGAACGCGCGGTGGCCGTTGATCACTTCCTCGGGGTAGACGGCCCCGCTATATTTGCCGGCGTTATGCTCGCGGCTGTGACCGGTGGTGATGCGCTGACGGGGCGGGACGCCGAGCTCGCGGTTATCCGTCGGGCGCTGCGTGGGGTGGGGGGACACTCCGGCGTGGTGATCGTCGGAGCCGCCGGCGTGGGCAAGACGCGGCTTGCGCGTGAAGTCGTGGCCCAGGCCGCCGCGGCGGGTGAGCGCACGACCTGGATCGTCGGCACCGAGTCGGCGCGGCCATTGCCGCTCGGCGCCTTCACCTCGTCGATCGGCGATGCGATCACCGACCCGCTGCCCAGCGTGCGCAGGATCATCAATTCTTTCGTCGTGCAGGCCAGTCGGGGCCAGATGTTGATCGGGATCGATGACGCCCACCTGCTCGACGGGCTGTCTGCTCACGTCGTGCACCAGCTGGCTCAATCCAAAACCCGGCTGGTGGTCACGGTGCGAACCGGAGGCGAGGAACCCGACGCGATCACCGCGCTGTGGAAGGACGGGCTGCTCACGCGCCTGGACCTCGACCCGCTTTCCCCGCAGGCGACTCGAGACCTGATCGAGGGCATGCTCGGCGGACCTGTCGATGCGCGCAGCGCGCGGCGGTTCTGGAAACTAACCGGCGGCAACGCCCTGTTCTTGTGGCAACTACTCAAGGATCAGGTCGCGGCGGGCGGCGTCCGCCAGGTGGCCGGTGTGTGGATGTGGGACGGCGACGTCGCGGTCTCGCAGAGCATCAACGACATGGTGGGCCGGCTGCTCGGCCGGCTCAGCCCGGAACTGGCACTTGTGCTCGACACGCTGTCGCAGTGCGAACCGCTCGGGGTCGACGTGCTGTGCGACATCGTGCGCCGCCGCGACCTCGAGGTCGCCGAGCAGATGCACCTGGTCACCACCGAACGCACCCAGAACACGCTGATGGCCCGGCTCGCGCACCCGATGTTCGGCGAGTTGCGGCGCGCCACCGCGGGCGAGATGTACCTGTCGAACATCCGTGGCAAGCTGGCGCGCCGACTCGGCGAGGAGCCCGACCGCGACATGCACGCCACGGTGCGGCGGGCGTTGCTGCGGCTCGATTCGGACGTCAAGCCGGACCCACAGCTGTATCTGGAATCGGCGCGCTATGCGATGACGATGCTGGACCTGGACCTGGCGGACCGGTTCGCCACCGCCGCCGCCGACTGCGGAGACAGCGACGCGGCGACCGTCCAGGCGCTGAACACGATGTTGATGGGTCGCGGCGACGATGCGGAGAAGTTCCTCGGCGTGATCTGCGAAACCCGCGACGGCGATCGGCATCTCTGGTCGCTCGTGCGGGCGGCCAACTTGATCTGGACGCTCGGAAGGCTGCCGGAAGCGTCGGCGATTCTCGACGAGCTCGCCAGCGGGCCGGAATCCGATGACGAAAAGGTGGCGCGCCAAGCCCTCGAGGCGTGCGTCGACGTGATTTCGGCCCGCTGCGAGACCGCCGTCGGCAAGGCCCGCGCCGCGCTGGCGTCGGGCAGGCTGCCGGACTTCCCGGCGATGATGGCATCGGTCGCGTTGATGATGGGGCTGGGCGCCCTGGGCCGGGTCGACGACATCGCCGCCGTCGCTGGGCAGGCCTTCGCCCGGGCCGCGAAATCGCCTGAGACATCGCACTTCCGGTTTTGGTGCGGCGGAGTCTACGCGAGAGCCTGCCGGCTGACCGGCCGCATGGAGGAATGCGTGGCGGTGGCCAAGCGGCTTGCCGACTCCGCCGCCGAGCTGCCCGGCCTCGCCTACGCCAACCTTGCGTCTCTCAGCGGCCACGCCGACTTAGTGCGCGGGGACCTGCCGAGCGCCGTGACGATCCTGCGTGAGGCGCTGGCGGGGGTGGAAAGGCACACCATCACAACGGGTTTGCGGGCGGCATCCTATTTCGCGCTGATCGAGGCGCACGCCAAGCTGGGACATCAGAAGGAAGCCCGGGACGTGCTCGCCAAGGCTCGCGAAGCGGTGCCGCCGGACTTCTTGTTCATGGATACCGCGCTGTCGCTGGCTACAGGGTGGTCGCTGGCCGCCGACGGCTTGCTCAGCCACGCGATCGACGTCGTGCGGTACGCCGCCGAGGTGGCGCGCAAACGCAACCAGCCCACTCACGAGCTGGCCTGTCTACAGGCGGCGATCCAGTGGGGCGACGCGTCGGCAGCAGACCGGGCCCGACAACTGGCCGGCATGCTATCATTTCCGCTCGCCAATACCGTTGCGCTGCACGGTGAATCGCTGCGCGACGGGGACGGTGACGGCCTGCTGGCCGCCTCCGGTCAGTACGCGGCGCTCGGTGATCGGTGCACCGCCGCCGACGCAGCCGCACAGGCGGCCATCGCGTTCACCGGTGCGCAGCAGCGCAAGCGCGGCCTCTATGCCGCGGCGCTGGCACAGCAACTGGCCGAGGAGTGCGGCGGGTTGTGCACGCCCGCCCTTCGCAGCCCGGTCGCACCGTCACCGCTGACCGGGCGGCAACGGGAGGTCGCCGAGCTGGCCGCGGCGGGCCTGTCCAACAAGGAGATCGCCGACCGGCTACTGACATCGGTGCGTACAGTGGAGGGCCACCTCTACCACGCATGCCAGCGGGTCGGCGCGAAGTCACGCGGCGACCTGGCTGCGATCATGCGGGCCGGCCCGATAGGCGTGCGCTGACGTCAGCCGCGGTGTCCGACGATGCCGGCCGCGCGCTGGGCGCGGTCCTCGTAGACCTTGCGGGCTGCGGTGTCGAAATCGAGGAAGACGCGATCAAGGCATCGAAAGCTTCGGCTAGGTGGTGGTTGATCTCGGGAGGCTCGAGGAAGGCGGCCGCCTGCCAGCACGCAGGTGGACCTCTCGCGGGCCGTGACCTCTTGCTCAACAACTGCATTCATAGGAGAGATCGCTGTTCCTACCAGGCTTGAGATCGCTACCGTGTGCCGCAGCCAGGAATGATTATCGGTGGGATGGGCTGGGCGTATCATGTTGTGTCGGAACGTGGTAACGGGCATCCAGACATTTACCGGTAAACCGCCATAACCCAGACTCGGGAGGAACAGGCCGTCGAAGCGCTCGGCCAGAGCCGCGCCATCGGGGTGGCTGGCCGCCTTGCCGGCCTAACTCGCGTCTGAGTTCGTCGTACCACCTTGCGGTGGCCGGGACCGGCCCTGCGGGCAGCGGCCGAGGTGGATCGTCACGTCGTGCCGTTGAAGCGTCACCAACTGAGCGTGTGGATTGAGAGGCTGGTCATGCGGGAGACGTCCTGGGCGGTCAGGAGATCTTTGTCGTGTCGCCGGAGCGGCGGTCGGCGATCTTGCCGCTAACCTCAACCCAGGACGGGATCCGCTCGACCGGCTCATGGATGTCCACACGGATCGGCGTGAGTTCGCAGACGCCCATCGAATCCCAGTGGTCCAGATCTGGTTGCCGTTTATTCACCGCGAATGACCTCGAACCAATCGGAATTGACCGGTTATCGCCGGGGCTACTGAACAGTGAATTCCGTTGTGATGCAGGCATGTTCCGGCAGTTGCAGGGATCGCCGGGTAACACCGGTTGCTAATCCGTTGGTCGCGGGTTCGAGTCCCGCCCGCCCCACGCCAGAGCCTATTTTTCAAGATCACTCGTCCGAACTCATCGTTTTTCATCGTTTATGCCCAAGGCCGCGTTTGACTATTCCACGCGCACACCACTGATCCTGGTCGCCAGCCTGTGCACACCGGCTGAGATCCGGGCGGCCGGCGTCGAGGGTGTGACGGCTCATCTGGTCGAACACCAGGCCTGGCCTGCTGGTGTCGCCAAGACCGCGGCCAGCGCCGTGGCGGTGGCCACCGAGCAGCAACTGGCGCTGCCCGGCGAGAGCGGCACCGCCGCCCTGGTCAAGCGGCTGGCCCGCAAGTTGCTTGACCTGGACCGCGAGATCAAAGACATCGACAAGACCATCACCGAGCGTTTCCGCGATCACCCCTACGCGCGGATCATCGAGTCGCTGCCCGGCTTCGGACCCAACCTCGGCGCGGAATTCTTGGTGGCTACCGGCGGGAACCTGACATCCTTCGCCACCCCAGGCCGCTTGGCCTCCTATGCCGGATTGGTGCCCGTGCCAAGGGATTCGGGCCGCGTCAGCGGAAACCTGCACCGACAAAAACGCTACAACCGCCGACTTCGGCGGGTGTTCTACCTGGCCGCGCTGTCCAGCATCCGCGCCAACGGGCCCTCCAGACAGTTCTATGACCGCAAGCGCGCCGAACGACTCATCCACAGCCAAGCCCTCCTGGCGCTCGCCCGCCGCCTCGTCGACGTGCTCTGGGCGCTGCTCCGCGACGGCCGCGAATTCAGCCCGCACAGGCCTGTGGTCCCCGCAACGGCTTGACATCCTCATTGAGAGTCTTTGCTGCTGAACGTCGCGTTGCACGGGCTGGAGGAGGCCGCCGGGGTTCGCTACGCGTTCCCCGGCACTGGTTCTGGGGAGACCAAGCCAAAATCCCCGGTCGTGATCAGATACGCCGATGACCTGGTTGCGCTCTGTTACTCACGTGAGCAGGCCGAACAGATCACGGTGCAGCTCGCGCAATGGCTGGCGCCCAGGGGTCTGGTCTTCAACGAGGACAAGACGCGGATCGTTCACCTCGGTGAGCAAGGATTCGACTTCCTGGGATTCAACGTCCGCCGGTACGGCTCCAAGCTGCTGATCAAACCGAGTAAGACGGCCATTATGCGGCTCCGGCAAAGGCTCGCGTTGGAGATGCGCATGCTGCGCGGATCGAACGCGGCGGCGGTCATCGCCAGGCTCAACCCGATCATCAAGGGGTGGGCCGCCTACTACCGGGGTGTGGTGTCGTCCAAGGTATTTCACACACTGGACTATCAGATGTGGAAACTCACCTAACAAATGGACAACATGGCAGCACAACAATAAACCGAAGCGGTGGATCGTCGAACACTACTTCGGTAAGCGCAACAAGTTCAGGAACGACCGCTGGGTGTTCGGCGATCCCGGAAGTGGTGCCTACCTTGTCAAGTTTTCCTGGACCGACATTGTTCGGCATGTCATGGTCCAGGGCGCGGCCTCACCCGATGACCCCGCCCTGGCCGACTACTGGGCCAAACGGCGGCAAAAGGTCAAGCCCCGACTGGACAATTACACCCTGCGCCTGCTCGCCAGGCAGGATGCGCGTTGCCCGCTTTGCGGGGATCACCTGCTCACCGCCGACCAGCCGCCGCAGTCCCCGAATGAGTGGGAACGCTGGTGGCACCAGATCACCCGTTGGGCGATAGCCGCGGATTACCTCGTCCACCACGGGAGATCCGGCCCACCGCACAATGATCAAACCCGCCTCGTGCACGCCTCCTGCCGACGCGGGCTTCGCGCCCCGCTGACGCTGGACTCAGCACAGCTAACCTGCACGCCCTCAAGCCTTGCTTGAGCCGTATGCCGCGACGAGTGGCACGTACGGTTCTGAGGGGGGACCGGCGGGGCAACCCGCCGGTCCTACCCGGCGGAAGGGAGAGCGCTGCGCACCGAGACCACGATCAACGACACCACCGACTTTTCGATCGGCAAACGGCTGACTAATCTGCCCGCGTTGCGGGAGATCGGCTTCTCCGCCAACCGACGTCTGCTCCACGTCCAACGACTCGGCCACGACCCGATCACCGGCGCCGACGCGCTCGACACCATCACCGGCGCGGTCACCACCGCCACCGGCGCCCGTATCCCCGGACTACGGCTGGCCGAGCGCCGCAGCCACGCCCTGCTTCAGGCGCTACTGACGTTTGGCTACCAAACCAATGGGTTCACCAACCGCGATCTGCGCACGCTCACCACCGAGCTGCGCGGACTGCCACCCGGTGCGGTCACCGCCGGGCAGACCACCTATGACCTGCGTCGGCTCAAATCCCGCGGCCTGATCACCCGCATCCCGCACAGCCACCGCTACACTGTCACCGACCACGGCCTGCACACCGCCCACTTCCTCACCTGCGTGCACGACCGATTCCTGCCCACCGGCCTCACCTCGCCGACCACACCGGCGCGCCACCCCTGCAGAAAGCTTCCCGTGCCTACAACGCAACTCTCGA
>DASPOT010000224.1:0-4062 GCA_035625875.1 Mycobacterium sp. | reverse complement strand
CACGGCCGTGGTTGCCGCGGTCGCGTGGGTGGCCGCAGGCGGCGGCGAGCAGGGCGACGCCGGGCAGCGGCAGGGGCTTGAGGTGTACGGGGATTCGGCCTACGGCACCGGTGAGGCACGCGCCGCCTACGTTGCAGCCGGGCACGACACGGTGTTCTCTGAACTTGGCTGGCGCCCCTGGGCCACGCATCCGTAACGCCTCAGGAATTGTGTGTCACCGTGGGCATTCCGAGATCAGTGGTGTTGGTGGTGCGACGGTCGAGTTGAGCGAGTTTGTCCTTGGCTCCGGCGAGGCTGACCTGGAGTCCTTCGACTTCGCCGAGCCAGCCCTCGCGTTCGGCTTCGGCGATGCGGGCTTGCAGGTTTTCGCAGATCTCGACCAATCTGGATCGTTGAGCGGGGTCTGGCCAGAGCAATGCGCAACGGACACAAGCATGTTCATGGATGCAGGGGGTGCCAAAGGCGCGTCCGCAGGTGCCGATCGAAACTTTGCGACGTTCGAAGTGGCCGAGGAAGCGCTGCCATTCCTCGTCTGTGGGTTGGCGGTATTCGTCGGTCGGGCGTAGCGCGCGCCGGCGGGCGAGAAAAGCCAGGTGCGATTGGATAGCCTCGTCGGGGTAGACGGCCTTATAGCCGAGGGTGACGTTGATGTCGCGGTGGCCGGCGATGACTTGAGCGATGTGCGGTGGCACGCCGTTGAGCACGGCGTCGGTGATGAACAGGCGGCGAAAGTCGTGTGGGGTGAATCGCAGCGGTTCGCCGGCCGCGGGATCGGTGAGCCGGGTGTGATCGATTGCGGCGGTGAGCATCTTGCGGATGGCCTGGCTGCTGATCGCGCGATGCTCGAAGCCTACGCGTCGCTGGAACAGCAGCGGCAGCGGCGGAGACCAGTTTCGTTCCGCCTTGTCGTAGGCGCGTACCAGCGGGATCGCGCCGGTCGCACCGCGAACGCGGTTGATGATCGCCGACAGCACTTCGGCCAGTTCCGGGCTGACCACGAGCAGCCGTTCAGCGTCGGTCTTCGACGGGGTGATCTGCAGCAGCGGCACCATCTCGCCGGTGCTGGGCAGCCGGTATTGGACCAGGCTGTGATGGGACAGTTCGGTGAGTTCCTCGATGCGGATGCCGGTGGAGCGCAACACCTCGACCGCGGCGAAGGTCCAAAACGCGCGATCTTCCTCCCAGCCCAGGTCACGCCGCTTGCCGGTCTGTGGTTCCTGCACCCAGATCTTGGCCGCTGCTGAGTGGCCTGGTCGGATGCGGGTCAGCGTCTGCTCGGCGACGCTGAACTGCTGGCCGGGTTCGGTTCGTCGCGCCGCGTCGAGCAGGGCGGCCGCTGCCTTGCGGCGCTCGTCGAGGTCGCGGACCAACACCGGCAGTACCGGCAACCGTTCCCGAGTCCGGGCATCCATGCGAGATTTGCGGCGGCGCTTGTCTTTTCGCTGGTTTACCTCTTCGGCTCCGACCGGGCACGGCACCACCCAGGGACCCCAGCGGGCCGGATCTTCCGCCGCCCAGCACGCCAGATCGAGGTAGAACGCGCGCACCGGTGTCAGGCACTTGCGGTAGTTGACTCGCTCAGCGGTGGTCCGCACAGTCTTCCCGTCGGCGCCACGGCTCACCTTGGTGATCGTGCGTAACCGCTGCTTCCACGCCGAGGCGACCTCGGCAGACAGGCGCAAGCTCGAGATGCCGGGGTGGTGGCGCTCCAGATCGGACCAGAACAGGCCGCCGAGGTAGTAGGCGAGCGCGTCGAGGCTGGTGTAGTCCAGCGCCGGCTGGCGTTCCCGTAGATAGTCGACCAGCAGATCGCGGATCGGCTGGCACACCAGTTCGTACCGGTCGATCAACTCCTCGGGGCTGCGCTGTCCGGCGGCTCGCAGCTCCCGCAGCGTTGCCGGCGCCTCGGCGCCGAAACCGCCCAGTGCGTGCAGGACTCGGTAGAACAGGTGAGTGGCGCCGACTGAGGTGGCGTGGGTGTCGGCTTCGACATCGAACAGCGCGAGCACATCGCCGGGCGTGATGCCAGCAAGTGTGCCGCCCTTTGCGGCCAGGATCAGTGCGGCGCGATTGGTGGTGCGGTTCGCCGCTGCCGCGTTGATGTCCGAGTCGGCCGAGCACAGTGCTCGTAGCCGGGCGAATCCGTCAGGATCGCGGTACTGCGACACGATGTTGAGCAGAGTTCCCCTGCGGAAGGCGGCGGTCACCAACCAGCTCAGCGACGGGCGGATCAGATCAGCCGCGATCGCGGCCACTAACGCCCGAAACAGCCAGTACTGCAGCCACTCCTTCGGGTGTCCGTGCTCACGCAGCCACTGGGCCGGAATTTGGCGCCAACAGCGGCCGTCGGCGTCCGCGCCGGTGGCGACCCACCGCTGCTGCCACGTTTGTCCGGGTTGGTCGGCAAGCCAGTCCAGTAACAGGCCCACCCCGGTCGGGTAGGCCTTCGGGTGGCGAATGTCTACCCTGGACGGCGTCAGCGGAGCGCTGTTGAGCAGCTGCCATGCCTGCTCACGGTCCAGACAGGTTGTTGGCCAGTCTGTTTCGACCTGTCGTGGCGCCGGACGCGGATGAGTGCGCACGATGGTGGGCGTCCGGTCGACATCGGGTTCGATGTCGAGCGTGGTCACGCTGGACCGGTCCCGAACAGCACGTTCAGCGTCTCCTGCCGATACCCAGGTGCCGGCGGCGGTGCTGTCCGCTCGGTGGCTTTGCGGATCTGTTGCGCGTGGTGGTCGAGGACACGGCGGATCACGTCCTGCTTGCGCGGGGTGAGGTAGATCTGGGTGGTGGTCAGCAGTGCGTGGCCGAGAACGAACTGCACGTCCGTCAGCGGCAGGTCGGGGTCCTGTGCCATCCGGTAGGCGGCGGTGTGCCGCAGCGCATGCAGGGTTGCGGTGCTGCCCGCCGCCTGCCCCGCGCGCTCGAACATGCGGTGCGCGGCGTGGTAGGTCAACGGCCGCACCGGTTGTCGCGACGTCCACCACAACGGCTGCCGTTTGCCCTTCGGAATCAGCCCGTCCATCTCCAGCTGGTAGAGCCGCAGCCAGACGAACGCGTCCGACGAGGCGGGAAGCTCCTGGGTCGCGCAAGTTCCTTTGCGTGTCACTGTGATCAGCTGCCTGCCCGGATCCACACCACCCTGGGTGGCCGACAGCAACTCCGAGGCCCGCGCGCCGGTGGATACGTAGAACGCCACCAGCGCCCGATCCCGGTGCGAGGGCAGCCGGGCGAAGATTTCGTTGAACTCGGCATCGGGGACCGCGCGCGGAATCCGATCGGCAAGCGTCGGCCGATACCGTCCGCTCCGTTCGTTGCGGTGCGGCTCCATGGGATTGTGATGCGCGTGCGCCCGTGCACCGCGCCGCGACCGGTCCAGCGGGAACGGGTTGACCAGCGGCCCGGTCCCCGCCTCCAGGTGGTAGTCGTAGAAGCCGCGTAGCACTGTCTCGGCGTGCGCGCGCACCGACGGCGCATACGCCACCGCGCCCGACGACCCCTCTGGCACCTCGTTCGGTCGGCGCCAATGCGGTCGAGACGGCTTGCCGGCCACCAACATCCAGCGACAAAAGTCCCGAGCCTCGACCCGAGTGGCGCGGTTCCACGCGATCCCGATCGCCCACAGGAACCGAAACCAGCGCAACAGGTCCAGACCATAGGAGCGGATCGTCGCAGCTGATCGGCCCGTGGCCTGCAGGTCACGAAAGTAGTCCGACACCGCAGCCACCGGCTCACCGGCCGGGTCGATCAACCGAAATGGCAACCCCAGGTCGGCGGTCTCCTCGACCGAGCCGACCAACGGCACGGCCAACCTCGCCAGATCTCGAGAATCGTCGTCGTCGAGCACGGTCGCGACGATAACAACGGAATCAGTTTCTACCCGTCACCCTGCACATACGCGTGTCGCAGTTCAGTTAACAGGTGATCAAGCCCAAGCCGCTGACCGCGCCCGTGGAGGGCGGGTTCACCGTCGACGACTTCACCATCGACGAGCAGGCGGGCACGGTGGGTTGCCCGGCCGGCAACACCCGCCCGCTGAGCCGGACCCGGGTAGCCAGCTTT
>DASPOT010000223.1:0-3323 GCA_035625875.1 Mycobacterium sp. | reverse complement strand
ACCGGCGGCCTCCAGAACGGCGGGTGCACGCCAGACGTGTCGTACTCGGCGCAGTTTGACGAACGCACCGCAGCGCTACTGGCCCGTGCCGAAGCGGGGGGCCCGGGCGAGGCCGCGCCGATCGCCTTCATCAGTTGCTAGCTGCTGGCCTGCTACGTGGTTAGCTGCGGAATCGGTTGAGGTCCCGCATCTTGTTCCGCACGTCCAGCGCGGCGATTTTGTAAGCCTCGGAGAACTCGACGGTCCTGGTGAGGTGGCCGAAATACGTTGGCTGACGGGCGTGTTTGTCGCTGAGTGGAGGGGGCGTTTAGCCGCAGCTTGCTAGGGAGTACTGGTCTAACCGGGTAGCGCGGTCATCCGGTCTGCGCTAAAGCGTTCGTCGAGCAATTCGTCGACACTGGGGCAGCTGGCCGCCTCGCATCTTGCGAGTTGTGAGAGTTCCATAAGGGTGTAGCAGTCGATCATTCTTCGGTCTGGAACGGGCACCTCACGTCGCCGCGGTCATAACCAACCTCTGCGATGAGGCGCCACTGGTCGCCCGCATGCGCGATGCGCTAGCCGGTGAGATGAGCCGCCGCCAGGAATTGCTCCGAGCGGCAGGCAATTTCGTGAGTATCGCCGCTTGCGAACAGGCACGTCGAGCGGGCGCCCAGTTGGCCGCGCTGCCCGCGCTGTTCATCATTGTCGATGAGTTCTCCGAACTGCTGAGCCAGCACTCTGATTTCGGCGACATGTTCGTGGCGATCGGCTGTTCGGAGGCATTCAGGTTGAGCACCTGGGGGTAGTGATCCGGCGTTGACGGTGAGCAGCTCGTGGCGGGCCGTACCTGTGTTTGGTGCTCGTGGTGCCGGGGCGGCATGGTGATCACGTCGTTGTAGGCGACGGCCCTCCCGGTATGTCTCTGGCGGAGTCTTTCGGGGAGGGCCGTCTGTGCGCTTGGAGGCGCAGTGGTCACGGTAGAGGCGGATGCCGATCAAGTCGAGCGCAGGTTGGCAGGGGGCGAGCTGAGCTGCCCGGCATGCAGTGGGGTGTTGGCGGGCTGGGGGCGGGCCAGGCCGCGGCAGCTGCGCGGCCCGGACGGTCCGGTGTGGTTGTGTCCTCGCCGGTCGCGCTGCACCGGTTGCCGCGTCACCCACGTGTTGTTGCCGGTGACGGCGTTGCTGCGCCGCGCCGAAGTGGCTGCGGTGATCGTGTCCGCGTTGGTGGCCAAGGCCGTGCGCCGGGCGGGGTTTCGCCGGATCGCGGCCGAGTTGGCCTGTCCGGCGGAGACGGTGCGGGGCTGGCTGCGCCGCTTCGGCGAGCGGGCCGAGGCGGTGCGGTCGGTGTTCACGGTGTGGCTGCGTGCGGTGGATGCCGATCCGGTGATGCCCGTCGTAGCCGGCAGCGGGTTGGCCGATGCGATGACAGCGATCGCCGCGCTGGCGGCGGCCATCGGGCGCCGGTTCGTGCTGTCCACGGTGTCGCTGGCCGAGACCGCGGTGGCGGTGTCGGGTGGCCGATTGTTGGCGCCGGGCTGGCCCGGCCCGGCAGCGCAACACGAACCGACCCTGCCGCCGACGCCGACCACCCCGTAAACCTGTGCGCTGTCATGTGTTCGAAAGACAGCAAAGGAGGCGGCCAGTGGTAGGCGATGATGAGGTGAAGGTGCGGGCCGAGCGGGCTCGGGCGATCGGGCTTTTCCGGTACCAGTTGATCCGGGAGGCCGCCGATCCGGCGCACTCCACCAAGGAGCGCGGCAAGATGGTGCGCGAGCTGGCCTCCCGCGAGCACACCGACCCGTTCGGGCGGCGGGTGCGGATCTCACGGCAGAGTATCGATCGTTGGATCAGGGGCTGGCGGGCCGGCGGGTTCGACGCGCTGGTACCCAACCAGCGTCGGTGCACCCCGCGGACCCCGGAGGAGGTGCTGGAGCTGGCGGTGGCGCTGCGGCGGGAGAACCCGCAGCGCACCGCCGCGGCGATCCAACGGATCCTGCGTACCCAGCTGGGCTGGGCACCCGACGAACGCACGCTGCAACGCAACTTCCACCGCCTCGGCCTCATCTGTGGCGCGGCCACGGGGTCGGCGCCGGTGTTCGGGCGGTTCGAGGCCGAGCACCCCAACGACCTGTGGACTGGGGATGCGTTGCACGGCATACGAATTCAACTCCGCAAGACCTACTTGTTCGCGTTCTTAGACGATCATTCCCGGCTACTGCCCGGCTATCGCTGGGGCTATGCCGAGGACACGGTGCGACTGGCCGCCGCGTTGCGCCCGGCACTGGCCTCCCGCGGTGTCCCCAAAGCGATCTATGTAGACCGCGGCTCGGCGTTCGTCGATGAGTGGTTGCTGCGGGCATGCGCGAAACTCGGTGTGCGCCTGGTGCATTCGGCACCATACCGGCCGGAAGGTCGGGGCAAGATAGAGCGGTTTTTTAGGACCGTGCGCGATCAGTTTTTGGTCGAGATCACCGGCGAGCCCGACACCATCGGCCGCCACTATGTGACCGACCTGAACGAGTTGAATCGGCACTTTGCGGCCTGGACCGAAACCGTCTACCACCGCACGATCCATTCCGAGACCGGCCAAACCCCGCTGGAGCGTTGGTCAGCCGCTGGGCCGGTCGCGCTGCCCGCACCCGAGACTCTTACCGAGGCGTTCTTGTGGGAGGCGCATCGCCGCGTGACCAAGACCGCCACCGTGTCACTACATGGCAATGCCTATGAGGTCGACCCCGCATTGGTCGGGCGCAAGGTCGAGTTGGTGTTCGACCCGTTCGACCTCACCCGCATCGAGGTCCGCCTGGCTGGCGTGCCGATGGGGCGGGCGATCCCGCACCACATCAGCCGCCATTCCCATCCCAAGGCCAAACCCGAAACCCCGAGCACACCACCACAACCCAGCGGCATCGACTACGCGCGGTTGATCGAGACCGCGCACGCCGCCGAGCTCGCCCGCGGCGTCAACTACGCCGCCCTCACCGGGGCTGCCGATCAGATCCCCGGCCAGCTCGACCTGCTCACCGGCGAGGAGGCCCAACCGAAATGATGCACAACCTGATCTCGTATTTTGGTTTTTCGCGCATGCCATTCGGCCGCGATCTGGCCCCTTCCATGCTGCACCGGCATGCCGCGCACAACGAAGCGGTCGCCCGCATCGGCTGGTGCATCGCCGACCGTCGCATCGGCGTGATCACCGGCGAGGTCGGCGCCGGCAAGACCGTCGCCGTGCGCGCCGCGCTGGCGAGCTTGGATCGCAGCCGCCACACCGTGATCTATCTGCCCGATCCCACCGTCGGCGTCCGGGGGATCCACCACCGCATCGTCGCCTCGCTGGGTGGCCAG
>DASPOT010000222.1:0-10201 GCA_035625875.1 Mycobacterium sp. | reverse complement strand
CCCCTTTACTGGCTGGCCCTTGGGTAAGTTATGACCGCGCAGGCTGGTACACCCCCCGGATCCATCAAGGCCTCGGCGGGCTCGCGCCGCGACAAATACGTGGCTTGCCTGGCGGGCCAGCCAGTAGGACAAACCACACTCGGCTAACCCTCCAACCAAAGCGCGCCGATGGGAGACCACCCGGCTAATATCCGACCTATGTCGACCAACAGGAAGGCTATGCCTGAGGACCCCGTTGAGGTCCTGATCCTGGACCTCTTGCAGCGGATGGGCCCCAACCCGCGGCCCTACGCCGAAGTGCTCGACGTGTGGCGCACGTCACGTCCCCGATTGCCGGTATGGGAGACCGCCGCGGATCGAGGCTTCATCCACCGCCAGCACGCGCCGGGAGGCGGGCTCGTTTGCGTGTCCGACACCGGGGCCGAGCACCTGCGCCACTACCGCCCAGCGGTACTCGATTAAGCACCGCACCGAGCACGCAAACGTGTCTCACATCCGCTGCATAAGTGCAACGTTGGTGCAGCCAAACGTGAGACAATGCAGTCAGATTCGAGAATCTACAACGACGTCGTGTTGTAGGTTCCCGGTCTTGATTGCATATCGCAGCCGCCATGACCAGGGTCGTCTTAAGTTGTCTCACCCCGATCGTCGACCGGTTTGTCTCACGAAGCGCTGCATTTCCTAGGAGTCCCGACCGCCACCGTTCCTTCGTCGGCGCCTTAGGTCGACGGCCTCTACGGACCGATGCCTGCCGTCACCCAGCTCAGGAGATCGATCCGGTGCCACGCTCTGCGCGCGTCGTAACTTCGGCCAACGATGAGAGGAGCTGAGGCCGCAATGACGGCGGGCACGACTTGTTGCGGAAATGATGGTAGATCGGGCCGATTTGATTGGGGTTCAGTCCTTCTCTGTTGCGGGTTATCACCCAGTTGCTGAGAGCGTTGTTGTCGATGCTGGCCTGGGCTTTCACCGCTTCGTGGAGGAATGTGACGTGGGCGTCGGGATTGTCGAGTGCGCGGATCAGAGCCTCGGTTGCTTGTTGACCAGCGAGCCGTCCGAGTCGACCGAGTGCGCGCGCGACTTGTTTTCCGAATTCGGAGTCTGCGTGGTCGAGTACCTCGCATAGGACGGCGGTCGCAGCCGTGTGCTCGCTGTTGGCCAGTTGGATCGCGGCCACTCCCCGAGTGAGGATCTCGGGATCCTCGAGGTCGTCTTCTAGCAATTCTGTTGTTCTGCGGAGCAATTCAACTAGATCGGGCTGTTCATCCGGAGGTGTGTCGGGGGGTGCGTCGGAGGTGTCGGCTGAATCGTGCTGGATAGCCTGTGCTGGCTCGCTGTAGCTTTCGGCCGCCGCGGTCGCAGCGGTGATCTCGGCGTCGGTGTCGCTGTGTAGCCGGTGCAGGATTTCGTCCGCCTCTGGTCCGCCGATGGCGGCGATGTCCATGATGGCGTTTTCGCGGAGCTCCGGGGGAACATCACCGTCCTCGTTCACCAGCGTGCGAAGCGGTTCGATCGCGCGCGGCCCGCAATATCCGGGCTCGCGGGCAGCCCTGAGACGGAGAATTCCCGTGCTGTAGTTGGCGATTCGGCAGGTGACGATGATCTTGGCGTCCTGGTTGGGTTGTCGATCGATCATCTCGGACACGGTGTGGCGCTGCTGGGCAGGGGTTTCGTCGAACGCATCGAGCAGGCATGTGACGTTGCCGCTGCAGCAGCGTGTTTCGAGCCATTGCCGCAGTCCGAGGGTCATTGCGCTGTCTTGATCGGCGAGTTCTGCGACGGCCGCCTCGGCGAGACCGCCGCGATGATCGGCGAGGGCGTCGCATCGCACTGCAATGGGTAGATCGACGTCGTTGGGATTGACATCGTTATTGTCGAGTTGGGCCGCTGCGTCCTTCGCGAGGCGTATGGCGTGCATCTGTAGCGCCCAGGATTTTCCGACGAAACCCAGCCTCAAAACCCACGTGGGTAACAGTCCTACACACGCCTCCGTTACAGACCCGCACTAACCACCGGTTTCCCAGGCGGTCTCGACCACGCTGCGGCGCGCCGCTGTGGTGAGCGTGGCGGAAAAGCCGCCTCCGCAAGTCCGGCGCGCCGTACGAGACCATCGTGAGCGCCTATCGCAAAGGCCCTGTGCTGGCGATCGCGCTGGGCCACGGCAAAACGAATTTGGTCAAGAACGTGCTGGCCGCCGGTGAGGCCGACGTGCAGTTCGCGCGGCGGGCGGCCCACATCACCAATCCGCGGATTCTGCCGGCCGGCACCGACGGCGAACAGCTGCCGTGGCTGGCCCGGGTGCAGGCGCGCCGGCTCGGAGTCCTCGTCGCCGATATCGCCTAGGTGCGGGTGAAGACGGTCTTGCCGGTCATCGTCGGCCAGACCAACGGGGCGTCTTCCCAGGGAACAACGCGGTCGACGGCCGGCGACAGATCACACCCGTCGACGAGCAGCCTGAGGATGTCCGGGATGACCGCCCGCGCGTTGACGCGCCCGGTGATCAATCGCACACCGCGCGTGTACATCGAAAGCAACGGCATCTCTACTGCGGGTTGGTAGTAGACCCCGGTGTCCGTGCACACGCCGTCTGGCCAGGTGGCGCGCAGCGTGGCTGCCAGTAGCGACGGATCGGCGGAGGTGTGGACGGTGACCGGGTATGGGTCCCAGGACTTGTCCGGCTTGACGATGTCGTGGACCACGGCGCCGAGTTTCTCGGCCGCTGCGAGCCGGTTTGGGTTGGTGTCGACATAGTCGACGTGAACGCCGAGCGCCGACGCGAACGCCGCCGCGTACAGACCTATCGACAGTCGGCCGACCACGAGCACGCGGCGATCGATTCGTTCGAGGCTGTCCAGCTCTGCTTTGAAGGGCGCAACGCCGCGCCAGCCGTCGGGAATGTTATCCGACAACGAGGCGATGGCGACCGGATCGACGGTTTCGGGAATCGGGATCAACATCGCGTCGGCATAGGGCACGAGCACTAAATCAGACATGAATCCACCGCCATCCAGGCCGGCGAGCGGGGCCATGCCGTACATCGCCATCAGCGGCGCCGACGCGCACGAACCCGTCGCGCCGCGGCGGCATTCACGGCAGTTTCCACAACTGATCTGAAACGGCACGACCACCCGCTCGCCCACCCCGACGCTGCTGACGTCGTCGCCGACTGCCACCACCTCGGCCAGCCCCTCATGGCCGACCGCGTGTCCGGGCGGCATCGGCAGCCGGCCCTGCACGACCGCGACGTCGAGATCGCAACAGGCCACCAGCACCGGTCGCACCAGGGCCTGTTCTGGTGCCGTGATCTCGGGTTGGGCCGCCTCTCGCCACGCGTATCGGCCGGCCTCTTCGAAGGTCAATTGCCTCATCCCAGCATTCTTGAGTGCTCACTCAAGTATTGTCAATACCATGCCGAGACCTGATCGCAGCCGTACGGCGCTGATCGACACCGCCGCCACGCTGTTTCGCCGCCAGGGTTATGCGGCGACCGGGCTCAACCAGATCCTTGACGAGGCCGGCGTCAAGCCCGGCTCGCTGTATCACCACTTCCCGCGGGGCAAGCAGCAGTTGGCCGCCGCGGTCGTCGACAGCGCCGGGGCCGGCATCGAGCAATTGCTGCGCAGATTCCTGGCCAGCGACCTGCCAGTGGCCGACATCGTAGATCGGTGGGTCGACTTGCTCGTCGCCGGGCTGGCCGGCAACGAGCGCGATGGCTGCCCGATCGAGCCGATCGCCACCGAGTCGGTAAACGCGAGCCCCGCGGTGCGCGAAGCCTCGGCGCGCGCTTTAAGGAGCTGGTGCACGGCGATCGAGGATCGGCTGAGCGCCGATGGCTGGCCCACCGCGGAGGCGGAAAACGTTGCGATAGCGGTGATCTCGTTGATCGAGGGAGCGCTGATAATGTCGCGCATCGCGGGTGATGCGGCCGCGCTCACCGCCGCGAAACCCGCGGCCCGCTCTTTGCTCAGCCCCGCCTTATCCTGGACAGGCGAGGCGCGGCATGACTCGGGATGAACTCTTCGCCTCGATCGTGGCGGCATGCCCCGGTCGCGATGACGTTGTGTACGTCGAGCGCCGAGGCGATGCCTATGACTGGCGAATGGTCGGTGACGCCGATTTGCCGCCAGCACCAACACCGGCTCCCGAGGCGGAGATGTCGTTTTCCGCCGCCTGGCCCATTGACCTGTCGGCACGGCTGCCCACGACCGCTCGATCCACCTCGTCCCGCACAGGCGTAGCTGAATTCGATTTGCCGGGCACGCACCGACAGGAAGTGCCACGATCCCCCTCCGGTGCCCCCGCAATGATCGGTGCGCCCGACTCGGCCAGATTGGCGCGAGCCTCGCCTCCGCCACCGCTGACGCGGCGTTGTTCGGCGACTTCGCAGGTACTACGGGGCTGTCTGACTTCCGATGCTCGTACATCTCAGGCGTGCCGCCTCAGCGTTCCCCAAGCGGTCCACACCGTGATCAGCGGCATGGACGAACATCGGACCTCCCGGTTCTCGCGCATGAAGACTCCGCACATGCCCTGGTTCCCCGACCGCGCGGGGTCCGCCGGTGACTCGCGTATACCGCCACCGACGATGTTGCCTTCCACGTAGGTCAACCGTGTCGGCACCCCAAACTCCTTGATTTCGCGGCTCAATAGCCCGGCCTGTACGTAACCCCTCCCACCGCTTCGCCGCTGCCCTCGCGAGCATCAACGCATGGTTCGGGGCCATCGTGGTTCGCTACCCCTTCGATGTAGAGCGCTCTCATCTCCTTCTTCATGCCGGTTTATCCCGGCGCTCTGACCCTTCCAGGTCGAGCCCGGCGCCAAGCTAATCCACGGGCTCACACGCCCAAAAAAACATCGGCGTCGGCAGGCGACCCGACCCCATTTTCACGCCCGCGAGGCGTCCCCCGGAGGGATATGGAGCTTGTCTCACACGGCGTGTCTCAGATCCCGATTGTGCAGCGCTGTGAGACGTTGTGCTCGTGAACGTGATAGTGGGCTGCGCCAGGGTCAGCACCATCGGCCAGGACCTCGACGCCCAGCTCGACACGCTGCACAGGGCCGGTGTTGACCCGGTACGGGTGTTCACCGACACGCTGTCCGGGTCGGTCAACACCCCCGGCCCGGGTTGGCCGCACTGCTGGACTATACCCGGCCCGGTGACACCGTCGTCGTCACGGCCATCGACCGGCTCGGCCGCTCCGTTGTCGAAGTCACTCGCACCATCGCGGACCTTGCTGAACGTCGAATTACGTTGCGTGCCATACGTGAAGGGATCGACACGGCTACACCGACCGGCCGCGCTGTGGCGGCGATCATGGCCACCCTTGCCGAGCTTGAGCTCGAGCTCGGCCGCGAGCGCCGTGCGGCTTCGCGCGAGTCCCGGCGAACGCGGCAGTTACCGGCTACCAAGCCGCCGAAGCTCAGTCTGGAGCGCCAGGAGCAGCTCCGCCGCCTCGCTCTAACAGGTGAACCCGTGCGCGAACTCGCCGCAGCGTTTGGGATAGGGAGAGCCACGGCGTATCGCTATCTCGCACCAAGGCCCCAGGCCCAGGTGACTGACCGATGAGATGTCGCCATATATCACCGGCCTCTGCGGATATTGTTCTTGGCCGAGGCCATCCGCAGACCGCGTGGGGATTCCTCCGGGAGAACAGTGAGACCTTCAGTGCCCGCCGTTTGTGGTCGGCTGTCATGAATTGCCGTTATCTGTTGTCCCGCAACCGGATTAGTGTTTTGGCAGTTGTCGCTAGATGCCGATAATTTCCGTTGCTTCTCGGCCATTTCCGGTGAATAAACGGTGACCGGGTTTAGGCTCAGCCCATGCGTCATGACCGACGCCGAGGGTATGGAAGGTGGTAGCGATGATTGACGCGATTGACACGATCGAGTCGGTGACCAGCCGGATAGAGTGCATCGGCGACCAGGCGGCACGCCTGCTGGAGCGGGCGGCAGCCGAGATCCGCCGCCGCACCGCAGACGTGAGCGACGCGATCGACTCCGAGGTCGAGTTCTGGCTGTCCTGACCTACATCACACCGAGCGCGCCGAGCGCACCCACACCGAATGCGCCCTGCGGCCCGCTGTACCTGACCCGGTCAACCGGCCCAGCCTTGGATCAGGAAAGGAGGCTGGGCCGGCCACCCGGCCCGGTACTCGGTTGTGCTCACAAGCGTCCCAAAAACCTTCCTTCGGGACAAAGCAAGGCCCCGCGCCTTGAGGCCCGGGGCCTTGCCAGTTGGTGCGGCGGCGCGGGCCCCGGCGAGACCACCATCGTCTGCCCGCGCTGCGATGGCCGGCGTCACCGTCGCCAGCACTGTGGCGCTGACGACCGTCGCCGGGTGCTCGGCGCGCTTCGTCCCGTCCCGACACCTTCCATCCCGACACTTCGATTTCGGGAACCACTTTAAGGCGCTTTGGGAAGGGTCAGCGGCAGGAGACGACGGCTGGTGGCGGTATCGTCCCGCTGTGGGGACGAAGGCCGAACGCCGGGCCGCGAGCGAACGCGTAGCCGCCTACCATGAGGCGCGACTGGGTGAGCTCATCGAATGCGTTACGGCCGCGATCGACCGCTACCGCGCCGGCGAGATCGACGCCTACATCGTCGACGAGACGATCCACCACTATCACCGGGCGGCCCGCGAGCTGTGGAAATTCTGCTGGTCCGGTGACGGTGGAACACACATCGAGATCATCGCTCACGTCCTCGATCGGATGGCCACCGACGGCGAAACCATCAACTGGTGGGAACGGGTCGCGCCGCGACGCCGGGACTGATCTCGGCGGTCGACTCACGTGCGGGTTTGTTTTAGCGGCGAGATGGCTCTGTTCTCCGTGTTTGAACTGCAACTCCTCGGCGCACATGGGGGACGCACCGGATATGAGCTGGCCTGCTTCTCGGTGTGCTGCTGCCACCGCAGCAGCAGGGTCGCGGTGGGTAAGCCAGGCAGCGAAGAACGCTGCAGCGAAAACGTCGCCAGCGCCACTAGTGTCGATAACGGTTTTAACCGGCTCGATGGGGATGGTGACCGTCGCGTGCTGAGAGATGATGGTGACGGGGCTGGCGCCGGCGGTCACAACACAGGTGCCGTCGCGAGGCATCCAGGATTGGCCGATTCCGAGCGCCGCCGCCTCAGCGGTGTTAGCGAATACAAGATCGAAACCGGCGGAATCGATTACGTGCTGAAAATGGTCGATGCCGAACGCTGCCAAGGTTGGTGGATCGGGCAGTTCTATAACGGTGCTGAGGCCTGCTGTGCGCAATTTGGCGACGTGTTCGGCGGCGCCGCGAGTCTGGGAGTCCGCGAGTCTGGGAGTCCCGTAGCAGGGTATGACCGTTGACATGGATGGCGTCGACGCCGTCGATGGCGGCAGGAGTCACCGCGTCGATCATTGTCGGCGCACGGGCATCTTGAGCCGTATCTATTAGGAATGTCCGCTCACCGCCGGGTTCGACGACAACCGTTACGACGCCGGTGTGGCCACGCCGGCGCAGATGCGAGATGTCGATGTGCCGCTCGCCCAGAACCGCTGCCAGCCACCATCCCTCAGGGGTCGTCGCCGACGTGTCCAAGCGCGCGAGCAGTCACACCGCAACCAACCAGGCAGCTCGCCACGTGGGTTCCAGCCCCGCCTGGGATGAGCTTCGTTACAACGGTGTTGGCAGTATGCGGACGATAGGGCTGAGTCAGCCGGTGAACACGGTCGACGACACAGTCGCCGTACATACACCGCGATCGTCAACTCAGACATCCGCGACCACCCGCCGATTCGCCAAAGCACTGGCCCTCGCCGCCGGCGGCGTGGCCATCGACGAACAAACCGACGACATCCTCGGCGCCAAAAAATCCCGCAATCGCTGCCGCCACCGGCCGAGGTGGTCGTTACCGGGTTGGAGTGGCGGCGTCAGGTGTGCCAGCAGGCGTTTGAGCAAGCCGCGGTCGATCTGGGTAAAGGGGCTCCAATCCTGGTCGGATTCGCGGTCCGGCAAGCGACCCCCGGCTGCAAGGAGGCATCAACCCACCAGTACGCGAGGCGCCAAGTCCGGGTCGTGGCGGCGAGACGTCGCCGATCCGGTAGGAGCTTGCGGGGGCGTGTCGCGCAGCCGGAAGGTCCGCGTGAAGCCAGCCAGCCGCGTTGTGAGGGTCACCTCCACCGCCCCGCCGGGCGTGACGACGTAGCGCTCCTGGACATCCGGCCCATCGTTCCACCGGGCGATCGGCTGGCGCCCGAGGTCGTCCTCGTCGTGCAGGTCCGGGTCGAACGGGAAAAAGACCGGATCGTAGGGCGTCACGTCCCCCTCGGGGCGGCCATCGAGCAGGCGGCTGCACTCCACGAACCGGAAGCGTCCGATGTTGTGCGCCGCCCGGTAGGTCCGCGTGACGACGAGCGGAGGCTGGCCAGCGGCCGGAAGCGGCACGTCCTTCGGCAGGATTGGGTCGAAGACGACGTCCTCGCCTCGGTGCGCCTCGCGGAAGACCCCGAAATGCCGCGAGAGGCGCTCGGACAGCGCGAAACCGGCCTCCTTGTCGAGGAAGGCCGCCAAGCCGATGGCCGTGGCCGCAAAGGGGTGCGGTGAGCGCTTCACCCGCTTCTCGCCGAAGGAGCTGCGCAGCATTCGGGCGACGAGCGGGAAACTGCCGGCCCCGCCCACCACATAGATACCCGCCACCTCGGACCAGTCCAGGTTGCCACTGTCCTGCGCCGGGTCACGGAGGACGCGAGAAAGGACCTTGGCCGTCTTCTCCACCAGCGGTGCGCAGGCCGCATAGACGTCGTCGATCGGGCAGGAGAACGGCGGCCGGTCGACCGCGGAGAGGTCCACCAGGAAGCGACGCGTGTTCGGCCCGACGGCTTCCTTCCGAACCGCGCACTCCTCGAGCAGCAGCTCACGCCTGGCGGCGTCCACCTTGGGCAGCCTCGACCCGTTGAGGACGAGGTCCAGGATCGCCTCGTCGAAGTCGTCGCCACCGAGACGTCGGATGCCCTCGCTGGTGACAACCTCGTTCAAACGCCCCGTCATCTTCACAAGCGAGGCGTCAAACGTGCCGCCCCCAAGGTCGTAGATCAGCACGTACTCACGCTTGGTGGTGATGGTCGAGCGGTAGCGGTGGGCATACTCGAAACCCGCGGCGGACGGCTCATTCAGCAGCGCGACGACCTCGAAGCCCGCCCTGGCGAACGCATCCAGTGTCAGGAACCGCTGGGCGCTCGAAGCGTTAGCCGGCACGCTGATCGCCGCCACCACGCGCTCGCCCGGCGCCAGACCCGCGTTCGAGCGATGCTGCAGGTCGCTCTTGAACTGGGCAACGAAGCCCGTGAGGAGGTCGACCAGCCGGTAGGAGCACCCGCCCAGATTCACCTCGGTCCGGGGCCCGGCGTCATTGAGCAGACGCTTGAACGAGCGCAAAACCGACCAACCCGGCTCGTGGCGGACGGCGGCGGCGTCCAACCCGAAGCACAACTCTCCAGCGGCGTTCGCAGCGACGACTGAAGGCCACACGTCTACCCCGTCGAACGACACGACGGGGTAATTCCCTCGGTCGATGAACGCCGCGACGGTGTGCGTGGTGCCGAAGTCGATGCCTATCCTCATGCCACCAAAGTTTAAGTCCCGCACGGCCTCCGGCCGTTGATTCCCGCTGTCGTGTCGCGTCGGGCCGGCAGCGCCGGGAACCAGGTGAGGTGAGCTGTTGTGATGGCCGGATTGGTCGGCGTTGCTCGGGCCTCGTTGACGGCAGAAGACGAAACCGGCGGTTTCATCTCGGTCTCCTACCTGGGCCAGGGCAGGCATGGAGCGCGGCTTTGCGTTCGCCGACGGTGATCGGTAGTTGGTATTTCACGGCCACGGTGAGGTATTTCGCGATGTAGATGCAGGGCTGGTAGGTGGGGTAGCCATTGGTCGAGTCCGGCGTCGTGTTTGGCCCGTTGGCCCGGGCTGAGACCGCGAGGAGCTCGGCGGGGTCGTTGGCGAAGATCTGGCGCTGCAGGGAGGTCCATTTCCACGCTCCGGCATTCCAGGAGCGGCGAAGCGGCACGATATGTAATCCGTGACTATTTTCTCGTGCCGATGACGTCATCGACAGCCCCCTTCGCCATCCGCTCTCCTGTGTGCTCCACCAACACTGGTCGTCCTTCGGGGAAGGCACCAGTATCAATCTGGGCCAGACAAGACAAACCACGGGCTCAATGCACAGAACAACACT
>DASPOT010000221.1:0-20276 GCA_035625875.1 Mycobacterium sp. | reverse complement strand
TACTGCTCGACACACGCCGCTCGTCTCACCTTGCCACTTGTCGTGATCGGAATCGAACCAGGCGGCACCAGAACCAGATCCGCGACGCCGAGGCCGTGCGAGTTTGAGATCGCCGAGGTGACCTCACGCTTGACGACGGCGAACTTGTGCATCACATCCTCATCGGAGTCGCCCCGCTTCTTGACTTCGATGACGACGACAAGCTGCTCCATGCCCCCATCCGGAACCGCTATCGCCACCACCCGGCCTCCGGTTATCTCCTGGATCGTCGCCTCGATGTCGTCGGGAGAGTGGTTACGCCCATACACGATCAAAAGATCCTTGATGCGGCCGACGATGAACAGCTCTCCATCGGAGATGAAGCCCAGATCCCCAGTCCTCAGCCAAGGCCCTTCAGGTGTGCCAGCCGACGGCGCGACAAGCATGGCTCCGAACGTGCGGTCAGTCTCTTGAGGTTTCCGCCAATAGCCCATGGCGACGTTGTCGCCGTGCACCCAGATCTCGCCGGTCGTTCCCTCCGGACACTCGGTCTGGGTCTCGGGATCGACGATCCGCACGGTGGGTGATTGCCGCAGGGGATAACTGACCATTGGTGTGCCGCCTCCGCTTGAGCACCGCTTCGCGTGGCCGGCGGACAGTTTGTCGGACTCGAAGTCGACGAAGTCTGGTGGTTGACCCGCTCTGCTGGTCGCCACGTACACCGTTGCTTCCGCGAGCCCATATGAGGGCCGGATTACCGACTCATGAAGATTGAAGCGCGCAAACCGCTCAGCAAAGCGTTTGAGAGTCGCGGGCTGTACCCGTTCGCTACCGCTGAGGATGGTGAGCACGTTGCCGAGATCAAGCCCGGCCATGTCATCGTCTGATGTTTTGCCTGCCGCCAGTTCGTAGGCGAAGTTCGGTGCTGCCGAAAATGTGTGAGAATTGCTCGCCAGCAATTGCATCCATCGGGCTGGTCGCTGCAGGAACGACACCGGGCTCGTGAGCACGGCGCCGCCTCCCCAAAGAATCGGTGCGCAAACTCCTAGAACCAAACCCATGTCGTGATAGAACGGCAGCCACGACACAAGAGTGCCGTCCAGTGGCGGAACGCCTCCGCGGTCCGCAAAGTAGCCGGACATCAGCTGCTCAAAATTAGCCAGCAGGTTCCTGTGGGAAATCATTACCCCAGCCGGTTGCCGGGTCGATCCAGAAGTATATTGCAAATACGCGATAGTTGGGTAATCATCGTCCCCGGCATCAAATCGTATCGGCGAGTCCAAATTCAGCAAATCAACCTCGATGACTGATGGAGCGGATTCCCCGGGCTGCGACATAACATGCGCGGTGACATTGCCTACGACAGAGGATGTCGTGAGAACGGCAGCGGGCGACGCGTCGTGCAGCACCGAATCAACCCGCTCATCGCTGACGCCACCTAGCGGGACCGAAAGCGGAACCGCGATAAGTCCGGCCTGTAATGCGCCCAGAAAAGCAACGATGTAATCAAGTCCCTGCGGCGCTAGTATCACAGCGCGATCACCAGGTGATGCACAAAGTCTGAGCTCGCGTGCAACGTTCAGCGCTCGCCGATGCAACTGCGGCCACGTCAGGCTTTCGGCAATGCCGGCCCAGTCCTGTTCGTAATCAATAAACGTGAATGCCGTGTCATCGGGCTGCAGACTGGCACGCTCGCGCAGCAGAGCCGGAACGGACGTCTCAACCACCTCCATCAGGTTACCGTGGCCGTCGCCGCTGCACCTTCGAAAAGAGAAGTTTAAAGTAGCCGCCTATCCTTCAGCGGCCGTCCAGACAAAAAGGTAGTGGGTCAGTTTGATCGTCGCTGACGGACGGCTGCCGAATGCCTCGTTGGCGGCGAGCGGGCTCGACGCGGTTAAGCTGGCCCAGAGTCGCATCGATGCGTTCGCCACCCGCTGGCGCGAGTCCTACCCCGTCGCGGTATGCGCCGGTTGACGAACTTGACGCATGGGTAATAATGTTGCCCCTGCTACCTAGGCCGCTGACGTGCATGAAAGCGCCTGACCCGAGCAACGCGTCAATTGACGCAGACGTAGGCACCGTGGTTAGTCGAGGGGGAGTCAAGCAGCGGACAATGCTATGTAGTCGTTGCTGTGAGGAGGCGGAATGGTTTCGTTCGTGACAATTGATGATCGTGCAAACCACTCAGCCTCAGCGAATTTTTCGCCCAGTATGGGCACCACACCTGTCACTCCGATTGCTGTCATCGGCATGGCCTGTCGGCTTCCCGGAGGTATCGACTCCCCGGAGCAGCTGTGGGAGGCATTGCTACGGGGCGATGACCTGGTCACCGAAATTCCGCGCGACCGCTGGGACGCCGACGAGTACTACGACCCTGAGCCCGGTGTGCCTGGCCGGTCGACGTGTAAGTGGGGCGCTGTCCTGGACGACGTCGCCGGCTTCGATTCCGAGTTCTTTGGGATCAACGAGCGGGAGGCGACCGCGATGGATCCGCAGCATCGCTTGTTGCTGGAAACCTCCTGGGAGGCCATGGAGCACGCCGGTCTTACCCCGGAGACGATGGTCGACTCGCTGACCGGCGTGTTCGTGGGATTGACTCACGGTGACTACCAATTGGTGCACGCCGACACCCACGCCCTGGAGGGCCCATACGGGTTCACTGGCACGAGTTTCAGCCTGGCGTCCGGGCGGATCGCCTACACCCTGGGATTCCACGGTCCCGCGGTCACAGTGGACACTGCGTGTTCGTCTGGCCTGTTGGCTGTCCACATGGCCTGTCGCAGCCTGCACGAAGGCGAAAGCGATCTTGCCCTCGCGGGCGGCGCCTCCGTGATGGTGGAACCGCGGAAGTCCGCCTCGGGCTCGGCGGCGGGCATGCTGTCCCCCACGGGACGCTGTCATGCCTTCGACGTCGCGGCCGACGGGTTCGTGTCTGCCGAGGGTTGCGCAGTGGTGTTGCTCAAACGGTTGCCGGATGCGCTATGGGACGGTGATCGGATTCTCGCCGTGGTGCGCGGCACGGCCGCTAATCAGGACGGTCGTTCTGCGACGATCACGACCCCGTCGCCGAACGCGCAGACCGCAGTGTACGGGGCGGCGTTGGCTGCGGCGGGCGTGGACGCCCGCAGCGTCGGCATGGTGGAGGCGCACGGCCCCGGTACGCCCGTGGGTGACCCGATCGAATACGCGAGCCTTGCCAAGGTCTACGGCATCGACGGCCCCTGTGCGCTGGCCGCGGTGAAGACTAATTTCGGACATACCCAGTCGGCCTCCGGAGCACTGGGGCTGATGAAGGCGGTTCTCGCCCTGCAGCATGGTGTGGTTCCGCGCAATCTGCACTTCACCCGCCTGCCCGATGAGCTCGCCCGAATCAAGACCAATCTTTTTGTGCCGCAGACGAGCACACCGTGGCCGACTAACGGCCAGCATCCACGCCGAGCGGCGGTGTCGTCGTACGGGCTGTCGGGAACCAACGTCCATGCCATCGTGGAACAGGCTCCCGAAGCCGCTACGGGCGAGGACATCTCAGCCGAATCGGCGATGACGGCACCACTGCTGTTCCCGCTGTCGTCCACCTCGGCCGATGAGCTGCGCCGCACCGCCGGCCGGCTGGCTGACTGGGTGCAAGCACACGAGGACGTGGCGTTGCCGGATCTGGCCTACACCCTGGCACGTCGGCGCGCGCACCGCCCAGTGCGCACCGCCGTCATTGCGAGCAGCCAGCCGGAGCTCACTGAGGCGTTGCGCGAGGTCGCCGAGGGCGATACTCCGTATCAGGCCGCGCTCGGGCGCGATGATCGGGGTCCGGTGTGGGTGTTCTCCGGGCAGGGTTCGCAGTGGGCTCAGATGGGTGCTGATCTGCTGGCGACCGAACCGGTGTTTGCCGCCACTGTCGCGCAAGCCGAGCCGCTGATCGCCCGCGAGTCCGGATTCTCGGTGACCGAGGCGATGACGTCGCCGGAGACCGTGACCGGTATTGACCGGATCCAGCCGACCATTTTCGTCATGCAGGTCGCCCTGGCCGCCACCATGGTGGCATACGGGGCGCGCCCGGCCGCGGTCATCGGGCACTCCCTCGGTGAGGCCGCGGCGGCTGTCGTCGCGGGTGCGCTGTCGCTGGAAGACGGGGTGCGCGTCATCTGCCGCCGCTCGCGGCTGATGTCCACTATCGCCGGTGCCGGCGCCATGGCGTCGGTGGAATTGCCTGCCAAGCAAGTGCTTTCGGAGTTGACGTTGCGCGGCGTCAAGGACGTCGTGGTGGCGGTGGTGGCCTCGCCGCAGTCCACGGTGATTGGCGGTGCCACCCAGACGGTTCGCGATCTGGTCGCAGCGTGGGAGCAGCGCGACGTGATGGCCCGCGAGATCGCCGTCGATGTCGCCTCACACTCGCCTCAAGTCGATCCGATCCTCGACGAGCTAACCGACGTCCTCGCAGAGCTCAACCCGATGACAGCGGACGTTCCGTTCTACTCGGCGACCCTGTTCGACCCGCGCGAGCAGCCGGTGTGCGACAGCAGGTATTGGGTGGACAATCTGCGCCGCACGGTGCGGTTCGCCGCGGCGGTGCGGGCCGCTTTGGAGGACGGCTACCGGGTGTTCGCCGAGCTGGCACCACACCCCCTGCTCACCCACGCTGTTGAGCAGACCGCCCGCAGTCTGGACATGCCGCTGGCCGCCCTGGCCGGTATGCGCCGCGAGCAGGAACTGCCGCACGGGCTGCGTGGCTTTGTGGCGGATCTGCACAGTGCGGGCGCCGCGGTCGACTTCTCCGTGCTCTACCCGAATGGGCGGCTGGTGGATGCACCGCTGCCGACCTGGACCCACCGTCGGCTGTGGTTGAGCCGCGACGGCCAGGAATCCCCGACACACAGCGCATGCACCGTTTCAGTACATCCGCTGCTGGGCCCGCATGTGCGCTTGCAGGAGGAACCGGAGCGCCACGTCTGGCAAGGGGAGGTCGGCAGCGCCGCCCAGCCCTGGCTCGCTGAGCACAAGATCCGCAATATGGCTGTGCTTCCGGGGGCGGCCTACTGCGAGATGGCGTTGGCGGCCGCGCGCGCTGTGCTGGGCGAGGCTTGTGAGGTCCGTGACATCCGCTTCGAGCAGGCGCTGCTGCTCGATGAGCAGACCACGGTCGGCGCCTCGGCGTCGGTGTCATCGCCGGGCGTCGTCGACTTCACCTTGGAGACCAATCAGGGGGGCGAGCAAGCGCGGCACGCTACCGCAGTCCTACATGCCGCAGAGGATGAGCAGCCACCCGCGCACGACACGTCCGCGCTCGTTGCCGCGCACCCGCGTCGCGAGGACGGCGCCGAGGTGCGCAAGCGCCTCGACCAGCGTGGTGTGCAGTACGGTCCGGCGTTCACCGGTCTGGCCGCCGTGCACACCAGCGAGGGGGAAACCGGCACCGTGCTGGCCGAGGTCGCGCTGCCTGGCCAAATCCGTTCGCAGCAAGCCGCTTACGGCGTGCATCCCGCACTGCTGGATGCCTGTTTTCAGTCCGTTGAGGCTCATCCGGACGTCCAGGCCCTGGGCGAAGGTGTGCTGGGGTTGGTGTTGGGTATCCGTCGACTCCGCTCCTACAGCGCTGCCCGCAACGCCCGCTACTGCTACACAAGGGTGACGAAAGCCGATACTTCCGGGGTCGAGGCCGACCTCGACGTGCTCGACGAGCACGGGACGGTGCTGCTGAGCGTGCAGGGGCTGCGATGCGGCACCGGAGCATCCGAGAACGCCCACAAAGATCGGGTGCTGGGCGAGCGGCTGCTAACCATCGAATGGCAGCAGCGACAGTTGCCTGAACTCCCTCACGCCGACGCAGGAACCTGGCTGCTTATCAGCACCACCGCCACTGCGGATGTGGTGGCCACCACGTTGACCGACGCCCTGAAAAACCATGGCGCGCAATGCACCACCATGTGCTGGCCACCACACGCCGACCAGACCTCGAACGCGGAGCAGCTTGGAAATCATCTGCGCGCCGGTGGATTCACCGGTGTGGTGATCCTCACGGGACCGAAAAACGGCGACGCCGAGGACCAGTCCCCGCTGCTGGGCCGCGAGTATGTGCAACATCTGGTGCGCATCACCCGCGAATTGCCACAGATCCCAGGCGAGCTGCCTCGCCTGTATGTTGTGACGCGCACGGCCCAGACCGTGCTGGCCGGTGACCGACCCAATCTGGAGCAGGCTGGGCTGCGGGGTTTGATGCGGGTGATCGGCACCGAGCATCCGCATCTGCGCGCCACCCAGATCGATGTGGACGAAGCCACCGATGCCGAGCAGCTGGCGCGGCAACTGCTCAGCAGGTCCGAAGAGGACGAGACCGCCTGGCGAAACGGCGTGTGGTATGCGGCGCGGTTGTGCCCGGCTCCGCTGCGCCCGGAGGAGCGGCA
The DNA here is from genome assembly GCA_035625875.1 of Mycobacterium sp. GTDB lineage: Bacteria > Actinomycetota > Actinomycetes > Mycobacteriales > Mycobacteriaceae > Mycobacterium. The sequence continues at coordinate 13,902 of DASPOT010000221.1, read as the reverse complement.
AACCACTGTGGTGGACCATGAGCGCGACGCGATGCGCCTGCAGATCCGCACACCCGGCGACCTGGAAACTCTGGAACTTGTTGCCTGCGACCGGGTTCCGCCGGGACCGGGACAGATCGAGGTCGCGGTCAGCGCATCCAGCATCAACTTCGCCGACGTGCTTGTCGCAATGGGCCTGTTCCCCAGCATCGACGGGGGTCTGCCAGAGCTGGGTATGGATTTCGCCGGAGTGGTCACCGCGGTCGGTCCGGACGTCACCCACCATCACGTCGGTGACCGTGTCGGCGGGTTTTCCAGAAACGGCTGTTGGGCCACGTTCGTCACCTGCGACGCCCACCTCGCCGTCACGCTTCCGCCCGGCCTGACCGATCATCAGGCGGTCGCGGTGGCTACGGCGACCGCCACCGCCTGGTATGGCCTGCACGATCAGGCCAGGATCTCATCGGGAGACCGGGTGTTGATCCACTCCGCAACCGGCGGCGTGGGCCAGGCGGCGATCACGATCGCCCACGCCGCAGGAGCTGAGATCTTCGCTACCGCGGGTAGCGAGGAGCGTCGAGAGTTGTTGCGCAACATGGGAATCGAGCATGTCTACGACTCGCGCAGCACCGAATTCGCCGAGCAGATCCGCCGCGATACCGATGGATATGGCGTAGACATCGTGCTCAACTCCCTGACCGGCGCAGCACAACGCGCCGGATTCGAATTGTTGGCCATCGGCGGGCGGTTCGTCGAGATCGGCAAACGCGACGTCTATGGCAACACCCGGTTGGGGCTCTTCCCGTTTCGCCGCAACCTCACGTTCCACTATGTCGACCTGGCGCTGATGTCTGTCAGCCACCCCCAACGGGTCGGGGAGTTGCTGCGCACCGTGTACCGGCTCGTGGCAGACGGTGAGTTGCCTCCCGCGAAGCACAATAACTATCCATTAGCTGACGCCGCCACCGCGATCCGGGTAATGAGCGCGGCCCAGCACACCGGCAAACTCCTGCTCGACGTGCCGCGCACGGGGCGTAGCAGCGTTGTGATGCCGCCGGAGCAGGCTCAAGTCTTCCGCCGCGACGGCGCCTACCTCATCACCGGTGGCCTGGGTGGCCTGGGGTTGTTCCTCGCCGAGAAGATGGCCGCTGCGGGCTGCGGGCGCATTGTGCTCACGTCCCGCTCGCAGCCAACACTCAAGGCGCTGCAGACGATCGAGCTGATCCGGGCGATCGGCGCCGACGTCGTGGTGGAGTGCGGCGATATCGCCCAGGCCGGTACGGCGCAGCGGTTGGTGGCCACTGCGACTGCCACCGGGCTTGCGGTGCGCGGGGTGTTGCATGCGGCGGCGGTGGTCGAGGACGCCACACTGACCACTATCACCGATGAGCTCATCGAGCGTGACTGGGCGCCCAAGGTTTACGGTGCGTGGAACTTGCACACTGCCACCGCCGAGCAGCCGTTGGACTGGTTTTGCTCGTTCTCCTCGGCGGCCGCGCTGGTGGGCTCGCCCGGGCAGGGTGCCTACGCCGCGGCCAACAGCTGGCTGGACGCCTTCACCCACTGGCGCCGGGTTCAGGGCCTGCCGGCGACCGCGATCGCCTGGGGCGCCTGGGCCCAGATCGGGCGCGCCACCGCCTTGGCGGAGGGCGCCGAGGTTGCCATCGCTCCCGAGGAGGGTGCTTACGCGTTCGAAGCGCTGCTGCGCCACGACCGCGCCTACACCGGGTATGCGCCGATCACGGGCACACCGTGGTTGGCCGCCTTCGCCCAGCGCAGCCCCTTCGCTGAAGCGTTCCGCTCCACAGGACAAAGCCCAACGGCCACAAGCAAACTGCGTGCCGAGCTCAACGAGCTGCCCCTGGATGAGTGGCCCACCCGGCTGCGGCGTCTGATCTCCGATCAGGTCAGCCTGATTCTGCGTCGCAGCGTCGATCCGGACCGGCCGCTCTCCGAGTACGGCGTTGACTCGCTGGGCGCCCTCGAACTACGTACTCGCATCGAGACCGAAACGGGAATACGCATCACTGCCACCGATATCACCACCATTCGCGGTTTGGCGGGGCTGCTATGCGAAAAGCTGGCGCCTGCGGAAGTCGCCTGATATCGACGTGTCGGCTTAGCCTGAATCCGTAGATGGGCCGGTGATGTGATCGGCGTGTGAACGCCGAAAAGGCCTGCTGAACTGGACAATACGAGTGCTGATGTCGATCTTGTCCAAAGTTCGGGAAGGGACTTTCGGTGCAATCATCCCATGCGTTCACCGCCGGGTCGGCAGTGTTTGACCCTTTGGCTGGCCTCGTTCACGCCGAAGCGGGCGTTGAAAATGGCTGCCCGATGCGATGGTCGCCGACCCCGATCTGCCGGTGTTTTGTTCTAATCTCGGCGACTTCGGCTCGGTGGTGTGCCGCCTCGATGGCAGCGACGCCAAGCCCGTCACCGCACGAGTGACTGGGTAACACGTAACGGGACAGTGGCTTGAGCGAACGGGCGGCCAAATGACTCTGCAGTCTTGGCGCATCGGCGGCAAGATTGGCATCAGCGTCGGCGCCTACCAACCCGGGCGCCGAGAACACAAAGCCCGCTTTGCGTGAGCTGGCTGCACACACGCTGGCTGAGTTCGACCTGACTGGCGAGATCGACTAACGAATCGTGCCCGTGCGGCCTGGCGCGCGACAACGCCCGCGACCGTCTGGCCGTAGGGCCTGGTCGAGTGTCGGCAGTCCCGCACGAGGCTAGACGACTGTAGAACCGGTGTACAGGACTGTCATCCAGTTCACGCGGTTGACATGGCGATTGCAGGGTCTGCGAAGTGACCCGTTTCCTGCGCAAGCCATTATGTCGAGCTATCCGCGCCTCAGCGGAAGTGCGTGGTCATCAAGTTCCATCCGACTCCCCCAACCCAGACGGTTTACGTCTCAAACCCCCGGCCCTGTGCCAGCCTCTCGCGCAGACTCTTCGGCCGTATATCGGTCCAGTTCTGTTCGATGTAGTCCAGACACGCGGCGCGGTCCGCTTCGCCGTAAACCACCCGCCAGCCCGCTGGAACGTCGGCGAAGGTCGGCCACAGGCTGTGTTGCTCCTCGTCGTTGACCAAGACGAAAAAGCTGCCATTGTCGTCGTCGAACGGATTGATGCTCACCGGTTCTCCCCAGACCGTCTAGTCAAGATGAGTGGAACAGTTCCAAACCATACTGGAGGCCAATAGGGTCGCTCCGGGGTTTCGACAAAGTCTCTTGATGTGACTCGTGACACGGCTCAGTAATTGTGCGCGGCGCAGGGTTCCGGCGGTGGTGACTTTCGGTGCTGTGACCTGCAGCGATGGGTTTGGCTTTGTGGCGTTTCGCTACCGGGCAGGCACGGGCCTTTCGAGGACGATGAAGTTTTCGGTGCTCGTCAGTGCCGCGAGCGAACACCGTCTCGCTGTCGGGACATGGATCAGCAGAGGCGGACGGAATGTCGCCTGCGACCGGCCACGGCAGGCCGGGATCGTGCCGGGAAGCCCAGCCCGGGCGCGTTTGTATCCGAAATCTCTGATGGATCTAGGCGAGCAGGAATTGCGCCCGCAGATAGCCCATCGCCGCACCGAAACAACCGTGCGGTCCGGCGCCGAATGGAATGAAGGCCAGGTTCGGCCGTGCCGCCAGGATGTACTTGTCGTAAAACCACGTCGGGTTGTCAGGTGTGGTTTCGCTCAGTGGATTCGGAGAGGAGACCGACGCAGGTAGCGGTCAGCAGTCGGGTAAGTGCGGATGCGAAATCGAGGTTCCAGTCGACTGGCACCTCCGGTTCCTCGGCATAGGCGTCGGTCAGCCCCTCCGGCGGGTGGGCGATCTGCCACAAGGGGGCCGCCAAAGAGTAGGCGGCAAGAAGGACGTCGAACGCGCCCGAGCGCCCCAGCGCCGGCAACGCCTGCTCGATCTCATCCGCGAGCGACATCACGGCAGCGGCGCTGGTCCGCCTGATCTCGGCAACCCTTTCGAGATCCACCTCATGCTCGAGGGTGCACGTGGAGGTTGGCCAGCAGGTCACAGAAGAGCGGGTCGGCGGCCAGACCGTTGGCCAACGCCTCGGCAACCCGCGATGGCGACATCGGACCGGGCTCGCGCAACGCCGCGCACACCGTGTTCGACCATCGCACCCAACCTTCAGCTGCGAGATGCAGGAGCACCTCTTTGTGGGAGGCGGCGCACGGCGGAATAGTGGACCCCGGCGCGGTTGGCGACCCCAGTCAACGTCACCGGCGCGACGCCGTTCTCCACTGCCAACGAGCGCGCGGCTTCCACGAGCGCCGCTGCGCGTTCACGTTTCTTCTCCTCGGTGCGGGCGCGCTGGAAGGCAAGTTGCGCCACCGCCCGAGGATAACGCACGTCATGTGATTTGCGAGTCGAGGCGGACGGCAGTACCGTACGTTTACGCACGCGGTATGCGTTACAATCCCAATTCACTTTGGGTAAGGAGCCGACATGAAGGCCACCCGCGTGGTTTACTCATCAAGATCGGGTCGCGCTCCCCGAGGCGGCGCTGCTCGTTTGAGGTGACCGTCGCACATCTATTCCGCGACGCCCACCGCATTCGATGTGCCGCCGTCTGGCGTGTCGCGGCCGATGTGTAGTTGCATGCTCGAGCGGGTGATATGGCGCCTGGTGGCAAACGGGTGGAAGGTTGGGTGCGGTGGTCGAACCCGGTGTGCGCGACGTTGCGGAAGCCCGGTCCGATGTCGCCATCGCGGATCTCCGAGACGTTAGCCAACGGTCTGGCCGCGGACTCACTCTTCCGCGACGTGCTCGCCAACCTTCACTCGCACCTCGAGCACGAGGTGGATCTCGAAAGAGTCGTCGAAATCAGGGATTTGGGATTTTCAGAGGGATTTTCAGAGTTCTGAGGCGGCTGTGGATTCCGCTGGTCATACTGGTGGTGATTGGTGCCGGTGGATTGACTGTGTCGCGGCTGCACGGCGTCTTCGGCTCTGACGAACGCCCCTCGTATGCCGACACCAAAATCAACGACACCAAACCTTTCAACCCCAAGCATCTGACGTACGAGGTCTTCGGACCACCGGGGACCGTGGCCAACATCAGCTATTTCGACGTCAATGCTGACCCGCAGCGAGTCGACGGGGCGCGCTTGCCGTGGTCGTTGGAGTTCGCGACCACCGAGGCGACGGCCGTGGGAAGTGTCGTGGCGCAGGGCGATAGTGGCAGCATTGGCTGCCGCATCCTGGTGGACGGTGAAGTCAAAGCCGAACGAATATCGAACGAAGTGAACGCCTTTACCTTCTGCCTGCTGAAGGCCGCATGAGCGACGAACACATGGGCAACGAACACCCCACGCCATCATTCGTAGCGCGGATGATCCATCGATTTTCGGTCCCCATCATCCTGGCATGGTTGGCGATCACCGTCATCGTGAGTATCGGCGTTCCCTCACTGGAGCAAGTCGAGAAAGAGCATTCGGTATCGCTGAATCCCGACGATGCGCCGTCGTTCAAGGCGATGAAGCGCATGGGTGAGGACTTCAAGGAATCTAATTCCGAGAGTGTGGCGATGGTCGTCTTGGAGGGCCAGCAACCCCTGGGCGACGATGCTCACCGGTACTACGATCATTTGATTCGTCAGTTGGAAGACGATCCGAAGCATGTGCAACACATCCACAATTTCTGGGGAGATCCACTCACGGCGGGCGCCGCGCAAAGCGCCGATGGTAAGGCCGCGTATGTTCAATTGGACCTCGCCGGTGACCTGGGCCAGGCGTTAGGGAACGAATCGGCCGAAGCCGTCCGGGACATCGTGGGGCGGACGCCACCGCCGCCGGGGGTCAAGGCGTATGTCACCGGCCCGGCGCCGATCACTGCGGATCTGGGACGCAGTGGCGACAGGACGGTCATCACAATCGCGGCGGTAAGCCTCGCGGTGATCTTCACTATGTTGCTCCTCGTCTACCGTTCGGTTATCACGGTAATTCTTTTGTTGCTGATGGTCGGGATAGAATTGCAGGTGGCCCGAGGAATCGTCGCGTTCCTCGGCCATCACGAGCTTATTGGTCTTACTACCTTCGCCGTTAATCTGCTGGTGTCCCTCGGGATCGCGGCGGGAACGGACTACGGGATATTCTTCTTCGGTCGATATCAAGAGGCACGTCAGGCCGGCGAGGATCGGGAAACGGCCTCCTACACCACATACCGCGGGGTCGCTAAGGTTGTCTTGGCCTCCGGGTTGACGATCGCCGGAGCGGTTTTCTCTCTGAGCTTTACCCGGCTGCCCGCTTTCCAAGCCATTGGCGTCCCTTGTGCGGTGGGTATGCTCATTGCGGTCGCGGTGGCGCTCACGCTGGTTCCGGCAGTTCTTACTGTCGGAAGCCGTTTCGGTCTGTTCGAGCCCAAGCGGAAGATCAGGGCGCGTGGATGGCGGCGGGTCGGCACGGCGATCGTTCGGTGGCCCGCGCCCATTCTCGCCGCGACATTAGCAGTCGCGCTTATCGGGCTATTGACGCTGCCGGGATACAAACCCAGCTACAACGACCTGAAGTATATCCCCAAAGATATCCCCGCCAGTTTGGGGTATGCGGCCGCAGAGCGACATTTTCCCGAGTCGCGAATGATGACGCCCGAGATCCTGTTGGTCGAGACCGATCACGATATGCGCAATCCGGCAGATTTTCTGGTGCTGAACAAACTAGCGAAGGGCGTCTTCGCCGTTCCAGGCATTTCCAGTGTGCAGGCCATAACTCGGCCCACGGGAGCCCCGATCGAGCACACGTCGATACCATTTTTGCTGAGCATGCAACAGGCTGGCCTGCTACAAAATATGAAGTTTCAGAAAGACCGCATGAACGACCTGCTCAAGCAGGCCGACGAGATGGCGAAAACGATCAACCTAATGCAGCGCATGTATGGCCTGATGCAACAGATCACCAACACGACTCATCACACGATTGCTGAAACGAAGGAAATCAACGTTATAACCAATGAATTGCGGGATCACATTGCGGATTTCGAGGATTTCTGGAGGCCGATCCGCAGCTACTTCTACTGGGAAAGGCACTGCTACGACATTCCCATCTGCTGGTCGCTGAGGTCCGTATTCGATTCAATCGACGGTGTTGACGAGATTAGCGATAAGATGCGGGATCTCATCAAAGACCTCGATCAGCTAGACGTGCTCATGCCGCAGCTGCTCACCCAGTTCCCGCCGATGATCGAGACCATGCAGAGCATGCGGACCATGATGCTGACCATGCACAGCACCATGTCCGGTGTCTTCGGCGAGATGGACGAAATGAGCGATAACGCGACGGCCATGGGGAAGGCGTTCGACACCGCCAAAAACGACGACTCCTTCTACATTCCTCCGGACGTTTTCAAGAACAAGGACTTCAAACGAGTCATGAAAGTGTTCTTGTCGCCGGACGGGAAGGCCGTCCGTATGCTCATTTCGCAAAGGGGCGATCCCGCGACGCCCGAAGGCGTCTCGCGGGTCGACGCAATAAAAACCGCGGCCGAGGAGGCGCTCAAGGGAACTCCGCTAGAAGACGCCAAGATCTACCTCACCGGCACCGCAGCGATGGTGAAAGACATAGTGGACGGCTCCAAATACGATCTTTTGATCGCGGGAGTCGCTGCGCTCTGCCTGATTTTCATCATCATGCTGATCGTGACGCGAAGTTTTATTGCCGCCCTGGTTATCGTAGGTACGGTAGCGCTTTCGCTGGGCGCGTCCTTCGGGCTGTCCGTGCTCGTCTGGCAGTATCTTCTCGGCATACAAATACACTGGGTGGTGCTGGCGATGTCGGTGATCGTCCTTTTGGCCGTGGGGTCTGACTACAACCTGCTGTTGGTATCACGGATGAAAGAGGAAATAGGCGCCGGGATAAACACGGGCATCATCCGTGCAATGGGCGGTACCGGCAAGGTCGTGACGAACGCGGGCCTGGTGTTCGCGTTCACCATGATGTCCATGGTGGTCAGCGACCTGCGCATTATCGCTCAGATCGGTACCACCATCGGCCTGGGTCTGTTGTTCGACACGCTGGTCGTGCGTGCGTTCATGACGCCTTCGATCGCCGCGCTGCTGGGACGCTGGTTTTGGTGGCCGCAACGAGTGCGCCCCCGCCCCGCCAGTGCCCTACTTCGGCCAGTCGGCCCCCGTCCGGTGGCTCGTTCCCTGTTGCTGAGACAGCAGCGGGCAAGTGGCGGATTTCCGGTTCAGGACGAGGAGCACGCCGCAGGGAAGTATCAGCAGCAGATCGGTGTAGTGCCCAAGCAACCATGAAGTCGGCGATGTCTCGGAAGTGAACGCGTTTACCTTCTGCCTGTTGAAGGCCGTATGAGCACCGAACGCCCGCGGCCACCCTTCATAGCGCGGACAATCCGCAGGTTTTCGCTGTTCATCATCCTGGCTTGGGTGGCGCTGACTCTGATTGTGACTCTGGCAGTTCCATCGCTGGAGCAAGTCGGGCAAGAGCATTCCGTATCACTGGCTCCCCAAGACGCGCCGGCGGTGCAGGCCATGAAGCGCATGGGCAAGGACTTCAAAGAATCCGATTCGGACAGTTTCGCGATGATCGTGCTGGAGGGGCAGCAGCCGCTCGGGGACGACGCTCGCAGGTACTATGCCGGATTGGTTAGTGAGTTAAGAGATGACTCGAAGCATGTCGAGCATGTGCAGGATTTGTGGGGAGATCGACTCACGGCGGCGGGCGCGCAAAGCCCCGATGGCAAGGCCGCATATGTGCAATTGAATCTGGCCGGCAACCAAGGCACGACCTTGGGGCAGGAATCCGTGGCGGCGGTCCGGAACATTGCAGGGCGGGCGCCGCCGCCTCCCGGGGTCAAGGTCTATGTCACCGGCGCGGCACCGCTGGTTTCGGATATGCAGCACAGTGGCAACAAATCCATTCTGAAGATCACCGTGGCAGCCGCCGCGGTAATCTTCGCGGTGCTGCTCTTTGTGTACCGTTCGATCATCACCGTGGTTCTGCTGTTGGTCATGGTTGGGATCGAATTATTGGCGGCTCGGGGAATCGTCGCGTTTCTCGGCCATAACAATATTTTTGCGCTGTCGACGATTGCCATTAATCTGCTGGTGGCCCTCGGGATGGCGGCCGGAACCGATTACGGGATATTCTTCTTCGGTCGCTATCAAGAGGCGCGCCAGGCCGGCGAGGACCCGGAAACGGCCTACTACACCACATACCGCGGGGTCGCGCGCGTTGTCTTGGCTTCCGGTTTGACGATCGCCGGGGCGGTTTTCTGCCTGAGCTTTACCCGGCTGCCCTACTTCCACAGCCTGGGCGTCCCCTGCGCAGTGGGCATGGTCGTTGCGGTCGCGGTCGCGCTCACGCTGGTTCCGGCAGTTATTGCCGTAGGCAGCCGGTTTGGGCTATTCGACCCCAAGCGCATGATCGGGGTCGGTAGATGGCGCCGGGTCGGCACGGCGATTGTCCGCTGGCCCGCGCCCATTCTGGCTGCCACTTGCGCGATCGCGCTGATCGGTCTACTGACGCTGCCGGGCTATAAAACGAGCTACAACGACCGACTCTATATACCCGAAGACATTCCAGCCAATTTGGGGTATGCGGCTGCTGACCGTCATTTCTCCCAGGCACGAATGATGCCGGAAATTCTGATGATCGAGTCAGATCACGATATGCGCAATCCGGCAGATTTTCTCGTGCTAAACAAACTAGCCAAGGGAGTTTTCCGCGTCCCAGGAATTTCTCGGGTGCAGGGCATAACTCGGCCCGAAGGAACACCGATTGAACACACATCGATACCGTTTCTGCTCAGCATGCAAAACGCGAGCCAGCTACAGAATATGAAGTATCTAAAAGACCGCATGAACGACATGCTCAAGCAGGCCGACGAGATCACGAAAACGATCAACCTAATGCAGCGCATGTATGGCTTGACGCAACAGATTAATAACACTACTCATAGCATGATCGGTAAAACGAGGGAAATTACCGTTATCACCGATGAACTGCGGGGTCACATCGCGGATTTCGAGGATTTCTGGAGGCCCATCCGCAGCTATTTCTACTGGGAGAAACACTGCTACGACATTCCGATCTGCTGGTCGCTGAGATCCATATTCGATTCCATCGACGGTGTTGACGAGATTAGCGATAAGCTGCAGGATCTCCTCAAAGACCTCGATCAACTGGATGCGCTAATGCCGCAGCTGCTCGCCCAGTTCCCGCCGATGATCGCAAGCATGGAGACAACGCGGACTATGTTGCTAACCATGCACAGCACCATGTCCGGGACCTTCAACGAGATGGACGAAATGAGCGATAATGCGACAGCGATGGGACAGGCGTTCGACGCCGCCAGGAACGACGATTCCTTCTATCTGCCTCCGGAGGTTTTCAAGAACAAGGACTTCCAGCGCGCTATGAATTCCTTCCTGTCTCCGGATGGGAAAGCGGCTCGATTCATCATTTCGCACAGGGGCGATCCCGCGACGCCCGTGGGAATTACGCGTATCGACCGGATAAAGACGGCGGCCGAGGAGGCGCTCAAGGGGACACCTCTGTCGAACGCCAAGATCTATATCGCCGGCACGGCGGCGACCTATAAGGACTGGCGAGACGGCTCCAAATACGATCTCCTCATCGCGGGAGTCGCTGCGCTCTGCATTATTTTCACCATCATGCTCATCATCACGCGAAGTTTTATTGCCGCACTAGTTATCGTGGGTACGGTGGCGCTTTCGTTGGGCGCATCGTTTGGACTGTCGGTGCTGGTCTGGCAGTATGTTCTGGGCATCAAATTGCACTGGATCGTGCTCCCGATGTCTCTGATCATCCTTTTGGCGGTGGGGTCTGACTACAACCTGTTGTTGGTATCCAGGATGAAAGAGGAAATAGCCGCCGGTATAAACACGGGCATCATCCGTGCAATGGGCGGTACCGGCAAGGTCGTGACGAACGCGGGCCTGGTGTTCGCGTTCACCATGATGGCCATGGCGGTCAGTGACCTGCGCATTATCGCTCAAGTGGGTACCACCATCGGCCTTGGTCTGTTGTTCGACACCGTGATCGTGCGCTCCTTCATGACGCCGTCTATCGCCGCGCTGCTCGGACGTTGGTTCTGGTGGCCGCAAATAGTGCGCCCACGCCCAGCCAGTCAATTGCTTCGGCCTTACGGGCCGCGTCCGTTGGTTCGGTCCTTGCTGCTAAGGGAGGAGCACGGCGACGACGCGGTCACAACCGAGCTCCCGAGGCCGTCCCTCTAGGTTGGCCCTCGCCCTTGACCAGCGCCGCAGCGGGTGGGGAGCAGTAGTGCTATTCGCAAAGAATTCGCAAGACGGGTTGGACGCCAGACCAGACGGCTTACGGCGCCGATAGAAAAGCATCGCGGCGCCATCGTCGAAACCACGCCATACGCCCTGCGGCGCGACCTGCGCTGGTGGGATCCAGACGCCGACAGCTATGACCCGACGCGGCCTGTCGAACCTGATTACGTTGAATCCGCCCACGGCACTGACCGACGCACTACAGACGGTGTCCGTGAGCGATTTGGCAAGCGCCACTTCCTCAGAGACACTTTGGCATCTGAGATCACCAATACCGTCAACACTTTCAGTAGTGTGCTCGCGAATGACTACGCTGTTCTACTTCCGATGGCAGATTTAGCTCTTGCCCTCGGAATCACCTTCCCAACATATGACGCCAGCCTCTTCGTGACCAGGCTCGAGGCCGGTCACCTCCTTAACGCAGTCGGTGATCCGATCGCGGCTGACCTGGGACTGGTCACGTTCGGAGGCTTCCTGGAATTGTTAGCCGTCGAGCTTGCGGTCGAAACCACCATTAGCAATCTCGTGGGCCCAGGACTCCTGATCCGAAAACGGAGGTGACGTGGGCGCGCGGATCTCCCGGATGCGGGGTGGTGCCCCACATCCGGGAGATCCGCGATGTTGAGTTGGTTTAGGCGGCCTGCTCGATGGGTTCGATGGTGACGCGGAATCCGAGTGCTTCGATCTGGTGGGCGAGTCGGCGGGCGTGCGCCTCGGGGCGGCGGCGCACGAACCAGTCCGCGCCGAGATCCTGGTAGGGAACGCGGCGGTCGAGCACGTGGAAGGCGGCTACCAGGATCGAGTGCTCGACGGCCTTGCGCGCCTTGGGATGACCGCGTCGTCCGCGGAGCCGCTGGAACTGGGCGCCCAGATAGGTGTTCTTGGAGCGCCCGGCGGCTTCGGCGCATTGGGCCAAGGTGGCGGCAAGCCACTTGGAGCCCGGGCGCGACCTGCCCGATTTGTGTTTGCCGGCCGATTCGTGATGTCCCGGGCAGCGCCCGGCCCAGCTGGCCAGGCGGGCCGAACTGCCGAATCGTGCCATCTCGACGCCGATCTCGGCGATGATGCACTCCGCGGCGCGCCGGTCGACCCCGGTGATGGTGTCTAGCAGGTCGACCTCACCGGCGAAAGGGGCGATCAGCCGGTCGATCTCGGCCGACAGGTCCTCGATCGTCTCGTCCAAAAAGTCGAGCTTGGCCAGGATCTTTTCCACGATGAGCCGATGGCGCGACACGAAGCTGCCCTCCAGGGCCCGGCGCAGCAGCGGAATCTTGGTGCGCAGCTTGCCGCGGGCCAGCTCGGCAAGAACCTGCGGGTCCTGGGTGCCCGAAACCAGCGCGACGAGCATGTCGCGCCCGGACTTGCCCAAAATGTCGGTGGCCACCGAGGACAACTTGATGCCCGCGTCTTGGAGCACCTTATCCAGCCGCAGGGCCTCCGGCCCCGCTCATCGATCTGGGCCTTGCGGTAGCGGGTCAGATCCCGCAGCTCGCGAATCGGCTTGGGCGGCACAAACGAGGGCCGCACCAAGCCGTGCTCAACCAGCTGGCAGATCCACTCCGCGTCTTGCACATCGGTTTTGCGTCCCGGCACGTTGCGCAGGTGCCGGGCATTCAACAACCAGCACTCGATTTCGTCTTCGAGCACATAAAACACCGGCTTCCAATACACACCGGTCGACTCCATGCCGACCAGCGTCACACCCATCGCCACCAACCAGTCGCGCAGCCCCATCAGATCGATCGTCATCGTCTTGAACGTGCGCGTTGTCTGCTCGCGGCTACCTCCCGTCTCCGGCGTGCGTACACACGCCACCACGGTGTCCTTGTGGACATCCAGGCCAGCACACCGCTCGACCACAACGTTCCATGGCTTCCTTCCCGGCCCCACCTTTCGACGTCGAAAACACGGGCCGCCCGGGAGGAGCCTCATAGTTGTAGGATTCTGACCCTCGTGCTCGCAGCAACAGTTCGGTGCTCCCGAGGCTCCCGCGTCCGACTAAATGACGGGCTCTCGCACACCAAGGAAATTCCGACGTCGCCCGAGCGACCCACACACAGTTTTCACGCGCTGTGCGCGGCCCCGCCAGGGGCCAGGGTGACTAAGTGGAAACGCCGCACGGAACCATATCCACATGAGCGCCTAGCGCACCGCGGCCGGGCCGGCGAGGACGCGGCAGTCGAGATTTGTAGGCGAGGGCCGGTTCATTCCCCTCATCACGAAGTGCGACACTGTCTTGGGTAACGGCAAAGCCGCCGCTACCCGTCCGCACCACTCTCGGTGGTCGCAGCTCCCCCAGCCAGTGCGGTTCCCGAAAGGTCACGAGATGAAAGCACTCGGGATTGCGGCGGCAGCCGCCATGGCTTTCGCACCGTTCTCGGTGGTAGCCACCACACCCGGTGTGGCACAGGCGGCTCCATGTGTTGGCGTTGGGGCAAACCCCACATTCTGCCAGGAATGTCTGCTGTCGGCTTTCAGCGGTATCTCCGCACACTTTCGACCACGACGACATCTGCTCAACGCAACAGGCTGGCGAAGCGAGATGGCTGACCGCTTCGCGGTCTGGCACGTGGTCACCGAACTCGACAACGCCGCCTGAAATACGAACAATCCCAGCACTGTTCCA
>DASPOT010000220.1:0-3457 GCA_035625875.1 Mycobacterium sp. | reverse complement strand
CGCTGGTCGACCGCGATGATCGGCAGCAGGCTGGCGGTCGCGGGTACACCAATCTCACGCGGGGTTGCGCCATCGGGTGCGGGGACGTCGATCAGGCGTTCCAACAGGCGGTCAAGGGCTGCCTGTCCCTCGTCGACTGCTGCCTGTTCGTCCTCGGTGAGCGGGACACTGGCGAGCATGCGCTGGAGATTCTGCTTGGCCTCCAGCAGTTGTGCCTTACTGGAATCTTTCGGAGTGTAGAAATCACAGCGGGCGCAGGCCATTCGGTGGGGGCACTGCTCAAAGAATGTGTAGGTGCAGTAGCCGTGACCCAGGTCGTAGTACTGCCAGGGCTCGCCGTTGGCGGCCTCACCGGAGCTGACGGCGTCGCGGTCGACGAGGACCTCGATGGTGCGAACGTTGCGGGCGAAGTATCCGGCGTCGTTGTAGGCCTTGGCCAGGGTGTTCGGGGTGATCTTGGCGTAGTGCTGGGTCGACGCTGGGGAGCTGTGGCCAAGCCAGGCTTGCAGCTCGAACAGAGTCATCGGCTCCTTGGCGTTGTAGAGCTGGCTGGCGATGGTGGATCGGGCCCGGTGGCTGGTGATGTTGCCGCGGACGTCAGCGGTCGGCACGCCCACCTTGGCGCAGAGCGCCGGGATGATGCGAATGTTCAAGTACTGCCGGCCAATTCCCTGCGCCCTGTAGGAGAATAACAGGCGCACCCGTTCGCCTGTCTTGCGGTCCAAGACGGGGGGTTGGGGTGGCCGCACGGCCTCCCAGGCAGCGATGGCGTGGCCCACGATCGGGTCGACCGGCTTGGTGAAGGCGGTCCCGGTCTTGTGCACGGGAACGTCCAACAGGCAGACCGCATCCTTGTCGAGTGTCTCGTCGGTGTCGCCGGGGAGGTCGATGTTCTCGCGCTGCCAGCGGATGCAACCGACCCGTAGCCGGACGATCTCGTCGCTGCGCAGACCGCCGAACAGCCAGGTCAGCGCCAATGCCCTGAGCAGCTCAATGGGGTGCTTGCGGCCGACCGGGTTGGCGTAGATGTCGCCGTGTTCGAGGTTGAGCCCGGCCCACAGCAGCTTGGCCCAGACATCGTCGGCTATCACGCGTGGATTCGGGCCGATGAGAGCACGAATGCTGCGCGGGGTTCCCAGCGCCCGCGCGGGATCGAATCTGCGGGCAATCCAGCCCCACTCCTGGCAGTCCCGGAAGAATTGGCGAGCACCGGCAAGCAGGCCGCTCTTCGTTCGCGGCATCAGCGGTTCACCAATGCGGTCAAGCAAGGACTCGTCATTTTGGGTGTAGTCGCCGATGCACAGACGGTCAACGGCGGCGACCCAGGCAGCACACAATTCTCGGGTCCACTGGCTGGGCTCCCGAATATCGGGATGCTCGGCGGCCAACCACCGCCCCATCCTCAACATCTGGTTGCGCCGCCCCTTTCTGCCGGACACCGGCAGTGGTGAGGTGTCATACCATCGCTGCACCCAGTCGGCCCAGACCCGATCCACGCCCTCCGCCGGCGCAAGCGCCAACCGCGCTGGCGGCCGCGGAGCACCCACATGCCCGAGCGCCGCCAGCGCCCGATGGAGGCTGTGAACGTTCTGGCGCAGCGAGTACGGAATCGACATGTTCGCCCGCAACCCATCGAGCGCATCCTCGGACAGATCGGCCAGCAACGGACTCCGGTTGATCAGCAGCGCATGACAGACCAGGCTCGCCGTCCGGACGGTGACCTGCGGGGACCGCTGACCCCAGCCATGCAGCACCGACGTGACCTGGTCCACTGCCTGTTCGACAGCAGCACGACCGAACACTTTTCGCGCGACCGCCCCGCGGCCGACATTGCCCAGACGGTGCAAGTCGGTGAACCCGAACAGGTAGGCCAAAGCGATGGCGTAAGACCGCGCTGACGTGCGCGCCCACCGCGGATATGTTTTCAGGTAAACGTCTCCGCTGGCTCCCAGGATGCCCGTCCACGTCGCCGCATCCCAGGCCCAGAAACTGGCCCTATGGGTCGCACAGCCCCGTAGTAGCACCGCGACCGCGTCCCTGGCCGATCGGCGGTGGAACCAATCATCAGCCACCTCAAGGCTTTCCACGGCGCAGACCAGCGGAACTATCAGGCGATGCAGCGCTTGCCACTGCGGGTGCCCAGGATCCTGCCATCGCTCAGGCCAAAAACGCACACCCCAGCCGAGGATCTCGAGCCCGGCCTGCTCGGCGCCCGACAGGGCTGCAGAGCGGTCATACTTCGCGGCACGGACCGGCCAGGACCACCCTGGGGCCGCGGACGTCACCGAGACGGCCGCCGAAGACGGTGCCGTCACGGCTGGATCGCCGCCGATTCCTCGCCGAGCCGGGCCAGCGTTCGAACCCGCCAGCCGTGGATCTGCTCCATGCCCCGGCTGAGCTTGTCGGCCAAATCACGGCCGGACAGGTGGATGTAGGCGAGGGTGGAGTCAGTTGAGCGGTGGCCGGCGAACGTCGCGATCGCATGCAGTTCCCAGCCCATGCGCGCCAGGTCGGTCAAGCACAGATGCCGGGTGGTGTGAGTGGAAAACTGTGGCAACTCAGCGGCCAACGCCAGCCGCCTCACGACCTTCGACCAGGTCCACAGACTCAGCGGCTCCGCCCTGTTACGACGCGACTCCGACAGGAACAATGGCCCCCGAGCGCGGCTCATCGCCGCTCGGTGAGCCAGATAGCCCGCCAACAAGACCCCGGTCGTCGCGGAGTACGGCACCACCCGCTCCAGCCGGTTCTTCGTTGTTTCCGCCCTGATCCGCAACATCCGGCGGGCCGGATCGAGATCGTCGGTGCGCAGCGAGCACAGCTCCTCCCTCCGCAGCGCCGCGTCATAGGCCAGCGCCAGCATCACCCGGTTGCGGACCGGCTCCTCGGCAGCCACCGCCAACAGCTCCAGCCACTGCGGCTCAGTCGGGATCCACGGCAGCTTGTTCCACCGCGGAATCAGACCACGCTGATAGCCGCCACCACGATTGCGTGACGAATAACGGCCCCGCCCAACCGGATTGGAGTCACGGACGCCCTCCTCGACCAGGAAGTCGTAAAACAGCCGTACGGGAACCATTCGCTGCTGCAGAGTGGCATTCGCCAAACCGGCGCCCGAATCGATCGACACCACGTTCGCACCCCGGCGGCTCGGTCGCTCCGTCAGTTCACGCACATAAGCGGCGATATGCGCCCGGTTCGCGACTACCGGATCGACGCCGGCCCGGTCGCACATGAGCAGGTATTCGGCCAGTCCGCGGGCATAGGCGTCGATCGTGCGGGACGCCCGCCCGAGATCGGTCCACACCCGCAACCATTCCGCTGCTCGCTCGTGCCGGCCCAGGACCGGCCACTTGTCTTGCACTACCGCGCTGCCGCCCAACCCATCTCCTTAGTTCGTGGCCCTTGCCATGGGCACATGATCTTTGACCCACGGTGAGATTCCACGTAACTAATA